>NZ_JBJDNB010000013.1:102655-152214 GCF_044900445.1 Pseudomonas sp. NPDC089407
TACCTCAGGTTGAAGGATAACCTCAGGCCAGCGCGGTCAATGTGGGAGATTGTTGGGGCTGCTTTGCAGCCCATCGCAGGCAAGCCAGCTCCCACAAGGACCGCGCAGGCCCTTGAACTCTGTGCACAACCCCTGGTTTCCTCAAGTGGAAGGATAACCTCAGGCCAGCGCGGTCAATGTGGGAGATTGCTGGGGCTGCTTTGCAGCCCATCGCAGGCAAGCCAGCTCCCACAGGGACCGCGCAGGCCCTTGAACTCTGTGCCCAACCCCTGGTTTCCTCAGGTTGAAGGATAACTTCAGGCCAGCGCGGTCAATGTGGGAGCTGGCTTGCCGGCGAATGGGGCGCAGAGCGCCCCCAAAGATCTCAATACCAACGCGGCTCGCCAGCCGGGCGCTTCTTGAAGCGCTTCATGCTCCACATGTACTGGCTCGGGTACTCGCGCACATAGCGCTCGACCACCTTGCTCATCGCCGCCGCCGACACATTCACGTCGGTGCTGTACATCTCTTCCGGTGCCGCTTCGAGGAATACCTTGAAGCCCGAGCCATCCGGCAGCCGCAGGGCATGCAGGAACACCCCCACCGCCTTGCCACCCGCGAGCATGTTCGGCACGAACTTGCTGGTCAGCGCCTGGGTGCCAAGGAACGGCACGAACACACCCGCCGATTCCGCCGGTTCCGGGTCAGCCGGAATGCCCACCTGGCCACCGCGGCGCACTTCCTTGATCACGCTAAGGATGCCTTCCTTGGTCGAAGGCGCCACGCGGTTGCCCATCTGCACGCGCTGCTCACGCAACAGGTCGTCCACCGCCTTCAGCTTCGGCGGCCGGTAGAAGATGATCGGTTTGCACTGGTTGCAGTAGAAGTGGTTCAGCACTTCCCAGTTGCCCAGGTGGCTGGTGATACCCACCACGCCCTTGCCCGAGGCCAGGGCCTGCTCCAGCACTTCCAGGCCATGCACTTCTTTGACCAGCTCAAGCGAACGCTGCGGCGGCCAGATCCAGGCACAGGCGCTTTCGACAAAGGACTTGCCGATATCGCGCAGCGCCTGGCCGACCAGTTGCTCACGGGCAACCGGGTCCATTTCGGGGAAGCACTTGGCCAGGTTGATCCGCACCACGTTGCGCGAACCGTTGGGGAGCTTCCACATCAGCCAGCCGATGCCGGCACCCACGCGCTGCACAGCGCCCCAGGGCAGCTTGGCAAACAGACGCAGCACCCCGACCATCAGGGCGCCCTTGAACTTTTCCACAGGCGAATTCCTTATTTCAGCAAGGCGCGCATTGTAACCCCTCAGCGCAGCAAGGCGGGGTAGCGATCGCAATCGGTGGTGTGGTCCATGACCATGCCAGTGGCCTGCATGAAGGCGTAGCAGATGGTTGGGCCGACGAAGGTGAAGCCGGCTTTTTGCAAAGCCTTGCTCATCGCCTTGGCTTCATCGGTCACCGCCGGCACCTCGCTGCGGCCGGTGAAGTGGTTAACCTTCGGCGCGCCGCCAACGAACGACCACAGCCATTCGGCGGGGTTATCCACAGCCAGCCAGGCCTGTGCATTGCGCCGGGCAGCCTTGAGTTTGAGGCGGTTGCGGATGATACCGGCATCCTGCATAAGTTCTTCGATGCATTCATCGCTCATGGCCGCCAGTTTCACCGGGTCGAAGCCATGCATCACTTCGCGATAACGCTCGCGTTTGCGCAAAACGGTGATCCATGACAGCCCCGCCTGGAACCCTTCGAGCAAAAGCATCTCGAACAGCAACGCCGGGTCACGCTGGGGCGTTCCCCATTCCTGGTCATGGTAGGCCTGGTACAACGGATCGTCGGTACACCAAAAGCAGCGTGGCATAAGGCTCCAATGAGTAGAGGGCGAGGCGAATCAGGTTATACTCCCGCTCTTTACATCCGCATCCCCAGATACAGGTGAATTTCGTGAGCCAGCCTACGCCAGCCGTGCGTACCTTCCAAGACCTGATCCTCGCCCTGCAAAACTACTGGGCAGCTCAAGGTTGTGTGGTGCTTCAGCCCTACGATATGGAAGTAGGCGCCGGCACTTTCCACACCGCTACATTCCTGCGCGCTGTGGGTCCAGAAACCTGGAACGCCGCCTACGTGCAGCCTAGCCGTCGCCCTGCCGACGGGCGGTATGGCGAAAACCCCAACCGCCTGCAGCACTACTACCAGTTCCAGGTAGTGCTCAAGCCGAACCCGGCCAACTTCCAGGAGCTGTACCTTGGCTCGCTGAAAGCCATCGGCCTGGACCCGCTGGTGCACGACATTCGCTTTGTCGAAGACAACTGGGAATCGCCGACCCTCGGCGCGTGGGGCCTGGGCTGGGAAATCTGGCTGAACGGCATGGAAGTCACCCAGTTCACCTACTTCCAGCAGGTAGGTGGCATCGAGTGCTACCCGGTCACCGGTGAAATCACCTACGGCCTGGAGCGCCTGGCCATGTACATCCAGGGCGTAGACTCGGTGTACGACCTGGTATGGGCCGATGGGCCGTTCGGCAAGGTCACCTACGGTGACGTGTTCCACCAGAACGAGGTGGAGCAGTCGACCTACAACTTCGAACACGCCAACGTCGAGAAGCTGTTCGAACTGTTCGACTTCTACGAAAGCGAAGCCAACCGCCTGATCAAGCTGGATCTGCCGCTGCCGACCTACGAAATGGTGCTGAAGGCCTCGCACACCTTCAACCTGCTGGACGCCCGCCGCGCCATCTCGGTAACCGAGCGCCAGCGCTACATCCTGCGCGTACGTACCCTGGCCCGGGACGTGGCACAAAGCTATCTGCAAGCCCGCGCACGCCTGGGCTTCCCGATGGCCACCCCTGAACTGCGTGACGAAGTGTTGGCTAAGCTGGAGGCTGCACAATGAGTGCTCAAGATTTCCTGGTAGAACTGGGCACCGAAGAGCTGCCACCCAAGGCCCTCGCCAGCCTCGGCGACGCCTTCCTGGCCGGTATCGAGAAGGGCCTGCAGGCCGCTGGCCTGAACTACACCGGCAAGCAGGTATACGCCGCGCCGCGTCGCCTGGCCGTGCTGATCCGTCAGCTGGACGTGCAACAGCCTGACCGCAGCATCAACATCGACGGCCCACCCCTGCAGGCTGCATTCAAAGACGGCGAGCCGACCCAGGCTGCCCTGGGCTTCGCCAAGAAGTGCGGTGTAGAGCTGGCCGAAATCGACCAGAGCGGCCCCAAGCTGCGCTTCTCCCAGCACATTCCAGGCAAGGCTACCGCCGGCCTGCTGCCAACCATCGTCGAAGATTCGCTGAACGACCTGCCTATTCCCAAGCGCATGCGCTGGGCGGCCAGCCGTGAAGAGTTCGTGCGCCCGACCCAATGGCTGGTGATGCTGCTGGGCGACCAGGTAGTCGATTGCACCATCCTGTCGCAGAAGGCTGGCCGAGAATCCCGTGGCCACCGCTTCCACCACCCGGAAAACGTGCTTGTCACTACCCCGGCCAACTACGTCGAAGACCTGCGCAAAGCCTACGTGCTGGCCGACTTCGCTGAGCGTCGCGAGCTGATCAGCAAGCGCACCGCGGAGCTTGCCATGCAGCAGGAAGGCACAGCCATCGTGCCACCGGCGCTGCTGGACGAAGTGACCGCCCTGGTCGAGTGGCCGGTGCCGCTGGTGTGCTCGTTCGAGGAACGTTTCCTCGAAGTGCCGCAGGAAGCCCTGATCACTACCATGCAGGACAACCAGAAGTACTTCTGCCTGCTGGACAGCGAAGGCAAGCTGCTGCCGCGCTTCATCACCGTGGCCAACGTTGAAAGCCGCGACCCGAAGCAGATCGTGCAAGGCAACGAGAAAGTCGTGCGCCCACGCCTGACCGACGCCGAGTTCTTCTTCAAGCAAGACAAGAAACAACCGCTGGAAACCTTCAACGAACGCCTGAAGAACGTGGTGTTCCAGGCTCAGCTGGGCACTGTGTACGACAAGGCCGAACGCGTTTCCAAACTGGCCGCCTTCATCGCCCCGCTGATCGGCGGCGACGCCCAGCGTGCTGGCCGTGCCGGCCTGCTGTCGAAGTGCGACCTGGCCACCGAAATGGTCGGCGAGTTCCCTGAAATGCAGGGTGTTGCCGGTTACTATTACGCGCTCAACGACGGTGAGCCGGAAGACGTCGCCCTGGCCCTGAACGAGCAGTACATGCCACGCGGTGCTGGCGCCGAGCTGCCGCAGACCCTCACTGGTGCTGCCGTGGCCATTGCCGACAAGCTCGACACCCTGGTCGGCATCTTCGGCATCGGCATGCTGCCTACCGGCAGCAAAGACCCGTATGCCCTGCGCCGTGCCGCTCTGGGCGTGCTGCGGATCCTGATCGAGAAGCAGCTGGACCTGAACCTGACCGGTGCGGTCGAGTTCGCGGTCAAGCAGTTCGGTGCCAAGGTCAAGGCTGCCGGTTTGTCCGAGCAGGTGCTGGAGTTCATCTTCGACCGCCTGCGTGCGCGTTACGAAGACGAAGGCATCGACGTGGCCACCTACCTGTCGGTACGTGCGCTGCAGCCGGGCTCCGCCCTGGACTTCGACCAGCGCGTACAAGCGGTGCAGGCGTTCCGCAAGCTGCCGGAAGCCGAGGCCCTGGCTGCGGTGAACAAGCGTGTGTCGAACCTGCTGAGCAAGGCTGAAGGCGCCATCGCCGAACAGGTCGAGCCGAAGTACTTCGACAATGCCAACGAGTTCTCCCTGTACTCGGCCATCCAGCAGGCCGACCAGGCCGTGCAACCGATGGCTGCTGCACGCCAGTACAGCGAATCGCTGGCCCGCCTGGCGGCCTTGCGTGATCCGGTCGACGCCTTCTTCGAGGCGGTGATGGTCAACGCCGAAGACGCCAAGGTACGTGCCAACCGTTATGCCCTGCTCAGCCGCCTGCGCGGCCTGTTCTTGGGCGTGGCTGACATTTCGCTGCTGGGGTAAGCCTTGAAACTGCTGATTCTCGACCGTGACGGGGTCATCAACTACGACTCCGACGCCTACATCAAGACGCTGGAAGAGTGGATCCCGATCCCTGGCTCGGTCGCAGCGATCGCGCAGTTGAGCAAGGCGGGCTGGACGGTGGCCGTGGCCACCAACCAGTCCGGCATTGCCCGTGGTTACTACCCGCTGGCAACCCTGGAGGCCATGCACGCGCGCCTGCGCGAGCTGGTGGCCGAGCAGGGCGGCGAGGTGGGCCACATCGTGTATTGCCCGCACGGGCCGGACGAAGGCTGCGATTGCCGCAAGCCCAAGCCTGGCATGCTGCGGGCGATTGCCGAGCATTACCAGGTGGGCCTTGAAGGCGTCTGGTTCGTCGGCGACAGCAAAGGTGACCTGGAGGCCGCCCTGGCCGTCGGTGCACAACCCGTGTTGGTGAAAACCGGCAAGGGCGAACGGACCCTGGAAAAAGGTGTCCCGGAAACTACACTGATTTTCGACGATCTGGCTGCTATCGCCAGAGAACTAATTTAAACAGTGCGCCTACGGGCGCATTTTTCTCAGGCGGGCATGCCCCGCAATGGTACAAGCCACTATGTCGATCCTGCAGGCGATCAGAATCTTTCTTTTTTACCTGCTGCTGGGCACCAGTTCACTGCTGTGGTGTTCGCTGAGCTTCTTTGTCGCGCCATTCTTGTCGTTCCCCAAGCGCTACAAGTTCATCAACGTGTACTGGTGCCGCTGCGCGCTGTTTTTGGTGCGCACCATCCTGGGCATCGACTACAAGATCACTGGCGCCGAGAACGTGACGGCTGAGCCCTGCGTGATCCTGTCGAACCACCAGAGCACCTGGGAAACCTTCTTCCTGTCCCAGTATTTCTCGCCACTAAGCCAAGTGCTCAAGCGCGAACTGCTGTACGTGCCGTTCTTCGGCTGGGCCATGGCCATGCTGCGGCCGATCGCGATCAACCGCGACAACCCCAAGGAAGCGCTGCGCCAGGTGGCGAGCAAGGGCGATGAGCTGCTCAAGCAGAAAACCTGGGTGCTGATTTTCCCGGAGGGTACCCGCGTGCCGTTTGGCACCATCGGCAAGTTCTCCCGCGGCGGTACCGCGCTGGCGGTGAATGCCGGGCTGCCGGTGCTGCCGATTGCCCACAATGCCGGCAAATTCTGGCCGAAGAATGGTTGGGGCAAACGCGCCGGTACCATCGAGGTGGTGATTGGCGAGCCGATGTATGCCAACGGCACCGGGCCACGTGCCATCGCCGAGCTCAACGACCGCGCTCAGGCGTGGAACGAGGCGACCCAGCGGGCCATGGGTTCGCTGCCTCCAGCGGAAGAAAAACCGCAGGAGCAGATGGCCTGAGAATCTGTGGATAACTTGTGAGCAGTTTTTCCATGAAAAGCTTGAAATAGGCTCTAAGTGATTGAATTAACTGTTTATTTCTCTACATGACATTTTTCTGAAAAGCGTGCATAAGTTTTTTCGGGGCATAAAAAAACCGGCTTTTACAGCCGGTTTTTTTATGGCTCCATGCAGGCACGGATCGCTTTGTGTAGGAGCGGCCTTGCGTCGCGATCGGGCCGCAAAGCGGCCCCAGCAATTTGTGCATCAAGGCAGACATCCTGGGGCCGCTGTGCGGCCCGATCGCGACACAAGGCCGCTCCTACAAGGGTTCCCATCGGCCGTTAGATCTTGTCGATATCCACATCCTTGGTTTCTTTCAGGCAGAAGATCCCCACCACCAGGCTGATCCCGGTGACCAGCACGGGGTACCAAAGCCCGTAGAAGATATCCCCGGTATACACCACCAGCGCGAACGACACCGTCGGCAGGAAGCCACCGAACCAGCCGTTGCCGATGTGGTAGGGCAGCGACATTGAGGTATAGCGGATGCGGGTGGGGAACAGCTCGACCATCACCGCCGCCAGTGGCCCGTAGGTCATGGTCGCGATCAGGATCATCGCCACGATCAGTATCACCACCATCACCTGGTTGACCTGCGCCGGGTCGGCCTTGGCCGGGTAGCCAGCCTGTTCCACCGCCGTACGCATGGCCGCTTCGTCGAAGCCGTTGATGGTCTTGTCGCCAATGTTCACCACCACATCACTACCGGCCACGCTCACCGAGCTGTACGGCAGGCCCTGCTTGACCAGGAAGGTTTTGACCTTGTCGCACGGGCTGTCGAAGCGTGCTTTACCAACCGGGTCGAACTGGAAGGTGCAGCTTTGCGGGTCGGCCGTTACCACGATGGGTGCATGACGGCTGGCGGCGTCGATCTGCGGGTTGGCGTAGTGACTCAGCGCCTTGAACAGCGGGAAGTACAACACGGTGGCCAGCAGCAGGCCGAGCATGAGGATCGGCTTGCGGCCAATACGGTCGGACAACCAGCCAAAAAATACGAAGAACGGTGCACCAATCACCACACTGATGATCAGCAGGGTGTTGGCCTGGGCCGGGTCCATCTTCAGCATCTGGGTCATGAAGAACAGCACATAGAACTGCGCCGTGTAGAAGGTCACGGCTTGCCCGGCGTTGATGCTGAACAGCGCGGTAAGCACCACCTTCAGGTTCGGCCAGGAGGTGAACGATTCACGGATCGGCGATTTACTGACCTTGCCCTGAGCCTTCATTTTCACGAAGGCCGGCGATTCGTGCATGCTCATGCGAATCCACGTGGAGATGGCCAGCAGCACAATCGACAGCAGGAACGGCAGGCGCCAGCCCCAGGTTTCGAACTGGTCGCCACTGATGTAGCGGCTACCTAGCACCACCAGCAGCGACAGCAACAGGCCCAGGGTGGCGGTGGACTGGATGAAACCGGTGTGGAAGCCACGCTTGCCCTGCGGCGCATGCTCGGCCACATAAGTAGCCGCACCGCCGTACTCACCGCCCAGCGCCAGCCCTTGCAGCATGCGCAGGATCACCAGGATGATCGGTGCAGCGATGCCAATGCTGGCGTAGGTGGGCAACAAGCCCACCGCGAAAGTGGACAGGCCCATCAGCACAATGGTGACCAGGAAGGTGTACTTGCGCCCGATCATGTCACCCAGTCGGCCGAACACCAGCGCGCCGAACGGCCGCACCAGAAAGCCGGCGGCAAATGCCATGAGGGCGAAGATAAAGGCCGTGGTGTCGTTCACACCCGCAAAGAACTGCTTACTGATGACCGCTGCCAGCGCGCCATAGAGAAAAAAGTCATACCACTCGAAAACCGTCCCGAGGGATGACGCGAAAATGATCTTGCGTTCTTCACGGCGGCTTGGGCTGCTGGCCGCCGCACCCTTTTCCTGGATGTAATCCGACATCGTTGCTGTCCTCGGCCCGCAGGCCACAGTGATTATTCTTGTTGTTCCACTGCCGACAGCTTTCGACCGCAAGCTGCCGCTACTGCACGCACCCGGGTCAGGGCGTCGGTAACGCGTCTTCGTTCAAGTAGGTTTGGGTAGCCGCTCCTTTGAGGATCAGTTGCGCCGCCTTCTCGGCGATCATCAGGGTGGGGGAACAGGTATTGCCAGAGGTGATCTGCGGCATGATCGAAGCATCAGCCACGCGCAGGCCGGGGATGCCATGTACGCGCAGCTGGTTATCCACAACGTCCATGGCGCCATTGCCCATGCGGCAAGTACCGACCGGGTGGAAAATGGTGGTACCGATCTTGCCGGCGGCGTCGAACAGATCCTGCTCGGTTTGCAGGGCCGTGCCTGGCAAATATTCACTAGGCTCGAACGCGGCGAGGGCTGGGGCCTGGACAATGCGCCGGGTAAGGCGGATGGCATCGGCGGCAACGCGCAGGTCCTGGGGGTCGCTGAGGTAGTTGGGGTCGATCAATGGCGGGCTGTTCATGTCGGTGTTGCGAATATCGATACGCCCGCGACTGGCCGGGCGCAAGTTGCACACCGAAGCGGTGAATGCCGGGAACCGATGCAACGGTTCGCCGAAGCGCTCGAGTGACAGCGGCTGCACGTGGTACTGCAAGTTGGCAGTGGCCTGGTCCGGGCTGGAACGTACGAACGCGCCGAGCTGGCTCGGCGCCATGGTCAGCGGGCCGCTGCGGTCGTAGAGATAGCGCAGGCCCATGCCCATCTTGCCCCACAGGCTGTTGGCCATCTGGTTCAAGGTGCGGGTGTTGCGGACCTGGTAGATCAGCCGCAGTTGCAGGTGGTCCTGCAGGTTGCCACCAACGCCAGGCATGTCATGACGCACACCGATGCCCAAACCTTCCAGCAGTTGGCGAGGGCCAATGCCGGAGCGCTGCAGGATGCCGGGCGAGCCGACAGCGCCAGCGCAAAGAATGATTTCGCGGCGTGCGGCAAACTCGTGCCAGGCACCTTGCCAGAGTGCCTTCACCGCCCGTGCGCGGGTGTTGTTGAGCAGTACCTGGTCAACCTGCACGCCGGTCAGCACGGTGAGGTTGGCGCGGTCCTTGATCGGCCGCAAGAACGCCTTCGAGGCATTCCAGCGCACACCGCTGCGCTGGTTGACCTGAAAGTATCCACAGCCCTGATTGTCGCCGGTGTTGAAGTCATCGACCTTGCCGATGCCGCTTTGCTCGGCAGCATCGCGGAAGGCATTGAGGATTGGCCAGCTGTAGCGCTGGCGCTCGACTCGCCATTCGCCGTCACTGCCATGGTGTTCGCTGGCGCCGGCAAAATGGCTTTCGCTGGCCTTGAACAGTGGCAGCACGTCCTTCCAGGCCCAGCCGTCGTTGCCTTGCTCGGCCCAGTGGTCATAGTCAGCGGCCTGGCCGCGCATGTAGATCATGCCGTTGATCGAGGAACAGCCACCGAGCACCTTGCCCCGTGGATAACCCAGTGCGCGACCACCCAGGCCGGGCTGTGCCTCGGTCTTGAAGCACCAGTCGGTGCGTGGGTTGCCGATGCAATAGAGGTAACCGACGGGGATATGAATCCAGGGATAGTTATCACGCCCGCCCGCTTCCAGCAGCAGCACGCGGCAGGCAGGGTCGGCGGACAAACGATTGGCCAGCAGGCACCCGGCGGGACCGGCCCCTACGACCACGTAATCGAAGACAGAATCGGCTGATGGCATGTGCAACCTCGGGCCTGATTATTATTCTTGTCCCGATCCATCTTAGTGAGTAATTTCGTGGGGGAAACACGAGATTTCGCGCAGCCGTTGTGCGTTTTAGCACAGCGACCATCATTGCGACGGTGCGGTCCTGTAGGAGCGGCCTTGTGTCGCGATGGGGCGCGCAGCGGCCCTGAATTCAGCAAACTCGGTCCATCTGAAAAACCGCAGGTGCTGATTCAGGGTCGCTGCGCGCCCCATCGCGACGCAAGGCCGCTCCTACAAGGGGTACGCCGTCTGGATGCATAGGGACAAGCATGTTCGACTGGAACGATCTGCGGTTTTTCCTCGAGTTGCAGCGCAGCGGCCGCCTGCTTACCGCCGCCAAGCGCCTCAATACCACCCACAGCACCGTGGCCCGGCACATCGAGAGCATCGAGCAGAGCCTGGGCACTGCGCTGTTCGTGCAACATGCCCAAGGCTACGAACTGACCCCTTCAGGCCAAGCCTTGCTCAAGCACGCCGAAGCCATGGAGAACGTTGCCCTGCTGGCGCAGGAAGAAATCACCCAGGCCATTACCCCGCTGGGCAAAATTCGCCTGGGGGTGACCGAAGGCATCGGCATCATGTTCTTCACCCCACGCATGAACGCCCTGTTCGAGCGCTACCCGGGGCTGGAAGTGGAATTGGTAGCAGTGCCGCGCTTCGTCAGCATCCTCAACCGCGAAGCGGAAATCAGCATCCACCTGGAGCGGCCCAACGCCGATTTGCTGATCACGCGCAAACTCACCGACTACCGCCTGGCGCTGTACGCCAGCCAGGCTTACCTGGACCGTGCGCCGCCACTGCACAACCGCGAAGACCTGGCCCGGCACAACTGGATCGGCTACGTCGACGACCTGTTGTTCAGCCAGGAACTGCTGTTTCTCAACAGTTTCTGCCGGGCACCCAACGTGGTGTTCCGCAGCACCAGCGTGATCGCCCAGCAAACCGCCGCCCGCGCCGGGCTAGGCATCGCCGTGCTGCCCAACTACATGGCCCGCCATGACCCTACACTGGTACGCGTGCTGCCTGGCGAAACCATCCAGCGCAGCTACTGGATCTGCACACGCCGCGAGCTGCACAAGTCGGTGCGCCTGCGGGTAGTGTGGGACTACCTGCTGGCGCTGTGCGCAGAAGAGCAGAGCGAGCTGCTAGCTCAGTAGCGCCTTGCCGGCCAGCAACAGGGCCGCGGCCCAGCCTGCTACGGCAAACATCTGCTGCAGGCGCGGCCCGGCCAACCTGGCCGCCAGCGGCCGCGCCAATAGCAAGCCGAGCACTGCACCAACGGCAAACGGGGCACCCACCTGCCAATGCATGACACCCGCAAGGCTTGCGCTGACCACACTGCCGGTCGATACCAGGGCAATCACCGCCAACGAGGTTGAAACGATGCTGGCCATGCGCAGGTTGGTGTAGCGGTTAAGGGCCGGGATAATGACGAACCCGCCGCCCACACCGAGCAGCCCGGACAACAAACCCGACAACGCCCCGGTGAAGGCCAGTGCGCGTGCACAGGGCAGGGTCCAGCGCAAGCGCCCCTGAAGCGGGTTCAACACACAAGGCTCGATAAAGCGGTGAGCATCATTGCCTTCGCCGCGTAGTTCCTTGGCCGCCTTGCGCCAGATGCGCAGGCAGGCATAAACCAGCATCCCGGCGAACACCAACTGCAAGGGTGTATTCGGCAAACGGTGCGCCAGCATCAACCCGAACGGCGCTGCCGCCACACCCATCAGGGCAATGAACAATGCCGCCCTGTAGCGCACCAAACCTTGGCGCAAGCCCAGCACCGCACCCACCGCCGCAGCAAGACCTACTGCCAACAGGCCGACCGGTGCCGCCTCCACCATCGACAACCCAAGGCCGAACACCAGCAGCGGCACGGCGAGAATCCCACCCCCTGCGCCGGTCAACGCCAGCACTGCGCCGATGATTGCACCCAGGCCTGCGCCCAGCAATTGTTGTTCGATCACTGCCCACCCTCGGCTGCCAGCGGCTGTGGCCGCGCCAGCCACTCGCGGCCCTTGAGCATGCCTTGCCAGTACAGCGGCGGCAGCGCCTGAGCCTTGAGCAACCAGGCCAGGCGCGTCGGCTTGCGGCCATCCAGCAGCCAGTTGGGGAAGCTCGGGGCCAGCTTGCCGCCATAGGTGAACTCGGCCAGCACAATCTTGCCGCGCTCAACGGTTAGCGGGCAGGAGCCATAGCCGTCGTACTGGGCCAGGGTCGGCAACCTGCCCAGCGCCACCAGCACGTTGTTGGCCACGACCGGTGCCTGCTTGCGAGCAGCCGCAGCGGTCTTGGCGTTGCTGGTATTGGCTACATCGCCCAAGGCATGAACGTTGCCGTACTTGCGATGGCGCAGGGTGTGCGGGTCGACATCGACCCAGCCGGCGCTGTCGGCCAACGGGCTTTGGCGGATGAAGTCCGGCGCGACCTGCGGCGGCACCACATGCAGCATGTCAAAGGCCTCGGTGCAGGTTTCGCTGCTGCCATCGGGCAGGCTACGCACGAAGGTGGCGCGTTTGTTCGGGCCGTCCACGGCTACCAGCCGGTGAGAGAACTTCAGGTCCACGGCGTACTTTTTGATGTACTTCATCAGTGCGGGCACGTAGTCCGCCACGCCGAACAATACTGCGCCGGCATTGAAGAAGCTGGCCTTCACCGCCCCCAGATGGCCGTTGCGCAGCCAGTGGTCGCACGAGAGGTACAGTGCCTTCTGCGGCGCACCGGCGCACTTGATCGGCATGGGTGGCTGGCTGAACAGGGCACGGCCTTGCTTGAGCTTTTGCACCAGTTCCCAGGTATAGGGTGCCAGGTCGTAGCGGTAGTTGGAGGTGACACCATTACGGCCCAGGGTCTCGCTAAGCCCTTCGATCGCGGCCCAGTCCAGCTTGAGGCCGGGGCAGACCACCAGCTGTTCATAGCTGATGGCGCGGCCATCTTCGAGCATGACCAACTGGCCCAACGGATCGAAGCCCTGAACGCGCGCCTTGACCCAGCGCACACCGCGCGGAAGGGTCGAGGCCATGGTGCGGGCGGTGCTCGGTGCATTGAACACACCGGCGCCGACCATGGTCCAGCCGGGCTGGTAGTAGTGCACCTCGGCGGGATCGATCAAGGTGATGTCCAAAGACGGGTCGCGGCTGATCAGGCTGGAAGCAGTGGCGATACCAGCGGCACCGGCACCGACGATGACCACCTTGTGGTGGTCGGTAGTGGCAGGGGACAACAAGGCAGGCATGGCGGTAAATCCTGGAAATCTGGCTATGGGGGCAGGGCGCTTACAGCTTGTTCAGCGGAATCTTCAGGTAGCTCACACCGTTGGCTTCCGGCGCAGGCAGTTGGCCGCTGCGCATGTTCACCTGCACCGAAGGCAGGATCAGCACGGGCATGTCGAGGGTCTTGTCACGGGCTTCGCGCATGGCGACGAAGCTGTCCTCATCGACACCCTGGTGGATGTGGATGTTGCTGGCGCGCTGCTCGGCCACGGTGGTGACGTATTGCATTTCCCGGCCACCTGGCAGGTAGTCGTGGCACATGAACAAGCGGGTCTGGTCGGGGAATGCCAACAGCCGACGGATCGAGCGGTACAAGGTGCGGGCATCGGCGCCGGGGAAGTCGCAGCGGGCGGTGCCGTAGTCGGGCATGAACAGGGTGTCACCGACGAACACGGCGATCTCGCCAGCGTCCTCGATCATGTAGCTCATGCATGCGGGCGTATGCCCCGGGGTGTGCAGTGCGCGGGCACGCAGGTTGCCAATGCGGAAGCCTTCCTCGTCTTCGAACAGCACGTCGAACTGGCTGCCATCGCGGGCAAAACCAGGCTCGGCATTGAACAGGGCCCCGAACACTTTCTGCACCTGGGTGATGTGCGCACCGATGGCGGTATGGCCGCCGAGCTTTTCCTTCAGGTAGGCCGCTGCTGAAAGGTGGTCGGCGTGCACATGGGTTTCCAGCACCCAGCGCACGCTGGCATTCAGCTCGGCCACGCGCTCGATCAGGCGATCCGCCGACGTGCTGCAGGTGCGCCCGGACTTGGGGTCGTAATCCAGCACGCTGTCGATCAACGCGCACTGCCGGGTTTCACGGTCCATGACCAGGTAGCTGATGGTCGAGGTCGCCTTGTCGTAAAAGGCGTCCACGTGAAGGTTGTTGCCGATGATCATCACGTTCTCCAATTTATCCGCCGCGCCTTGTAAGGCGTAGGCAGTGACAGGAGGTTTATCAAGATGCATGCCAGGCTTTTTCCTGCGCATGGCTCAATGAAACCGGCCGGGCGCTGACAGCTGTGGGCAATACTGGCAGCACCAATGGCAGTCGACTGTCAGCCAATGGCAGTGTTTGGCAGTCCTTGTTACCCTGCGCCGGTCATCCAAACGGTGCCGTCATGCCTGAAGCCCATCCCCTCATCCTAGCCCTGGTTTCCTACCTTGAGCACGATGCCCTGCCCACCATCGTGCTGGACACCGACTACAACATCCTGGCTGCCAACGCGGCCTATCGCCGCCAGTTCGGCCAGCATGACCAGGCACCGCTGGGCGAAAAGTGCCACAAGGTCTCGCACCACTACGCCGTACCCTGCGACCAGGCTGGCGAGCATTGCCCGATGCGCAAGGCGTGGGACAGCAAGGTACCGGAGCGGGTGTTGCACATTCATCACACGCCACGTGGCCCGGAACATGTCGATGTCGAGCTGCGGCCGATTCTGGACGAGCAGGGCAGGGTGGTGGCCTTTGTCGAACGCCTGACTACCATCACGCTCGCTTCGGCACAGCCTCAGGAGCAGGGCCTGGTCGGCCGGGCGCCCGCCTTCAAAGCGGCCCTGGCCAGCCTGCAACGCGCTGCGCCAGCACAGATCCCGGTATTGCTGCAGGGTGAGTCGGGTACCGGCAAGGAGCTTTTCGCCCGCGCGCTGCACATGGGTAGCCCTAGGGCCACAGGCCCGTTGGTGGTGGTCGACTGCACCGGCCTGACCGAATCGTTGTTCGAGAGCGAATTGTTCGGCTACGAGAAGGGCGCGTTCACCGGTGCCAACCAGCGCAAGATCGGCCTGGCTGAAGCGGCCCATGGCGGTACGTTGTTTCTCGATGAAATTGGCGAAGTGCCGCTGGCGATGCAGGTGAAGCTGCTGCGCCTGATCGAGTCTGGCAGCTTCCGCCCGGTGGGCAGCCTCCGTACCGTGCATTCCGATTTTCGCTTGGTATCGGCGACACACAAACCGCTCAGGCAGATGGTTGCCGAGGGTAGCTTCCGCGAAGACCTCTACTACCGCATCAGCGGTTTCCCGATTCGTCTGCCGGCGCTGCGCGAGCGGGTAGAGGACCTGCCCTTGCTGGCGCAGAGCCTGCTACAACGCATGGCCGGCAAGTCGACGCCCAGCTTGAGCGACAATGCCTTGCAGCAGCTTGGTTTGCATCCGTTCCCGGGCAACATTCGCGAGCTGCGCAACATTCTGGAACGGGCACGGTTGTTTGCCGATGACGGGGTGATTCGGCCTGAGCATTTGCCGGAAGACATAGGGCCATCTTCGGTGGTGAAGTCAGGCGGACGGCGTAATGACCTGGGGGAGTTGGCGCAGGCCATTGAGCAGTTCAAGGGTTCGCGTAGCGAACTGGCCAGCCACCTTGGCATGAGTGAGCGCACGCTGTATCGCCGTTTGAAAGCACTCGGTCTGAACTAGGTAATGCAGTCAGACGCGGTCAGTGCAGCAGCGGCCTTGCATCGCGAAAGGGATGCGAAGCAGCCCCAGGGCTTTCGGCACAGGTGCAAAAATCTCTGGGGCTGCTGCGCAGCCCATCGCAGGCAAGCCAGTTCCCACAGGTACCGCGCAGTCCTCAAGAATTGCGCGGTCCTGTGGGAGCTGGCTTGCCCGCGATGGGCCGCAGAGCGGCCCCAATAGCGTAAGTGAACAGCATTACACCTTTACCGGACCTTTACCTCTGTCCTGACATTAAACGGTCAAAACCATGGTCTGATTGGTTAACCGTACAGAGGACCGCAACAAATGAATAAAACCCTAACCGTGATCTGTGCCGCGCTCATGCTCAGCGCACCTCTGGCCAGCTTCGCCCAGCCAGGCCCACCTGACCGGCACGACAGCGGCCCATCGCACCAGGGCAACCCTTCGCATGGCAAGCCGCAGCAACAAGGCCGTCATGACAATGGCCGCGGGCCAGCGTACCGCGACCCGAATTTCCGCCCGCAACAAGGCATGCCGGTACCGCATCAACAATGGCAACGCGGCCATGCAGTCGACCCGCACTACCGTGGCGACCGATACTGGGTGACAGACTGGAAAGCACGCCACCTGTATGCACCGCCGCGCGATCACCGCTGGTTGTACGTGAACGGGGACTATGTGCTGATGAATATTGCCAGCGGTGTTATCGTCAATATCCTCAGCGGTTACTGAAGGCCTGTTTCACGTGGAACGTAGGAGTGACCACTTATGAACATCCGCTCAATCCTCACCGACGACAACTACCGGGCAGTGCTCAAAGACATCTCTCCGATGTTCGAGAATGAGCCAGAACCAGGAACGCCTGAGGGAGATTTTTTTGAAACCATGATCACCTTGATCGAGGCTTACGAGACCAAGCATTTTCCGATGCAGTAGCCAGGCCCGATCGAAGCAATCTAATTTCGCACCAAGCCTGTAAAACCGGGGTTTTTACCCACCCAGAATTCTTTTCATTCCAGACCGATAAAAAGAAGAACCCCAGTAAAACTGGGGTTCGTTCAAACTAGCTTCTGGAGTAGGTGGGAACCGTGATGTAGGTTCACAAAATAGGTGATAGGCCAGACCCCGTGAAATTGGAATCTTCGCCATTTTTTTTGTGAAATGAAGGGGTGCTTTTCACAGAAAAGCCGAGAAATCCCTACTCACCAATCACAAAAGTTGATTGGCCTGGAAAGGGCCGTTTACGACCGACGCGTGACTTTTCGGTAAGGGATGAGGAGTAGTCGCAGCGATCCTTTAGCTCCTAGTCTGGCGACCTTGGGTTCAGAATCCGACTGGCAATGCCCGCCGTCACTACTTCAGAGGAACCAGCTTCCTCTGCTGCCAAAATTGCGGGGGCTCATGCTGGTACCCAGGCCCGACAAATGCGCAGTTGCAGCCCTCAATTGCAAGGCTATCCAAAGCGGCACGCGTGTCAATCAAGATCTGATGCATGACGATGGCCGGCCTCACGGAGGTGAAACCGGAGATTCAGAATGACTAAACCGACCCCGTAGACACCAACCTCCACGAAGGCCGCTATCGACCCAAAGCTGTCCTTCAAGAAAGGCAGCTAACGGCGAGAAGCGGTCATTTTGTATCTACAGGTTTCGGGGCGATTCACTCGTCTGATGCTCAGGAGCACCAGGATGGGCGTCAAGGAGGTGGTCATCTTGAGGTGGACTATGCTGACCAGTTGCTCTCAAATCTAATCGTGAGGTCCTCCATGGCAAACCCCAATCTGCTGGCTCTATTCAGAGATGAAGTCCTTCTGACCGGGCCTGAAAGCTCCCTACCTAGCAACCTATCTCAGTTCTGGCTTGAGGAGCTCCAGAATCATCTGGAGAGGTATTTCGACGGTTTGAACTCGGAGTCAGATGCAGAAGAGAAGGATCTCGACATCTCCCTCCCACTCGCAGCGATCATCCACATCTTGTTCGCAAAAAATGGTGGGGAGGAGATATCCGAGAGCTCTGAAAAGCTGTACGAGTATTTCCAAGACTACCGGCTCGAACTGGCCCTTGAAGAGATCACGCGAAAGACTCATGTGGCTGCCGAGGCTGCAACCATTGAGACCATCTTCACCAACCGAGACGTCCTGGTGGAGCAAAGCCCCCTTCTTCAATAGGTACCTCCACCGATGCCATCGCCGGCGGGCACGCTCCGAGGCATTGATGGAATGCATTTTGACGACTGCCGAGATCAGCGAATGAAAGAAATTGCTGCGCCGATGTTCGATCTAATCGCTTTGTCGCTTCCACGAGGGTTGGGGTTTGGGGACAGCCCGCCAGTAGGGGCATGGCTTAGTGAGGACGGAATTTCTTGTGCCGCTCTAACCCGAAATATCAATTCCGGCAGCTTCGGAATTGTCACCTTGCGGCGTCGTGTCGATAGCGTGTGGGTGCTCCTCAGCCATGGTGAGTGCACCACTGGCGAGTCCGAAGCCCGCGCCTCAATCAGCCATTTTCTCTATACCCAAGCCCATCCGCTTCCACTCCCTTCAGGTGAACGACGACGTGCTCCTCTAAGCAGAATGGGTAAGCGCACACCAAGCGTGGTGTTCAAATCACTATTTGATCCAAGCCGCCGTATTGGGGCGTGGGCGCTGAATCAACTGTATCTCGCACTGCCATCCCCAGACAGAAATTGGGTTCCCGATTGCCAGACTGAGAATTTTCACACCCGCCTCTGGGAAGCCCACCTATTAGCGATTTTTCGTGAACAGGGACTCTTGGTCACCCAGCCTAAAGAATCACCCGATTTTCACATCGAGAATAGGCTGGGAGATGAGGCCTGGGTTGAAGCAGTGACAGCCAACCCGGAAGAGCGGTATGAGCATTTTGGCGCCTCGCCGGTCCCCCCACCCGCTGACCGACATGAGCGTTTCTTAGGAGCGGCTGCAGAAAGGTTTGCGAGGACCATCCAAAACAAATTGGACAAGCGTTACGAATCCCTACCGCACGTGGAGGGTAAGCCGCTCATTCTGGCCTTAGCCGATTTCCATGCGCCCAGTTCAATGCTGTGGAGCAGGGAGTCGCTCATCAGCTATCTCTATGGCTTTGCAGTTCACTCATCTGCGCATCGTGGTACGCACCTGATAACTGTGGAGGAAGAGACATCTCTGCTATCAGGGCGCCCCAACGGCCTATTTACGCTAATGGAAAATGCCCATCTTTCAGCGGTCATTTTCACCAATGCCTGCACAGTGCCAAAGCTCAGCCGAGTGCCGATCTCAGGTGGAGCTCATCTAGACGGGTACCGATACTTGCGGTTTGGTGAGTTTTTCGACCGTTCTCCGGGAGCATCACGAGGTATCCCATTTCTGTTGGATGTAGCGTCCAGCGACTACGGTCAGCTCTGGCCGCAATATGGCTACGAGCCGTGGTCTGCTGAAGTGGAGGTATTCCATAACCCTATGGCACTATACCCGGTGCCTAATGAGTTGATACCAGAAGTCACCCACTGGAGAGAAGTAAACGGAAGAGTCGAGTGCGAATCTTTCTTTGATGTATCCATACTCCGATCCAGAACACTCGTCCTCAGTGCAAACGCTAAGGTTCCGTCACTCGATGAGTTGCTGACAGCAGCCAGTCCTCCAGAGCTCTGACGGCGGCGGGGTGGCCGCATCGTTGCCACGCAGGTAGATGAGAATTTCTCAGCAAGCTACCCAGCCAGGGGAAGGACATGAGATCCCCTGCGCAATTCAGGACCGTTGAAGCGTCACCTCTCTTCGGGTAAAAGCATGACCGTCATACAACGCTACAACAGCGTCATACCCGAGAGCATAGGAAGAAAAATGTCGATCCAAGGACTAAAACGATACTTTGGAAACAAGATTCACGCAGTGATAATGATGGCCCCGCTTAAGCGGGAAATGATACGCCTCGGCATATGCACCCTTATGGCGATTATTCTGAATATCATCTTGTATACCGGCGTTGAAGTAGACGGCACCATCAAGCCGTGGGCAGAAACCCCGATAAAACTGTTTGCATCGTCGATGTTATTCGCCTTCATGATCAAGGCTTTTCTGCCAGTTCTCGGCTGGACGATACTGAAAGCAATGCTGTTGAGTGCGAACAATGCCTTCAGCGGCATACTGAGTTTTTTGGGCAATCAGTTCACAGGCGTCATGTACTGTACCGGAATTATTATGGGTTCTATCACGATTAAATTGTATATGGTTTCCGGGGTTTTAGACTCTGAGTTTGCTTATCTGTCCGCAATCGTATTTGCTTCCGGGGTTTTATATTTCTATGTGCTGCAATGCGCCATTCAAAAAACAATGAGTCCGGCCCTGCGTACACCAGCAGTACCGCGTTAAACCACTAGGCTGTGACTATTCATCTCTGGTGCTCAGTAGGCGCTCGCTCTGCTGAACCCTCACCCATACACAACCATTAATGGACTGGCCCGCCTTCGACTTTATGAAGAAGGCGAGCGAGCACGTGACTGATTGCGCATGTATTCCGAGATGAGACTTTCGAAATTGATGTCCGCCTCCTCAACGAGAATATTGACGTGACAGTACAGCTCTTCAGGACCTCTGAGATAATTGAAAATCCTTGATCTAACGATGCCGCAAACCCCTTCTTTGACCGCCGTAGAGGGGAGGTTGATAACATCGCCAACGCACGGGATAAGAGCTAGGCCATGGTCGCTGTTGAAGACAATGTCAGCTGGACAGGCATCAATGCTGGCATCGGATTGTCCTTGCGAAACCTGCTGATAATCAATGCTATACCTCATGTACAGCCTACCTCATTTGTTGAGTGAGGAATCAGCGCCGCGGATCGTAAACAGAAACCTCAAGTTCGCAAGCGACGGGAGCATGTAGCGGATTTTCGGTACTAGAGAGCTTGGCAACTATCGTTTTTCAAGCACATACCCTACGCCCCGAAGCGTATGTATCAGTTTGGTCTCGAAAGGGTCATCTATCTTGGCTCTGAGTCTTCGAATCGACACCTCTACAACGTTTGTGTCGCAGTCAAAATTCATATCCCAAACCTGCGAAATAATTTGGGTGCGGCTCAGCACCACACCGGTATTACGCATCAGGTAATGCAGTAACGCGAATTCTTTCGTGGTCAGGTCAATGCGCTGACCGTCCCTGAATGCCCTGTGCCGGCTCTGATCAAGCTCCAGGTCAGCGACGCGAATGACCTCTACGGATGCAGGGTGATCTGACCTGCGCATCAAGGCGCGAACCCGGGCCAGCAGCTCAGGGAACTCAAATGGCTTGATCAGGTAGTCATCTGCTCCGTTCTCCAGCCCCCGGACCTTATCCGCCAGCCGGCTTCTCGCCGTCAGCATCATGATACGGGAAGGGCAGTTTTTACGACGCAACAACTCAAGGACCTGCCAACCGTCCATCTCTGGCAGATTTATATCCAGGATAATCAGCTCATATTCGTGCTGCTTAGCCAAGAATAATCCATCTGACCCGGTGTGGACGCAATCTACGACATAGCCACATTCCGTCAGACCTTGACGCACATACTCCGCAGTTTTTACTTCATCCTCAATTACCAGAATTCGCATGGGATTTTGTCTCGATATCACTGAGCAATTAACCGCGCACGCGCGCCGGCATTATTGAAAGGGATGGTAAATCAAAATGAGCGTGCCGGGGCTCAAATGACGGATTTGTAATTTCTAGGTAATACAGTTGATAGTCTGGCGGTATATCTTGTCGCGGTTTGGGTTTGACAGTTGCGGGCCCTCTCTCCAGCAGGTGATTTGACCTTATGAAGTATTGGGTTATTTTCTTCTTTGTGCTGGCTTCGTTCCGCTCAGATGACGGCGAGGTCGCTCACATTGAAGAGACTGGTCATTGGTGTAGTCATGAACTTCACCGGCATGCGATGCGTACAATCGAACGCCTACTTGAATTTTAGGCAAAAAAAAGGCGCCCAATGGGCGCCAAATATCCACCTTTTACCAAAGGAGCACTTAAGCCACTCAAGGTGAATGCGTAATGCTCGTTTTACTAACAGGACCCGCCAATGGATAACTGGCCCAGTTAGCGAATTACAGAATCGAAAGCGGGTACTCGATGATTACACGAGTTTCATCCAGATCCGATTCGAAAGCAGTGGCACGCGTGGTTGCCTGGCGCAACCGGAAGGACAGATCTTTTGCCGGACCGGTTTGGACAACGTATTTGACTTCGACGTCACGCTCCCAACGCTTCTGATTGTCGAGCGGGTTGCCGTTGTCGTCGGTGCGCATGTAGAACTGGTTAGCGTTCGAGTAATCCGCACCCGAGCCTCTGGCGTAGCGCGTCATGAACGTCAGGCCTGGAATGCCGTAGCTGGTGAAGTTCAGGTCATAGCGCAGCATCCAGGAACGCTCTTTCGGCGAGTTGAAGTCGCTGTACTGGATGGAGTTGTCGACGAAAATCGAGTCCGACTGACGCAGGTAGTCGAAATCGTCGTCGCCGTTGTTGCGCTGATGCGACAGGGCCAGGGTGTGGGCACCGTAACGCACACCGACCTTGGCACTCCAGATGTTGTTGTCGAATTCACCCAGGCGCTTCTTACCTTCATCTACGGCTTTGTAGTAGTTGAAGCCACCGATCAGCGCCAGATCGTCGCTCAGCGGGTAAACCACGCTTGTGCCGGCGTAGTACTGATTCCAGACGTCTTTCAGCTGGCTGGCGTAGACGCTCACAGTCCAGTTGTCGTTGATCGAGTAGTCACCGCCACCGTAACCGATCCATGGCGAGTTGACCGGGCCGCCGTAGAACGTCACGAAGTTGTCGTTCAGGTTGCTTGAGACCGGCTGGCTCATCGCATGCAGACGACCACCCTGGAGGGTAAGGCCCTGGATGCTGGTGTTCTCAACGGTCACACCGCGGAAACTCTCTGGCAGCAGGCGAGAGTCACCCGATGCGACGACCGGGGTCGATGGGAAGACATCACCCACTTTCACGATGGTATCGAACAAGCGGACTTTGGCTGCGCCGCCGACCTTGGTGTATTCGTCGCGAGCTTCACCCTTGTTATCAACGGGCAGCACGTCGAAGGAGCTACGGCCGCCGTTGCGCCCATCACCGGTGTCGAGCTTGAGGCCGATCATGGCAAAGGCATCAACGCCAAAGCCAACGGTACCTTGGGTAAACCCGGAGTTGAATTTGCTGATGATCGCGTGCGCCCAGGCTTCGGAGTAGCCGTTCGTATTGCCCTTGCCACTGTTGTAAGTGGGGGCGGTGCTGTCGCGGTTATCACGGTTGAAGTAGAAGTTACGGTTCAACACTGTAAGGCTGCTGCCTTCAATGAAGCCTTCTGGCTTGTCTTCAGCTTGTGCCGAAATAGCATAGCTTCCAGACAGCGCAGAAACTGCCGCCAAATACAGTGGTACTTTGATTTTCATCCGATGCTCCTTTGATTCACGGCAGTTTTTATTATGTTTACCGGCGCGGGTGTCGTTAGTTGTTCTGACCCGGCGGCGCGCCTAGCGTAGCGCGAGCTCATATTTGCAGGCCGAAGATAACGGGAGGGTGATAGGACAATTACAATTTCGTCATCTACCTGTTATTCGGCACCTTCGCACCGCGTGTTTGCCATCTCTGTTGCTTGTATCGAAATCATCGTGTCGGGTTGGGTTTCCCAGTATTTACGGGCATTACAAAGCTTTCTTACGAAATTGTAATTTTCTAGCCACCCCTCTGATAGCTACCGCTCATTAGAGTGCCATCACCTAATCAAGTGGGGCTTGGCAGCTGTTTCGGCGTTCTCGCCAAGCTTTATCGAAGTTTGTGCACGAGGACCATCAAAGTGCCCCGGTATAACCGCAATGTCTTACCCAAGACCCCCGTCTCGCCCTGGAAGATCGCTGCACTCTGTGCAGTCATCTCTGGGTTGATGGCGCCTGCAGCCCTTGCCCAAAGCATCAGCTTGCCCCAGGCGCTTTCGACGGCCATGGATGCCAACCCAGACCTGGCCGCGGCCAGGCAAGAAATTGGGATCGCTGATGGTGCTCGCAAGCAGGCCGGGCTTATCCCCAACCCCACAATCTCGTATGACGTGGAAGACACCCGTCGTAACACCAGCCAGACGACTGTCTCTCTCAGCCAGACCCTTGAGCTGGGCGGTAAGCGGGGGGCTCGTGTTGACGTCGCCACATACGGGCAGACCGCCGCACAGCTTGAGTTAGACCGTCGCGTTAACGGCCTGCGTGCAGATGTCGTCCAAGCCTTTTACGCCGCGTTGCGGGCCCAGACAGGTCTCGACCTGGCCAAGCAATCTCTCGAACTGACTGAGCGCGGTCTTCGCATCGTCGATGGCCGTGTTCGCGCAGGTAAGTCGTCCCCAGTGGAGGCGACCCGCGCTCAAGTGCAACTGGCCGAAGCCCAGCTGCAAGTTCGACGTGCAGAAACGGAAAAAGCGACCGCTTACCAACAGCTCGCTCAAATTACCGGGAGCTCAGTCACCGTGTTTGATCGACTCGAATCGCCAACCCTCTCCCCGGGCTTGCCACCTCGCACTGAAGATCTGCTGGCTAAGCTCGACCAAACAGCAGAAATGCGTCAGGCCGTGGTGCAGATAGACAAGAGCGATGCCTCGCTCGGCTCAGAGAAAGCTCAGCGTATCCCGAACCTTACTGTCAGTGTAGGTAGCCAGTACGACCGCTCTGTGCGCGAGCGGGTCAACACTGTGGGCCTGTCTATGCCTTTGCCGCTGTTCGATCGTAACCAGGGCAACATTCTTTCCGCTTCTCGTCGTGCAGATCAGGCCCGGGACCAGCGCAATGCTGTTGAGCTGCGCCTGCGCACCGAAACCCAAACCGCGTTGAACCAATGGTCCACCGCCATGCAGGAGGTCGAGTCCTACGACAAGACCATTCTGCCTTCAGCCCAACAAGCCGTAGAGACCGCAACCCGCGGCTTCGAGATGGGCAAATTCGGTTTCATCGAAGTGCTGGATGCCCAGCGCACCTTGATCGTCGCTCGTGGCCAATACCTCGAATCGTTGGCAGCGGCGACCAATGCGCGTGCGCAGGTGGAAAGGGTTTATGGCGAAGTCGGCTCAACCGCCGGCACTCGCTGAACGGGCCAAACATTTTCTTCGGCACACAGCCTTGAACAAGCCGGTGCCTACGATCAGCAGGAGTAGCAATGGATAACAAACGCAAGATCGCCCTCGCGGTAGCCGCTGTGGCAGCCCTCGGATTTGGCAGCCTTGCCTGGAACAACAGTTCCGGACAGCAGGCCGCCAGTACTGCCGAGCATGGCGCTAACGATGGCCATGGCGACGAAAAGAAAGCCGCATCTGCCGCCAAAGAGGAAGGTGATGAGGGCCATGGTGAAGAAGGCCACAGCGAAGAGGGCGGTGAAGAAGAGGGCAAGCTGACGCTCAGCGCTGAACAGATCAAGGCCGCTGGTGTTGCCCTGGAAGCTGCAGCGCCTCGTGACCTCGGTACCGTCGTGAGCTTCCCTGGCGAAATTCGCTTCGACGAAGATCGTACTGCCCACGTGGTTCCTCGTGTTCCTGGCGTTGTTGAGGCTGTCCAGGCCAACCTGGGCGAGACGGTCAAGAAAGGGCAAGTCCTCGCGGTAATCGCCAGCCAGCAGATCTCTGACCTGCGCAGCGAACAACAGGCCGCACAGCGTCGCGTCGAACTGGCGCGTGTGACCTTCGAACGTGAGAAGCAACTGTGGCAGGACAAGATCTCTGCAGAGCAAGACTACCTCCAAGCACGCCAAGCGCTGCAAGAAGCGGAGATCTCCTTGGCCAACGCCAAGCAGAAGGTCGGCGCAATCGGTGCCTCGGTTAACTCCGTTGGCGGTAATCGTTACGAGCTCCGCGCTCCCTTCGACGCCGTGGTAGTGGAGAAACACCTGACCGTCGGCGAAGTCGTCAGCGAGGCGACCAACGCCTTCATCCTTTCCGACCTGAATCAGGTCTGGGCGACCTTCGCAGTTCCGCCGACAGATCTGGGCAAGGTCACGACTGGCCGTGCAGTGAAAGTCTCTTCGCCTGACATGAACGTCGAGGTCGAAGGGAAGGTGGGTTATGTCGGCAGCCTGCTGGGCGAGCAAAACCGTGCAGCTACTGTCCGCGTCACCTTGACCAACCCCAACGGCGCCTGGCGTCCAGGCCTGTTCGTAAACATTGCGGTCACCTCCCAGACCGATCGAGTTGCCGTAGCGGTCCCTGAGCACGCTGTGCAGACCGTTGAAGACAAACCTTCGGTATTCGTACGCACCCCAGATGGCTTTGACACCCGCCCGGTAAAACTGGGTCGCCGCGACAATGGGTACGTGGAAATCATCGACGGTATTGAAGCCGGCGCCCAGGTAGCAACCAGTGGCAGCTTCACACTCAAGTCCGAGCTCGGCAAAGCTTCTGCCGAACACGGTCACTGATGCGAACTGACAGGATGATTTCTCATGTTTGAACGTATCATCAGATTCGCCATCGAGCAGCGCATCGTAGTAATGATCGCCGTTCTGATCATGGCGGGTATCGGTATCTACAGCTATCAAAAGCTGCCCATCGATGCGGTACCCGATATCACCAACGTCCAGGTGCAGATCAACACTGCAGCGCCTGGTTACTCGCCCTTGGAAACCGAACAACGGATCACGTTTCCAGTTGAAACGGCCATGGCCGGTCTCCCGGGCCTTCAGCAGACCCGTTCCCTGTCTCGCTCTGGCCTGTCTCAGGTCACCGTGATCTTCAAGGATGGCACTGACATCTTCTTTGCCCGCCAGTTGATCAACGAGCGGCTGCAGGTTGCGAAGGAACAGCTGCCAGAAGGTGTAGAGGCCGTCATGGGTCCGGTATCTACCGGCCTCGGCGAGATCTTCCTGTGGACTGTTGAAGCCGAAGATGGCGCGGTCAAAGAGGACGGTACGCCGTACACCCCGACCGACCTGCGCGTGATCCAGGACTGGATCATCAAGCCTCAGCTGCGTAACGTCCCGGGTGTGGCCGAGATCAATACCATCGGCGGTTATGCCAAGCAGTTCCTGGTTGCGCCGGATCCAAAGCGCCTGGCTACCTACAAGCTGACACTCAATGACCTGGTCGCAGCGTTGGAAAGTAACAACGCCAACGTCGGTGCCGGCTACATCGAGCGTAATGGTGAACAGTTGCTCATCCGTGCACCGGGTCAGGTAGGCAATATCGAAGACATCGCCAACATCGTGATCACCAGTGTGGATGGTGCACCGATTCGCATCAGCAGCGTTGCTGACGTCAGCATCGGTAAAGAGCTCCGTACAGGTGCTGCTACTGAGAACGGCCGCGAAGTCGTGCTCGGTACCGTGTTCATGCTGATTGGTGAAAACAGCCGCACCGTATCTCAAGCTGTCGCCGCCAAATTGGCGGACATCAACCGCACCCTGCCAAAGGGCGTGGTGGCTGTGACTGTTTACGACCGTACCAACCTGGTTGAAAAAGCCATCGCGACGGTGAAGAAGAACCTGGTGGAAGGCGCGATCCTGGTTATCGCCATTCTGTTCCTGTTCCTCGGCAACATCCGTGCGGCTCTGATCACCGCGATGGTGATTCCGCTGTCCATGCTGTTCACCTTCACAGGCATGTTCAACAACAAGGTCAGTGCCAACTTAATGAGTTTGGGGGCACTCGACTTCGGCATCATCGTCGACGGTGCCGTGGTTATTGTAGAAAACGCGATCCGTCGACTGGCTCATGCGCAACATAAGCATGGCCGCATGCTCACCAAAACCGAACGCTTCCACGAGGTCTTTGCCGCGGCGCGAGAAGCTCGCCGGCCGCTGATCTTCGGTCAGCTGATCATCATGGTGGTGTACCTGCCGATCTTCGCCCTCACCGGCGTCGAAGGCAAAATGTTCCACCCGATGGCCTTCACCGTTGTGATGGCGCTGCTGGGTGCAATGGTCCTGTCCGTTACCTTTGTTCCTGCAGCTATTGCCATGTTCGTCACTGGCAAGGTGAAGGAAGAGGAAGGCGTGGTCATGCGCACAGCTCGACTGCGCTATGAACCGGTTCTGCAATGGGTGCTGGGACATCGGAACATCGCTTTCTCGGCCGCAGTAGCCTTGGTCGTGCTCAGTGGTTTGCTGGCAAGTCGTATGGGTAGCGAGTTCATCCCAAGCCTCAGTGAGGGTGACTTTGCGATGCAGGCCATGCGTGTGCCTGGAACGAGCCTCACTCAATCTGTCGAGATGCAGCAGCGTCTGGAGAAAGCGGTGATTGCGCAGGTGCCTGAAGTTGAGCGGATGTTCGCACGCTCGGGTACCGCAGAAATTGCATCTGACCCGATGCCGCCGAACGCCTCTGACGCCTACATCATGCTCAAGCCTCAGGATCAGTGGCCTAACCCGAAGAAGCCTCGTGATGAGCTGATTGCTGAAGTGCAGAAGGCCGCAGCGGGTGTTCCAGGAAGCAACTACGAGTTGTCGCAGCCAATCCAACTGCGTTTCAACGAGCTGATTTCGGGCGTGCGTAGTGACGTCGCTGTGAAAGTCTTCGGCGATGACATGGACGTGCTCAACAACACCGCCAACAAGATCGCGGCAGCGCTCAAAGCGGTCCCGGGCTCATCGGAAGTGAAAGTTGAGCAGACATCCGGCCTGCCGGTGCTGACCATCAACATTGACCGCGAAAAAGCAGCACGCTACGGCCTGAACATCGCGGATGTTCAGAACTCGATCGCTATCGCCGTGGGTGGCCGTCAGGCCGGCACGCTGTATGAGGGCGACCGTCGGTTCGACATGGTAGTACGCCTACCAGAGACCGTTCGCACCGACGTAGCGGGTATGTCCAGCTTGCTGATCCCGGTACCTGCCAATGCGGCACAGGGTGCCAATCAGATCGGCTTCATCCCGCTGTCCCAGGTCGCCAATCTGGACCTGCAACTGGGCCCGAACCAAATCAGCCGCGAGAACGGCAAACGTCTGGTTATCGTCAGCGCCAACGTTCGAGGCCGCGATCTGGGGTCCTTCGTTGAGGAGGCGACCGCATCGCTGGACAAGAAGGTGCAAATCCCTGCGGGCTACTGGACGACTTGGGGGGGCCAGTTCGAGCAGCTGCAGTCGGCTGCCAAACGCCTGCAGATCGTTGTTCCAGTCGCCTTGCTGCTGGTCATGACCTTGTTGTTCCTGATGTTCAACAACCTGAAGGACGGCATGCTGGTCTTCACCGGTATTCCATTCGCACTCACCGGTGGTGTTGTGGCGTTGTGGCTGCGGGACATCCCACTGTCGATCTCGGCAGGTGTCGGCTTCATTGCACTGTCCGGCGTTGCAGTACTGAACGGCCTGGTGATGATTGCCTTCATCCGCGGGCTAAGGGAGGAGGGACGAACGCTCAGACAGGCAGTCGATGAAGGTGCATTGACCCGTCTGCGACCTGTTCTGATGACAGCCTTGGTAGCGTCCCTGGGCTTCATCCCGATGGCTTTGGCCACCGGCACCGGTGCCGAAGTTCAGCGGCCATTGGCGACGGTGGTGATTGGCGGGATCCTGTCCTCCACCGCACTGACCTTGCTGGTACTGCCTGCCCTGTATCACTGGGCACACCGCAAGGATGAAGACGGCGACGAGGCCGAAGTGGTTAGCTAACAGCCTCCGCTAAAGAGAAGCCCACAACACGTGTTGTGGGCTTTTTTGTTTAAAGTGAAGTAGATGCACTTACCTTTCAAAATTGTAAGTTTCTCGTCATGCCGGTGATGCCTATGCATTGCTAAGGTTACGCCCGAGAAGTTTTGAAATTGAGAGGGTTTTATGAAAAAGCTAATTATCGCTGCTGCACTTGTTGTTTTCTCGGTGGCTTCGCAGGCCAACACTTTCTCCGAGAGCAAGCAGCTTCAATACACCAAGGAACACCAGACCGCAGTGGCCAAGTACGCGGAGAAAAATGGCAAGCCAATGCCAGAGATTCAGGATTACAAATATGGCATGAAGATAGACGTTGCGAAATTCGTACGTCAGTCGCAGGACCCCCGTACCTGCCAGGTCTATCCACGGTTGATGACCTTCGAGGACTCCCAGGGCACGCTCAAGACTGTTCGTTACTCGATGTATTCGCAATGCATCAACAACAAGTAGTAAACGATTTGAACAGAACAATTAGAGAATTCATAAATGCCAGGCAGTGCCTGGCATTTTTTATTACGCCCGATACCCCATAGCTTCGAAATGTTAACGCCTGGGCTCGGGCAAACCGTGCAATAGATCTTAGCCAACCAACAGAGACGGCTCCCCAACTGCAGAGGGCAATTGGAAGCCTTGACCCCAGAAGGGACGAGTTATGAAGAGTTTGCTTGAACGCCCTGATGACCAAGCCGGGCATGAAGGTCATAGCCATGAGCATGGCGGCATTTTTGGAATGAACACAGAGCTGATTTTCGCGCTGATCTGTGGTGCTCTCCTGGGTGCCGGAGCTCTCGCAGGAAAACTTGGCCTGATTGATCGTCTGCCTCTGATTCTGTACGTGTCGGCCTACGTGTTCGGTGGATGGTTCACCACTAAGGAAGCGGTTACCAACATCCGTCAGAAACGCTTCGAGATCGACTCGCTGATGCTTCTCGCCGCAGTCGGTGCCGCGAGCATCGGCGCCTGGGCGGAGGGGGCTCTGCTGCTGTTCCTGTTCAGTCTGGGGCATTCCCTTGAAAGCTACGCGATGGGGCGGGCCAAGAAAGCGATTGAGGCACTGTCCAAGCTCGCACCAGCCACCGCGATCGTACGCAGAGCAAATGGCACGGTGGAGATGCCCGTGGAGCTGCTGGTTCCCGGTGACGTTGTCATCGTGCGCCCCAATGACCGCCTGCCGGCCGATGGTTTTGTAGTCGTAGGCTCCTCAAGTATCAACCAGGCGCCAGTAACCGGTGAGAGCGTCCCCTTGGACAAGCAACCTGTTCCTGATGCCGAACTCGCACGCAGCAAGCCAGATGCAGTGGATGCAGCCTCGAAAGTCTTCGCCGGTACCATCAATGGCGAAACGCTCATCGAGGTTGAGGTAACCCGGCGCTCTACGGAGAGTACCTTGGCGCGGGTCATCAAGATGGTCAGTGAAGCCGAAGTCAGGAAGTCACCGACCCAGCGATTCACGGACCGCTTCCAACGCATATTCGTCCCGTTGGTTTTACTGCTGGTAGTCGGGCTGCTATTTGCCGGCATTTTCCTTGACGAGCCGTTCCGTGACTCGTTCTACCGGGCGATGGCCGTACTGGTTGCAGCCAGCCCCTGCGCGCTCGCGATCGCTACACCAAGCGCCATTCTCTCTGGCATCGCCAGGGCAGCCCGAGGTGGCGTGCTGATCAAGGGCGGTGCGCCACTTGAAGAGCTTGGATCATTGAATGCCATGGCATTCGACAAGACCGGTACCCTGACCGAAGGGCGCCCACGTATCACCGATGTAATACCCATAGGCGGCACGCAGATCGAGGATCTGCTAAACGTCGCCATCGCTGTGGAGTCGATGAGCGACCATCCGCTGGCTGCGGCAATTGTGCGTGACGGTGAAGAGATGATTGGCACACGGCGCCGATTCCAAGCCAAGAACATGAGCAACATGATTGGCCGCGGCGTGCGTGCTGAGCTTGATGGGCAGTTCGTCTGGATTGGCAAGGTCGAGATGTTCGGTACCAATGGTATTCCCGCACTCAGCAAGGCAGCCCTGGAGGCTGCGGAGCGTCTACGTCAGTCAGGCCGTACCACCATGGTGGTACGGCGTGCTGACAAGGATCTGGGCGCTATCGGGCTATTGGACACACCCCGGGAGGGGGCCAAAGAGGCACTCCAGAAGCTTAGAGAGATGGGCATCGAACGCATGGTCATGATTTCTGGAGACCACAACCGCGTTGCAGAGGCTGTAGCCAAACAAGTTGGCTTAGATGAAGCGTGGGGAGACCTGATGCCGGAAGACAAGGTCAAGGCCATCAAAAACCTGCGCCTTAGCGCCAAGGTGGCCATGGTGGGTGACGGCGTCAATGATGCCCCTGCCATGGCCAGTTCGAGCGTTGGTATCGCAATGGGGGCTGCTGGATCTGATGTTGCCCTGGAAACGGCTGATATCGCGCTTATGGCTGACGACATCAGGCAACTCCCATTTGCGGTGGGGCTGAGCCGTCACACGCGATCGATCATCCACCAGAATCTGTTCGTCAGCTTGGGGATTGTGGCCATCCTGGTTCCGTCCACCATCATGGGCTTGAGCATTGGTGCCGCTGTTGCGATCCATGAGGGCTCCACACTGTTGGTCGTCTTCAACGCCTTGCGCCTGTTGGCCTACCGCAGAAGCACCTGATCCCTGAGCTTCAATCATGAAGCTAAGCAGGGAAATGACCTGAAGTAGAAGTACGGGTCGTGCGCGATCAGCGCACGACCCGTACTTTTCTCTCACTCGTCGATCCCGATGCGCTTGAGGCTTTCAAGGGCCTTTCCGCACTCAGGTGAGCCATGCCGTAAGCCGCAGGCCAATGCAGCTTTGAGGCTCATGACACCGGCTACGAAACCGACTTGATTGCCGACTCCGTGTCCGTCCGCAAATCCCTGATCATACGCAATCTCGACAAGCGCATTGATCGCCGCCAGGGTGTCCTGTTTGTTTTTACTCTTTTGCATATCTACTCCGCGAGCATTCAGCTCATATCGCTCGGTTAGGTGGCGGCGCCTTCAGGTTTGGGGTGAGCGAATCCCGCTCCCATAGCCAATCCCTAACGGGGGGCTCAGCCCGCCACCGTAAGGAAAATCAGCTATTGAGAGCAGATGACTCGTTTTGGTCACCCGTGCTGCTCGCCTCACCGCATTGGCACTGAGTGGGTACATCCGGGTAGTCGCTGTGATTCTCAATGAACAGCGTTCGGCAGGTTTCGCACCCATAGATCCGGGGCAGGGATTTAAGGCCGCTCGGAAGCACGTCACTCAGAGGCTCGTTATGCCAAGGAGCCCCGTCAAGGATTCTTGAACGCAGGATGTTTCCCAGGCGCCAGGTGTCACTTTGTGCGCGCCAGGACCACATCGGCGCAGAAAGCGAATACTGGATGAAGGTCTCTTGTGACTGCCTGGATAGCGGGTACTTGGGGCGGGTCCAGCCGGAATCGATGATGCTGAACCCCATGCCCATTTCTGCGCTCGGGTGGGTCTTTTCACCAAAGAAACGGTCATGCGTCGCTGGAGCCGTCGCATGATGGTCAGTCGGTGGGAATACCCACAGATAACACTCATCCCGGTTGACCATGCTGATGAGCTCGCTTGGCCCCCGCATGGGGGAATTTGCAGCCAGGGCGAAGCGATCCTTCCACGACATTTTGGGAGGCGGCGCAATACCAGCAGCGATGGCCAACGTGGCAGTCTTGGGGACGAAGCGATCGCCTAGCTCGTTCAGATCCAGGTTCTTGCAGAGAGCCTTGAAGGCCTTTTTGCGAGTCTTCGAGCTGAAGGAGGGGTCAAGGAGCAGGCGAACCTGGTTCACGCCGATTCCCGCAGTTCGTAGCACCTCAATGACTTCTTCAGCCACACCGACTGCTTGAAGATCGGTCAATCCTAAGCACGTTTTCGCCCGCTCGACCGCCGCGTAGAGGTTGTACTGCCGTGTCTCGTTGTCACGACAGACCTGAATTGGCAGCTTGTCTTGGATGGCAACTTGCGGTGCAACGGAGCCGATGGCCGCGTGGAACAGCTGGTGGAGGTGCAGATGAGAGTACGGGCGGCCAGAAGCCGAGAACGAGGCGTGCAGCTGAGCAGCGAGAGGTTGAAGCAGCTTTTTTGCAGGCATGACTATCCCCTAATGAGCGACGTTGGGGTAGCTGCGCTTGTAGGGCCGTTAGACGCGAAGCTGGACGTCGAATCAGGTTCAATCATGAATAGGAGTCAGGTTTGATTTGCTTGCACGGCCACCATGCAAAGCCCGACGCGGCAATCACATCAGATTCGCCGAGCTTTGGCAAGAGCGGTCATCGGTAAGCGAAAGCAGGTAGGAGGAGGGCGCTCCATGCTTGATCACCTCCAGAAACAGGAAAGCCGGAAGCACGTTGAGCGCTTCCGGCTTTCTCACGTCAGACTGATGAGAGGGATCAGAAGACGTATTGCAGGCGGGTCACGATGGCATTGCCGCTGTCGTCGCCCACGGTGTTCTCGTTGTTGTCGGTGCGCACGTTGATGTAGTTGGCACTGACTTTCACCGCCTCGTTGACGTACCAGTTCACACCCACCGTGTGGCTCTTGGCCTTGCGCTCGTTCGATTGGTCCGCCGCGGTGACCAGGTTGCCGTCTTCGACCTTGATATCGTCAAAGCGGTAGAAGACTTCCCAGGCCCCCAGTTCCTTGTTCTCTGGTTTGATAGTGTCGAACTTGGCACCATCGAGCTTGTAGATACGCGGCTCGCCGGTCAGGGTGTAAGCCATCTGGGCGTAGTAACCGGAGGCCTTCATGTCGTTGTTGGCCTGGTCAGCTTTCAGCTTGCGGCGAAGGTATTCCGCTTGAACCGAGAACGGGCCGGTGGCCCAGGCACCTTCGAGACCCCAGACCGAGTCGTCCTTCCACAGGCCATCTTGTGCAGCAGCACCGCCAAACAGCATGCGGTTGCCGTTGGTGCCGGCATCGCCGCCGCCATTGGTATCTACACCGCGGACGCCCAGACGCGAACGAATCCGGGTATCGACCGCACTGTTTTTGAGGTCGCGGTAAGCGTACTGAGCACCGACGTGCAGGACGTTGCCATCACTGTGCAGCGGTGCGAACACGCCACGTACGTTGTAGCGCTTGGTGCTGTCGCCATCCGAGTTGTTATTGGTTTCGCTGAAAACGCTACCGGAAACATAAGCCATGTCAGCGATGGTGCTGGTGGCTTGAACACCCATGCCGGCGTTGTCGTTGATCCAGTCCGCCAGGTCGTACGAGAGGTTCCGCTCCATGGCGGTGGTCCACTTCGAACTGGTGGCTTTCTCAAGACCGAAGTCGGTGTAGAAACGGCCAAAGCGCAGTTGCACCGGCTTGAAACCCGTGTAGGTCAGGCTGGCTTCGTCGAAGTAGCCGTCGGAGTCGTTGCCCGTGTTGCGGGAAAGGTCGTAGTTGAGCTGATACTTCCAGTCGCGGTACAGCACGCCACCGAGCTCAAGGTAGGCGCGACGGAAGTAGCCTGCGTCAGCGGTATCGCCATTCTTGGTGAAGACACCATCGAAACGGCCGTAGTCGGCCTGAACTCGGCCGCCCAGTTTGAAACTGAATTCCTTGTCAGAAGTCGATACTTCAAGACCGCCCTTGGTCTTCAGAACGATGTCAGCTCCGTCAGTGGTTACTGTTCCGGAGAATGCTTGCGAGGAAAATGTGCCTATTATTGCGGCAGCCAACAGCTTTTCCCGCATGTTCGAAGAACGGATCATTGCTTGCCTCTCGTATGTTAAGTGCTTAGCTACCGACGTTATATTTCGCCCTGCGCCGGCCTAAATTTATCTTGCAGATGGGAGCAGGCCACGGTTGTCACCTGCTGTAACAAGATGCCTTTGTTCTAAGCACTCTGACTAGGTTGCAAGCGAATATGACAGTTGTGTTTCTGTAGTGTTAACGGAGGAGTTTCAAACCTAACAAAACTGTTACCGAACAAGCCAGTCCTTCTTATCAAAGAAGCTCTTCTTGATCAATCTTCGAATTTCCAAAACCTGCGGATTGCGGACAAGCTTCGTTTTGATAACAAGATAGACATCTTTCTCCTCCAGGTCGTCCAGGAAACCCGGCACGGGTAGGATATTTCTCTCCAGTTTTCGGCTGTAGTCGGGCAGCACTCCAATACACGCACCGCCAACGACAAGGCCTCGTGATAGGTTGTAGCTCTTGACCCGAGTGGTACCGCCCTGATGCTCAGCCATTATCGATGCCCACTTTCGTGAGCCCGCCAAGATCTCTTCATCCCAAGGGACAACGAGCATGAAGTTGTGCAAATCCAAGCTCTCCACTGGAAGGGTGACGCTTCTTGAATAGCGGCTGGAAATGAACAGGGCGTGCCCAATCCGGCCAAGCCGTTCAAACCTATACGTAGGATGGCGATCAAGCGCGCCTTTATCATCTGGGCTCACCAAAGCGATACCCACATCGACTTCACACTCAGAAAGCATCTGCGTTGTGCATTCTGAATGGATTTCCAGCTGCATTTCGGCATGATCACGCACGTAGGCGACTAGATCGCGGTTTACGATGTCGTTCAGCACTGGCTCTGTGATCGCGATGGTAAGCCTGGGGACTTCCTTTTCACCGGACTTGCCAAGGCCGTCTGGGCCGAAGAGCTGGCACAGGTAATGGCTGACCCTCTCGCCTGTGCGGGTCAGGGCAAGCTTGTTGTGTTTGTAGACAAACACGGGAGCACCAATGTGCTCTTCCAGTTTCTCCAAGCGTTTCCGCAGGCCTACCACTGGCACATTGAGCCCTCGGGCAGCCTGTTTGAAACTGGCACAACGTGCTGTTGCGAAAAACTCTACGGCCAGCTGATCATCAATTGGCAAATCATCCAATATGTCAGGGCTGTAAGGAACAACGGTGCTTGTATATGTTTCATTTTGTGTAACCATTAGGTCCCCCTTAATTCGGGGAATCTATCTCAATGCCACCCGGTGTTTCCTTATCTTGTCAACATTGTAATCCACGGGTCATGCATGCGTTATCGGAAGGCTTTTATTTCGAAAGCGTAATTTTCAGGCAATCCCTCTGATATTGTAGCGTGCTAGCCTAGTGCGCCGACTTGTTACTTACCATATATAGATTCGGCTAATTACGCATTTACATTTAGTTCACTATTTTTTCACCTTTGCCTCCATAGGCTTTGGGCATGGAAAATCAAACCCCACCTCTTACTACCTTACTGATTCGTTATCTGGGGATCGGCTTCATAGCAACGGGAGTCCATTATGCGGTGTTCCTATTGCTGGTTACGACAGAATTCGTTACTCCGTTACTGGCCAGTATCTGTGGCGGCATGGTTGGCGCAATCGCGAGCTTCATTGGAAATAGGGCGCTCTGTTTTGTGGCAGATGGCTCTCGTAAGTTTCAGCCTGTCAGGTTTGCACTGGTCGCGTTAACCACAAACTTCGGCAATGGCGTGGGTATGTGGTTCCTCATCAAGTCGAATCTGTCACCGCTCATCTCCCAAGTCGTAGTGACCTTAAGCCTCACTGCACTTGGATTCATTGCACATCGTTTTTGGACATTCAATCATGCAGACATTACATCGCTTTCCCGAGCGCCCTGATCCCTTGTTAACCATCGTGGTCCCTTGCTTCCAGGAAGAGGAAACCATCCCCGAGTTCCACCAGCGAATCACCCGCGTGGTGAAGCGCTTACCCGTCTCCTGCGAAATCCTCTATGTCGACGACGGCAGTAATGACCGGACGGCCGACATTCTTCGCCACTATCAGGATGGGTCATCTGTACGTTGCCTGTCCCTGAGTCGCAACTTCGGCAAAGAGGCTGCACTGAGCGCCGGGATAGACCATGCCCGTGGCAGTGCGCTGATCTTCATTGATGTCGACCTGCAGGATCCACCAGAGCTCATCGCGGCCATGGTGGACTACTGGCAACGCGGCTACGACGTGGTGAACATGCAGCGCAACCTGAGAATCGGTGATTCGTGGTTCAAGCGCATGAGTGCCCGGGCTTACTACTGGGTCATGCAGCGCCTGGTGGAGAAGGTGGACATGCCGGCCGATGTCAGCGATTTCCGATTGATTGGGCCTGCGCCGCTGGCAGCCCTGCGGGCCCTGGATGAACGCTCCAGGATTCTCAAAGGCATGATCGGCTGGGTAGGCTTTCGTACCATCGAACTGCCCTACAATCGCACTGTTCGCCATGCCGGGAGCACCAAATGGAATGCAGCTGGCCTGTTCAATCTGGCCATCGAGAGCATCGTCAGCTTCTCTCGCAAACCACTGCGCATTTTCAGCCTCATCAGTTTCGGTCTTTTCGTCTCCAGCATCTGCTACATGCTTGCGTCGCTTGTGGCAGGCAGTTTCGACATCCATCACCTGATCGTCGGAATGGCTTCATTCATGTGCGTCGGTGTCGCCATGGTGGGGGAGTACCTGGGCGTGACACTCGCGGAAGTGAAGCGCCGGCCTCTCTATTTCCTGAAGCACAGCAACAAGGCAGATCCCGTGTCACTCCACCCTTCGATGGCTTCGATCGAGGGTAAGAAATGCTGAACCTGAAGAACGAGAGGACGCTGTGGTGGGTCCTGGGTTCGATTTTGCTATTGCGTTTGGTGGGGCTGGGCATCTACCCGCTGATGGACACATCTGAGGCCCGTTACGCTGAAATGGCTCGCAAGATGGTCGAGTTGAATGACTGGATCACGCCCATGTTCGACTACGGGGTACCGTTCTGGGGCAAGCCTCCGTTGTCCTTCTGGACCCAGGCCGCGAGCATGACGGTCTTCGGCGTTAACGAGTTCGCTGCGCGCTTCCCAGCGTGGCTACTCCACCTGGCAAGCTGTTTCATCATCATCAAACTCGGCACGCAGCAGATTTCTCGTAACGCCGGCATCTGGGCTGCCATTATTTTTTCCAGCACCACACTTGGCCTGGTCTCCAGCGGTGTTGTGCTGACTGACCCTGTTTTGTCGTTCTCGATTCTGCTGGCCAGCTACGGTTTCTGGCGTTGGATGAAGTGCGCCAGCAAGGCGGATGCCTACCTGATGTTCGCAGGTCTCGGGCTGGGCTTGCTTGCCAAAGGGCCGCTGACCCTGGTGCTTATGGGGGCGCCGGCATTCGCCTGGTTCGTTATCTACAAGGAATGGGGACGGGTACTGAGGCTTCCCTGGATTAGCGGCCTTGTACTCATGTTCGGTATATCCGTGCCATGGTATGTCGCGGCCGAGATGAAAACGCCCGGCTTCATGGAGTACTTCTTCGTTGGTGAGCACTGGAGCCGCTACGTCGTCAGTAACTGGGCAGGGGACCTCTATGGTAGTGCTCATGCCAAGCCGTACGGCAGCATCTGGATCCAGCTCGGATTGTCGCTACTGCCATGGGCCTTGTTTCTACCACTGTTGATCCGCAAGCGTGGATCGATGCAGCGCTTCAAAGCCTACCTCTGGCTGTGGGCCTTGGCGACACCGGTCTTCTTCACATTTGCAGGCAACATTCTGTGGACCTACCTGCTACCCGCGCTGCCAGCGTGGGCATTGCTGCTGTCTGCACGGGTCAGCGAAGTTGGCCCGAAGACCACCTGGGCTGCCGCTGCGAGCGCATTGGTGTTGCCAATCATCGGTGCGGGCATCATCTACGCCGGGGTACTAGAGGAGCGCCCTCAGAATCAGCGGGATGTGGTTCAAGCCTGGCTCAATGTGCAGTCTGCTCATTCCGCTCCCCTGATCTATCCTGGCCGCCGCTCATACTCGTCGGAGTTTTACAGCAGCGGGAAGTCCGAGAACATCAAGGATCCTGCCAAGTGGCCGCGGGATGGCTCGTTCTATCTGTCCAGGCGCTTGCGAGACAGCAAGGATGGTCTGCCCGCTGATCTAGCTTGCACATCGATCACCGAAGCGAACGCCAGCCAGCTCCTGCTGTGCCATTGGAAACGCCCCGCACAAGGTGCCGAGGGTCTGGCCGGAGAAAGCAATGCGGAAACGCCTCGCAAGAACGAAGGCTAAATTCCAAGCACAAAAAAGCCAGGTTTTACCCTGGCTTTTTTGTCGATTTCTTTCGTCATTTGAAGTCCTATTTAACCGCCGATTAATTGTCGGCTTGTTCCTTACCATCCTTGCTTTCTTTCTTTTGCTCTTGAGCGACTTGTTGTTTGTTCTGGTCCGAAGAGTCATCGCTCCATAGGCGAGCCTGTTCGGTTCGGAAGTTCTCGTTGAACTGTTTCGTTCGCTCGAAGCCGCCTTCAGCGTAAGCGGTACCCATGAGACCCAGCAGCAGGCTGCCAATAGCGATAGATTTGACAAATTTCATTGTGAACCTCGGTTCATACTAGGCCAACCTGATTAGCGGCCTTTGTTGGTTTGTAGTTTAGGAACGCGAAGCTAACGACAAGGTGAGTCAATAATTACAATTCCGTAATTTTGGCTGCAGATAGGATGCGTTAAATCTTCAAATCTGGAAGGATCATGTCTATCTCGGCACTGTCGAGGGCGACTTCGAATTTTCTCTTAAATTACAATTTTGATATCTAGCGCGTTAATTCAGCGCGGCGTTGTTGGCCGCCCTAGGAGATAGCCATGAATGACATAGAGCCCTGGGCAGTTGCTATCGGTGACTTTCGCCGCTGCACTGAAAAACTCACTGTCCAGCTCGATGAGCTGACCTCGCAGACGCGCACCTCCAGCGCTGTTCTGGAGAGGTCGAACGAACTGGTGGAGCAGGTGGACGCTGTCGGCCGGCAGATTCAGGAGGAGGTGCGAAAGGCGGAGAAGGCTTGGTCGAACGCGGAGGAGGTTGCCTTGCGCGCCGCTGCATCAGCGTATTCAGCTGCATGCCGCGGAGTCGACACCGCCATCCAGCCACTGATCTCGGAGCTTACAGCAGCGACAAAGGCGGCGGACGCCTCTATCCAGGAGCTCAAGCGGGCACCGGTGCTGGCCAAGCGTTATGTGATGGTGGTCGCCACGGCGTTCTTCATTCTGGCGCTGATCTGTGTCTACTCGACCATGCGCCTGATCGATGCCGCCGGCAGCGTAAGTGCTCAAGAGAAAGTGAATGCTCAGTACTTCTCACACCTGTGGAAAAACGCCAATCCTGACGAACAGAAGATTATTAAGTCGGTGATTCTGCGGTCGCCCATGGACCCTGTGGTCCTTCGGCACTGATGCATTGAGGCAAACAAAAGGCCCGTCGATTGACGGGCCTAATCGTGTCTGCGCAATTTAAGCGGCGGTCATTGCCGGCTGCATTTGCTGGGCTTCCGGAAAGTGAAGGTGGAACCAGGTGAAGTTTTCTTCGGTCACCTCCACGCTCGCCGATCCCTGGTGCAGACTCATGATCGACTGCACAATGGCCAAGCCAAGACCGGTACCGCCTTCGCTCCGTGCTCGGCTCTTGTCCACACGGTAGAACCGCTCAAACAAGTGCGCGTGGTGTTCCTTGGCAATACCACGGCCGGGGTTGCCGACACTCAACGTCGTACCGCTCGCACTATGCTGCACCTTAACGTAGACCGTGCGGCCGCGAGGGCAGTAACGGATCGCGTTCGAGACCAGATTCGAGACGGCACGTTGAACCATCAGGCGATTCCCGCGCACCACGTCATCACTGCCGGAGATCTGCAGCTGAATCTCGCCTTCTTCTGCTGAAATGCTGAAGAGATCGCACACTCGCTGAACCTCGTCGACCAAGGAGACGGATTCGAACTCCACCATTGATGCTGGATGACTGACCTGGGCCAAGAACAGCATGTCGGAAACCATGCGGCTCATGCGGTCCAGCTCTTCTGTGCACGACTCCAGAACCTCCCGGTACTCGGAAAGCGATCGTTCTCTGGTCAAGGCAACCTGGGCCTTGCCCATCAGGTTGGAAAGCGGTGCTCGAAGTTCGTGAGCAAGGTCGTCAGAAAACTGCGAGAGCTGCTGAACCCCATCATCCAGGCGAGCCAGCATGATGTTGATGCCGTCGGCGAGCATTTTGAGTTCTGCCGGCATCCCATCAGTTGGAAGGCGATGGTCGAGGCTCTCGGTTGAGATTTTCGAGGCGATCTTGAGGAACTTGGTCAGTGGTAGCAGGCCTCTGCGCACAGTCCACCAGCCAATGGCCAAGATCAGTGCGAGGATGACGGGGGACATCATCAAGGCCCAGGTCAGCAACGCATCGAGCAGCGCCTCACTGGATGACTGGTCCATGGTCATATAGACGCTGACCTCTGTTCCATCGCCCAAACGCATGATTCGAGAAGCACTCAGCAGAGGACGGTCCTGCGTATCACGCCATTCGTGCTCTTTGGGCTGGGCCGCCGGCTGAAACTTGTGCACCTCCAGATTGACCTGTTTCGAGCCAATCGAGAGCAGGGGAGTCTGATTCTGTGAGGTATCGAATATGCTCACATACAGGTTGTTGTGGCCCATGACCAAATCGACAAGCTGATGCGCATCCGCGTTGACGCCGGAGATGTCCGGGATGGTGGACAGGTTGTGAGCCATCCCCGCCATCTTTACTTCCAGGTCTGCTCTGGCATTTCTTTCCAGAGCCTTGCCTACCATCAGATAGCCAAAGGTGGCGAACAGAAGCAGCAACGCTGCGCTCATCAACCCAACTTTTAACCCCAGCTTTGCAGCCAGGCTGAATGGCCTCATGCGCGTTCCTCAAAAACGTACCCAACGCCACGAAGCGTGTGAATGAGCTTGGTTTCAAACGGGTCATCGATCTTCGAGCGCAAGCGCCGGATGGCTACATCGATGACATTGGTGTCGCAATCGAAATTCATATCCCAGACCAACGAGATGATCTGAGAGCGAGTCAGCGCTTCGCCCGTTCGGCTCATGAGCAGGTGCAGAAGCGCAAATTCCTTGGTGGTGAGATCGATGCGTGTGCCACCGCGGAAGACGCGATGGCGGACGGAGTCGAGTTCCAGATCGGCAATTTTCAGCGAGCTCTTCTCGACTAACTCATCACCACGGCGTTGCAGCGAACGGATGCGAGCAAGCAGCTCAGGGAATTCGAATGGCTTCACAAGGTAGTCATCCGCGCCGCCGTCCAAGCCCTTGAGCTTGTCATTGATGCGTCCGCGGGCGGTCAGCATGATGATGCGGACCCGGCTGGTCTTACGGATGGTTTCCAGCAGGTCCCAGCCGTCGATACCCGGGAGGTTCACGTCCAGGAGGACCAACGAATAGACATTAGTGTTGAACAAGTGCAGAGCATCTACACCGTTGTGCACGATATCTACGACATACCCGCTTTCGGATAGGCCCTGCTGAAGATATTCGGCAGTTTTAATTTCGTCTTCCACAACTAGAACGCGCATAACTTATCTCAAGGTGTGAGGAAGGAGTTGGCCTAATCCGCCAAGATTATGGTTGCAGGCTGTTCGAAAGTTTGGCTGAGGGTATGGCATGTGGTAGTCGCTACCTCTGTCCATACGCCGGGTCACCTGAGGACGCTTGAATCTTAACGCGAAGAAGCTGGCCGCGGCGAAATCCTACAAATTTGTAATGTAGCCGCAAGATTTCTGACAGTCATGCAGGCTCCACCCCTAAGCATAGCGGATTCTGGGGCCTGCGGCGGTGTATGACAGATTCGCCTGGCAGGTGGAATCGGCCAGGACAGGCAGCATTTCGGTCGTTAGCTTGCAAGGACTGGTACTGGCCTTGGATCGAGGGCGCCACGCAGGCAGACCCCATGCACGGCCGCAAACCGCAGCGCCTTTCTGCAAATTAGTTCACGTGGCGGCTCGATATTCTCTCGAATAATTATCTTACAATCTATTACATGTCCAAATTGTAATTGCACGATCATCTTGGTGTTAGCCTCCTTTGCTAGTTTAAGGGCAGCGGAAGAGGCATCGCTGCTTTGGAAATTGTCTCATTTCAAAGCAGCTTGGCAAGAGCACCGAGCAGTTGTTCGCGCCAGTGCATTCACCTGTAAACCATACGCTCCTTTGGTAGGTGAATTTTAGCGCCCCCCTACGGGCGCTTTTTTATTAAGGGACTTCTTATGAACACTACTGTATCAGCGATCGCCGTGTTTATGCTCTTTACATCACTAACAGCCAATGCCCAAAGCGGTATGGAGATCAATAAACACATCGAGCGTACTGCTAGAGAGGCTACAGCGGATTATGCTCAACGCGTAAAAAAGCCCATGCCTCAACTAGAAGACTACGCCTATGGCATGGACCTGGACGTTGGTAAGTTGGTGTATGTATCACCCAATGTGCGGTACTGCGGTAATGTAAGAAGCATGATGACCTACGAAGACTCGAAAGGCGAACTGCACATGGTTCGCTACCTGGTGAAGGGCGAGTGTGTTAATAGCCGTTAAGACTCATCAAGATGATCCCTGCGGCCACCGGATCATAGAAGCTCAATGCCGAACCGGCGCAGCAGTATGGCGAAGCCTCCGAAGCTGGCCATTGTGATGAGGATGCTGCTGATCAGTGTCGGCCAAAAGCCGAGCTTAGGTAGCAGCAATGGAAAAGCAATAAACATCGGCAGGGTCGGAAGCACGTACCAGAACGTGTACCAAGCATGGTTGGAGATCTTCTCCATGCTCTGGTTCTCTAAATAGAGCCAGACCAACGTCACGACCGTGACCAAGGGTAGGGCGGCGACCAAGCCGCCCAGCTTGTCGCTGCGTTTCGCCAGCTCTGACACGAGAATCACTATACCGGCAGTGAGTAGGTACTTCGTGATGATCCAGGCCATCGCTGAGCCTTCTGGAGGTTGTTGACGAGGGCAGGCGAAGCCATTCACCAACCCCCTTGAAGCGCTCCTGCCGTTTACGGCATCCCTCACCGCATTTTTTTTGCAACATCACCCTCAGCCAGGAGGGTGATGTGTTTGCATGGTGTTTACCGATCGGTCAGTGCGAGGGTGAGGGAACGCTCTCGTGGAAAGCTGCCCGCTCGATCTGGATGGTGCAGTGATGGATTTCGAATGCATCGCTGACAGCATCCACGACGGCCGCCAACACAGCATCCCCATCTGCAGAATCCCGAACCACTACGTGCGACGTCATCACGTTACTGCCACTGCTGACAGCCCACACGTGCAAGTCATGAACGTCCGTCACGCCATCTACTCCGAGGATGGTGGCCTCGATTGCCGTAACGTCGAGCCCCCTCGGGACACCCTCCATGAGGATCCCCAGGCTTTCGCGAAGCAACTGCCACGTCCGCGGCAGAACCCAAAGGCCGATCGCCACAGCGACAATCGTGTCGACCCAGGTCCAGCCGGTGAAGCGGATGATAAGTGCCGCGATGATTACGCCAAGCGAGCCGAGCATGTCGCTCCAAACTTCGAGGTAGGCTCCTTTGACGTTGAGGCTTTCGTTGCTCGCAGATGCCAGAAGGCGCATCGAAATTAGGTTGATGATCAGGCCGGCGATTGCGATCCACATCATCGCTCCGGTAGCGATCTCCGCCGGCATGAAGAAGCGCTGGTAGGCCTCATACAAGATGTACATCGCCACCAGGAAGAGCAGCACGGCGTTGAACGTCGAAGCCAGAATTTCCAGGCGCGCATAGCCGAAGGTTCTTTTCTGATCCGCCGGCCGCTTGGCTATCTGAAGTGCAATCAGTGAGATCGCCAAGGCGGCAGTATCTGTGAACATGTGAGATGCGTCCGACAGCAGCGCCAGGCTGCCGGTAATCCACGCACCGATCACTTCTGCAATCATGAAGCTGCCAGTCAAGCCGAGCGCCATGATTAGCTTCTTCTGATGCCCCTCGCGTACTGCAGCGCTGCCATGGTCATGATTTGAACCCACGTATTTCTCCTTGCGCAGGGTTGTGGTCTCGTTGGCCTTCCTGTCTACCTAGCCTTAGAGCGTCGCTTGGCCACACTGACTGCAAAATCTTGCTCCTGCACTCAGCAGCGAGCCGCAGGCGGTGCAACCACTCGATAGCGGTGTTCCGCAGTTTAGACAAAAGCGTGCTGACGGATCGTTGGCCGTCCGGCACTGCCTGCAGCCCTGCAGATCTTTGATGGGGGCAGGAGTGGGAGGGCGCCCGCCGTCATACACCTGATTACCGCCGTCGCAGCCCTGCTGCCGGCCATGGCGATCATATTGCTCGGCCCCATGTCCCCCGCTGTGGTGCTTGCCTCCACCGTGGTTTCCACGGCCATGGTGCCCGCCCAGGATGTTTTTGAAAAAGCTCATGGTATTCGCCCCTCATTGATGGGTGACATATTAACGAGCAAAAGTTGAAAATTATGTTCTGCTCGCGAGAAAGACTTGTAAGTTGAATTGAAAGTTCAAAATTAGCCTACGACAAAACGAAACCGTTTTGTTTGTGAAATTAAATTTATCTAGCTGAGCGGAGCATTGCTTTTGGTGGGTAGTATTCCCCTAATTTTGATCATAGCGTGATCAATGACAATCAAAACAGCAGTAATTGGATTTCTGTCAGCATTGTAATCCCGAGGTCATCGTGTCGTTATCAGGTCCCGGAAATAATGCGCTCAGCGAGATTCATTTCTCTTTTTATCCCTATGCCTCACACATACTAAGCGTCCCCAACGCCTAGGGGCCTAAGGCCTCTGACGCTCCGCACATTGCGCAATCGCTCAGCATCTGTCGACGGTTTGCCTTGTAGCTCCCGCTAACTCCATAGCTACCGCCATGGATAAGCAGCTTCCAGAGTTTGATAATGACACCTTCCAAATCCATTGTTCACACCCTGTTAAGCAAATGGATCTTTGCTATTCGCAATGCGCGGCAGAAAGGCATCAGTACTAATTTGCTAATCGGCCTGGTGACTTTTTGGTTACTGCTATTCGCGAACGCTGAGCTCTGGAACGTGCTCTGGAAGCTGGTATTCAAAACCGATGAAGTGAACTGGCAGCTAGCGGCTAGCCTCCCAGTCATAGTATTCGCATGGGTGTTTACCGTTCTGAGCTTGCTGTCATGGGGGCGGCTGGCCAAACCCATACTGTGCCTGGTACTGATCAGCGCGTCTTTTGCGAGTTACTTCATGAATGCCTACGGCATCGTGATCGATTACACAATGTTCACCAACGTTGTGGAGACCGACGTCGCTGAGGCAACCGAGCTGCTGAATTGGAAGCTCGGTCTTTGGGTCGCAATGGTTGGGGTGTTGCCCGTCTACCTGATTGCCCGGGTTCCCCTCCGGCGCAAGCCTTGGGCCAAAGCTTTGGTCAGCAGGTTCATTGCTCTGTCGCTCGCTCTGTTGACCTTATCTGGCATCGCGTTGAGTCAGTACCAGTCGTATGCCTCCTTGCTGCGCAACAATCGGGAGATCCGGCTGATTCTGGTACCTACCAACTTGTTTGCGGCTGGCCATGGGTACCTGAAGCGTCAGCTGGCCTCACCTAAAACGCTGACGGCCATTGGTACTGATGCGGTAGTTAATCGACAGGGTGCGGCTCGTAAACCCAGGCTGCTGGTACTGGCAGTAGGAGAGACCGCTCGCTCCGCCAACTTCTCCCTCAACGGCTACTCCCGTGAAACGAATCCGGAACTAGAAAAGCGAAATGTCATTAGCTTCACGAACGTGAGCTCCTGCGGTACCGCTACCGCGGTCTCGCTGCCATGCATGTTCCTGGACGTGGGTAAGGCCCAGTACAAAGATGGCTTGGCCAAGAGCCGAGAAGGGCTGCTCGACGTGCTTCAACGCGCTGGCATCAGTGTCATGTGGACTGACAACAACTCGGGGTGCAAAGGGGTCTGCGACAGGGTTCCCAACCACAAGGCTGCCTCTCACGCGGATTCCCAACTGTGCACCAGCGAGGAGTGTAAGGACGGGGTGCTGCTCACGGAGATGCAAGACTTCATCAAGCGCCAGGAAGGCGATGCTGTCCTGGTGCTCCACTACAAAGGCAGTCACGGCCCGGCCTACTACAAGCGCTACCCCTCGCAATTCAAGAAATTCGCACCGGTGTGCGAGACCAACGAGCTCGACAAATGTAAGCAGGAGGAGGTGGTCAATGCCTACGACAACTCAATCCTCTACACCGATTATGTGACTGCAAATCTCATCGATATCCTGGCGGCCAACACCAAGTTCGACACTGCGCTGATGTACGTTTCGGACCACGGCGAATCGCTGGGGGAGGGTGGGCTCTATCTACACGGGCTGCCTTACGCGATGGCTCCTGACGAGCAAACAAAGGTGCCGTTGGTACTTTGGATGTCTGACTCGCTCGCGAAGAGCGAAAAGGTCAACGTGGGTTGTTTGAAAGCTCAAACCACGTCACCGCTGAGCCACGACAACCTGTTCCACACCGTGCTCGGCATGATGAACGTCCAGACGTCTTCGTATCGCTCAGCGCTGGATTTCACTGCCCCTTGTAAGCCCTTTGTCGGAGGCTCTTATTCTGGCCTCTGAATGTTCGATGTGGACCGGATCATCGGCCAGGCGGTTCTGCACCAGCCTGCTTTGACAGCTGAGAGAAGCTGGACTAATTACATAGCTGCATTCAACAACCCAAGCGGAAAAGGAAGTTTTGCATGAGCATCAAGCCAGGCCCAAAGCGCACCAATGAAGATGGCACTCCGGACAAAAGGCAGCGAGTCACCCCTGAAAAGCAGAAGGACCATCCGGACCTGAAACCCCACAAGCACAAAAAGGGGGAGTAAGAAAAAAGCAGCTCTCGGGAGCTGCTTTTTTTTTGGGGCTGTGTGCAAACCCTCCCGACCGTCTCGCTGATCAATCGGACCGCGTCGTGAGTCTTCCGCTTGGCTTGATGGATTCTGAAGCTACCTCCGGATCGGTTATCCCTTCAGTGCGGACGACGAGACTGATATCCCAGAGCGTTGAGCTGATACTCGCTGACAGCCCGAAATTGTGATTCTGCGATTTGACGCAGGCGCTCAACCTCTTCGGCAGATGAGCCAGAAGCCTGCGCCTCGTGGTATTGCTTCATCGCATCCACTGCGTCGGTATACATGGGGTGGTCGGGGAGAAGAGCTGGCATCTTTTTCGTCATGTAGCGGCAGGTCCTCACTGGATAGTCGACGGTGGTTTACCTGCTTTGAGGAGCTGAAAATCAATGACCGCCTGATAGAGCGAATCTGCCAATGGGTGAAGACGCTGTACCTCAAGGTCTGGCAATCCAGCAGCCTCCGCTTCGTGGGCCTGTCGGATAGCTTCAAGCGCTTGCCTCATCAGTGGCTCACCAGCCTCGACCATTCCAATGAATGTGCGCTTCACAACATTTTGCTCCATTCAGCTGAAGATGAATTATAGGACACCGCGGCGTGGCAAGGCCCCGAGCAGCATAGGTGTTCGACGCCCGACTGAACGAATCAATGAGGAGCGCGCTGGCCTGGGGAGTGGCCAGGGCGCGTGTCGTAGCTACGTTGTAAACCACTTTTTTTCACTGTAAACCACTGTGGTTACAGTGAAAAAAAGTGGTTTACAACAGGCCTCCTCAGGCCTGAGTCAGCTCCAGCAGATCGCCCAGTTCCTCCCGGGCCATCTTCACTCTATCCATTCTGCGATAAGGATGATCAACCGGCATCCGGATAAGGGATTCGAACCAAGCCGAATCGAATTTGATGACTTCCTTGTGAATGTGCTCAAGCTCACCTCCGCGAGGCTGTGACACTACAAACTCCATGCTTTCAACCAAGCCGGACGCTTCACTGTCTTTGACGATTCGATGGCGGATGAAACTCATTTTGAGATCAAAATATGCCGCCTTCGAACCAGGCACCTTCTTCGATTCCAGCCGACCAGTGCTGCTGATTTCCGCCCCTGGCACCTCAGCGGCAATAGCTTTCACCAGCTCAGCATTTCCAATGACCTTCTGGCCAAACAGGCGGGTGGCGTCCGACATGTAAGCAAAGATCCATGGCACATTGCGAAGCGTCGCGCCGGTATAGAGGTAGCCACGCTCTCCCTTGTAACGCTGCAGCATGCCTCTCAACGCGTTCTCGGAAAGGACCAGTTGGGTCTCTTTCTCCAGGATGTAAACCACGCGATCGAACTGTTCGATCAATAGCTTGAGAATCTTCCGTGGGACGCCGTCAAACCTGGTTTTTCGTTCTGTTTTCTTGTGCTGGCGAGGCTGGAAGTACGGGCAATCGTTACGGGCCTCACTATCAAATGGAGCGATGCCGCGAATGCTCTTAGTAGCATGTTTCCCGAATGGGTTCTTCACGTTAGGCGGTAGCTCATACAGCCCAACCAGCTGGACAGGGTTGTCGCATGCCGGGCATACGTAAGCGTCCGGCGAACTCACCTTCCGAACTCCAGCATTAAGGGCGATGGTGTCCGCGTATTTTTAAGCGGACGCGATCACCCTTATCGCCAG
>NZ_JBJDNB010000014.1:0-151584 GCF_044900445.1 Pseudomonas sp. NPDC089407
CGGGTTGCCTTCTTCGCGGGACAAGCCCGCTCCCACAATGGCCATTGTTCTCTGCGAGACAGCGCAGCCCGGAAGGGCTGGGTGATCTCCCACAGGGCCTGCGCACAATATCGAGTCTGCGCAAACCCTGTAGGAGCGGGCAAGCCCTAATGCCAGTCAGTTAAGACTGCCGGGGCTGCTGCGCAGCCCATCGCCGGCAAGCCTGCTCCCACACCGACCGCATTGAATTCAAGCCATGCGCCATATCTGTGGGAGCCTGGCTTGCCAGCGATGGGCCGCAACGCGGCCCCGAATTGCTTAACTGACCGGCATTAGGGCAAGCCCGCGAAGAAGGCGACGCGGTATCAGATCAGGGTACCGGTGCCAGTGGGTGCCGACGGGGTGCTGCTGGCCGGGGCGGCGGTTGGTGCCGGGGCTGCAGTTGCAGCGGGTGCAGCGCTGGCCGCTGGGGCTGCCGGTTTGGCCGCGGCGGGTTTGGCCGGGGCTTTTTTCACCGCTGGCTTCTTCGCCGCAGCTGGCTTGGCCGCTGCTGGTTTGGCTGCTGCTGGTTTGGCTGCCGCAGATTTGGCTGCTGGCTTCGCCGCTGCCGTTTTGGCCGCTGGTTTTGCCGTGGCAGTTTTAGCTACAGGCTTGGCTGCCGCAGGCTTGGCCGCTGCCGCCTTGGCCAGTGGCTTGGCCGCTGCCTTGCTCGCAGCCGGCTTGGCCGACGCAGTGCGGGACGAAACCGGCGTCACCGAAGCACCGGTCAGTTTCTCGATCTGCTTGGTCAGCGTGTCGACCTGCTGGTGCAGGGCCTTGATCTCGTTGCGGCTCGGTACGCCCAGACGCGAAATGGCGCTGTTGAGGCGCTTGTCGAAGGCCTCTTCCAACTCGCTCCACTTGCCCAGCGCACGATCTTTCACGCCAGACACGCGCGAAGTCGTCGAGGACTTGGCAGTATCGGCAACATCTTCAGCGGTTTTTTTCGCCTGCTTCTCAGCCTTCTCGCCATCCTTCACCAGCGAGTCGAACAGCTTGGGGCCGTCCTGGTCGATCTTCGAATAGATTCCCAGCCCCGCCAGCCAGATCTTGCGGGAGTATTTCTCGATCCCGCCGACCCAGGAGCTGCCTTCTTTGTCGGAATTCTTCTTGCCAGCCATCCTGCTCTCCTTATGGTTTGTGCGCGACGCGCTCAAGCAGCTCGTGCAGCTGTTCAAGCTTGATCGACAGCGCCTCAACGTCATGTTTAGACGGAATGCCGAGGCGATTCAAGGCGCGCCCTACCCGTGCGTCGAAAGCTTTTTCAATCTTGTCGAGTTGAATTTCTACCCGGCCTGGCACACGGCTGACAGCCTGGGTGGCTTCGTCGATCTGTGCGTTGGCTGCATCCAGCTCTTGGTCGATGCGTTTCTTGCCACGCTTCTCGACGCCTTCGCCGGCCTTGACCAGCTCCTGGAAGTAGTCGGAGCCTTCCTGGCCAACCCGCGCATAGGCGCCGACGCCCGCCAGCCAGATCTTGCGCGCGTAGCCGCGCACTTCGCCCAGCGTGCCAGGGGCGTCGTCCTTTTTCTTCACGTTCACTTTGGCCATGCTGTGTACCTCATGCTCATGAGAGGAAATAACGCCCATAAAGGCTGGGCTTGAGCATACGGTAGGCAAGAAAATTAGAATCCTCACCCTAAGGTGCTGCCGGCCTTAACCATCTACCGCAAGTACAGGGCCACCCCACGCTAGCGTCATGTCACCCACCTGTTCGAAGCTGACGCCGTGACTGACACCCCTGATTCATCTAGCGAAACCTTCAAGCAAAAAGTCGCAGACTGTTTCGCTAAACGCCCCACGATACGCGACGTACTGTCCCATGAAGGGTTCAAGGTTCTCGTCGATCATTACCCGTGGGTGCGCGACACCCATCCACAGCTCACCTCGCTCGATGATTTCGTCATCCTGCACACCGCGGACGGTGCCGACACGCACCGCTCGTTGGTGGATGAATTGCTTGAGCATTTTCGGACAGGTAAACGTCTGCAGCTTAGCCTTGCCGATCGGCCAAGCATCGCGCCGCCTGAGCCGTTTCAGTTACAGGTCGAAGGAGCGGGTAACAGCAAACCGGCCGCAATTGCCTTGGACTTGAGCCGGCTCAACGAGGGCCTGGAGCACGTGCTGGGTGCCCTGCTGGAAATGTTCCAGCTGGCTCAGGTCGGTTTTTGGAATGGCACCGACCCAACCACCCAGGTCACCCGTACGCTCTGGCTTGAGCATACGATCAAGGCCGCGCTGCTTTGCAACCTGCACGATCAGGGGTTGGATATCGATGAAAAGGCTGCCCTGTACGCTCTGCTCGCCGAGGCCCATGAAGGCCTGGTCATCAGCGCAGTGAGCGTAAACCTGAAAACAGCAGGCGGGACGCTGTCGGTAACCTTGGCAGGCCTGCTGCTGAGCATGGCGCACGGCCCGCGGCGCCTACTTCTGCATTGCAAGCCGGACGGGAGGGTGCGCAGCTTCACCGACCTGACGGCCTTCGCCAGCGCGTTGCAGGGCGAGTTGGCCCGGCGCTATCGCTTCGAGCGGCTGTCCTGGGCGCACACCACCGTGATCGGCAACCCATTCGCCTTCCAGGCCAGGCAACTGCTCAATGCCATGCTTGAAGACATTGAGCGTTTCAGCATTGGCTCGTTGACCTCGGTCAGTGATTTGCAGAACCAGTTGCACCGGCTGACCGACCCAAGTACGTATTTTCTTAACCAGGCCTGCCGGGCGCACAACATGCCTGACGTCAGCCTACCGGCTTGGCTAGCCAGCGCCGAGGGCGGGGACCGCCACGCCTACCATGCGGCGCTGCTCGATCTGGCCGCTCGGCAAGGGCATTCCAAAGGTTCCACCTCACTCAGCGATGTCGACGACCTTCAGCGCTACGCCAAGCGCCGCCTGCGCGAGCAACTACAAAGCAGCTACCCGCAAGTGGCACAGCACGACCCTGACCAGGTATTGATCGAGGTTTCGCAAACCATCGTCGGCAGCGCTATACAAGGAGGGCAATCGCTGCCCCTGCGCAGGATGAGCTTGACGGACCTGGCCATCGCCCGCTTGCGCCTCGATGCTGGCGAAGTAATGACTGGCGTGACGCTACCCACTGGCGGCAAGCCCGGCGGCTGGCTGAGCCTCGAGCAAATCAACGCGCTGATTCACAAAGTGGACATTGGTGGCCAGTACCCTCGCTATCTGGACACCAAGGTGGCCGAACAACCACGCAGGGGCGAGCGGATCACGCAATACGCATGGGAATGGCGGCGTCACTTGCTGTTCAGCACCCTCAAAGCCGGCATCCAGCAACAGCTGAGCGCACCCGCGCGCGATGCGCTGCTAGCTTGTTGCCAAAATTACGGCGATGGCCAGCCACTGCGCATTGGCCCACTGGCGTTTCTTTGCGCGCCAGGTGCTGCGACCACGGACATCGCCCACGGCATGTTCCTGATCAAGCTACCCGCCGCGCATGGCTGGGTCCTGTACCGCCCGTTCTATGCGAGCCACGTCCTGCTGGAGTTCGCTGAGCTGGATCAGCTGATGGCCGCAATCCGCACTGAAGGTGAATTGCAACAAAGTATCCTCGACTGGCTGCATGAAGACGTACGCGCGGTGTATGCAAATGACGGCTTCACGCGCCCTCACCTTCATCCCAGGCTGGAACAACTGGCGCATTTGCTGGGTGGTGAAAGCCTTGTGGCGGACGAACTGGTACAGCTGCTGCGACAACCGGTCGATTGCGTTTTCAGCCCTTGGTTGGCCGATCTGGACGCCCACCTGTGCGACGCCAGGATCAGTGCCATACGCCTGGCGGCATCAAGCAGCAGCCTGTCCAACGCGCAGGAAAAATGGCAGCTGGTGCAACAGGCGGCCTGGTCGTTGTTCAACACCTTGGCCGTATTCTGGCGCGGCCCCTTGGCCGTCCTGACCTGGCTGCTACAAGCACTGTCGGCCGCCCAGGATGATGTGTCGGTGCTGGCCAACGGTAGCGATGAAGCGCGCATCGTGGCAGCCATTGACCTACTGACCAACCTGGCCATGCTTCTGGCCCATCGCGATGCGCCTCTGCCCGCAAGCGGCACGCCGGCTGCGAAGTTGCGGTTTACCGAGCCCGTCGAGCCGGATGGGGCCATGACAGCGGTCGCAGACAAACCGCATGAGCGCCCCTGGGAAACACTGACCGCCGAGCAGAAGGCAGTACCCATGCGGCTCACCAGCTGGCACGACCACCAGCGCGTGGGCAACCTGACGCCGCCCGAGCGCCAGGCACTGGTCAAGCTTCAGGCCACCTTGTCGCTAGACGGCCATGCACCCTTGGTCGAGGGCCGCCTGCGCGGTTTGTATCACATCGCCAACCGCCACTATGTGTCACTGCAGGGGGCAGCGTACGAAGTGCAGGAGACATGGGGCGGCATTCAGATCGTCGGCCCGGACCCGAGCAGCAGTGAATGGCAATCACGATGGCAGGGCGCCCCCGACGGCTACCACATCGTCGGCCGTGAGCGCAGCAGAGGCCCTTGGCTGACACGCTGGAACGGCGAGTGGGCACTCAACCTGAAACTGGCAGGTGGCATGCCCAGGACCAGCAGGTCCGTCAACGCTGATAACCAGCAGCGCTACGCACAATTGCGCGATACGGCATTGCGCAATGGCGACGCGTTGAACAAGCTGCGCCCTCTCATGGAGCGCAACAGCCAGCGCCTTGCCGATTATGACGAGCTCGCCGCAGCTTACAGCCGCACGTCGCAAGCGTTGCCCGCGCATGAGCGCGCCAATCCACCCGAAGCACTGCAGGCGCAAAAACAACAGCTGCTCGCCCAGCGTCGGCTACATGCCGCCGAGCTCAAGGCCTCTGCGCTGTTCCTGGAGAAACAGGGCGAGATCCTGGAGGCAAACGTCAACACCTTCAGGGAGCTGATTGAACCGCGCTTTCTCAGGCTGGACGCTACCGGGACCAATGCCAGCAGATTCAGCAAGTGGTTCGAGGCGGCCATAGACAGCGACATGCTGTTATGCCGACGTCTGCTGGAACAAGTCGATCATGAACTGCTGGTGGTGCAGGGCAAGCGCATAGTGCGGCTGCCGCAGACCAACGAGCAGATTCAACACTATCTCAACTACCGTGAAAGCGTTCGCGACTCGCTGCAGGCCAGCCGCCGCCTGCTGGTAATCAGCCGCCGGCTGGATCGGGCCTTACCTGAAGCGTTGGAAAACAGCAAAATCGACTTCGCCGACAAGGCCAGCAAGATCGAGACCGCCATCAAGCGGCGCGCCTATTCAACGTTAGTGGTGCACGCGCAGTTAATCGGCGACCTGGCTTACCTGACACTGGACAAGACCAAGCTAACCGCCGAATCAGCCGACAACCTGCTGCCGATGCGGGAGGTGCTTAGCAACAACGATCTGAGCCGCACGATCTGGAGCCATGACGGCCTCGCCACGGCCGTCGGCTCTGCCGAAGACAAGGCCGACGTGCTGGATGATGTGCTACGCCGGTATCGCGCGATACTCGATAAGGCCCACTACATGAGGCAGCTCAGCGACCCGGCGCTGGACGAGGCCATCCTCGATGAATATATCCAGGAAATGCAAGCGCTGGTAAACACCACCGAAGTCCAGCTAGGCACGGCGCTGGCCAACCTCGACAAAGGCATCGCCACGCCGCCGCCGCGCACAATCCAGCACCCCGTGCCGGTCAAGCGCACGGTGATCCGCGTCGCACGTGGTCGCCCGGCGCTGGTGGAAGCGCAAGGCGACCACGCAATTCAACGCAACCCCCTGAATCAACAACCCGCTGGCAGCTACGAGCGACGCGGTCATGAGTGGCATGAGCAAATCGCCCCACCACGCGCCGCCGAGCACGACCTGGCCCAGCTGCGCAAGCAGGCCAGGCACCTGCTGGCAAAAATTGATGAAAAGCTCGACTTTGCAGCCCGCTATGCAGACCAACCCAATAGCCTGGCTGACTTCCTGGACTGGCCTATCGATGACATGAGCACGCTGGCTCGACAACTGGAGCGGACCGACGGCAGCCTGGTCGACCAGCTGCGCCAGGCGATCGCCAGGGTCAGCGAGCGCAAGCAGCAGCTGCTCACCCATGCCTACCTGAACACCCGCCACCCTGACAGCGCCGCCTTGCGCTACCTGGTAGGGCAGCAGCGCGTCACAATCAGGCCCAGCGTAGTGCGCAAAGCGCTTCGCCACGCGAATGACTACCTCGACACCTACGCAATCAGCGACGTCCAAGCCCCGCAAACGGTGCTGTGGGAGGCTCACTTTCATTACCGCACTGCGGATGCCAAGGCCCGTGACTTCGTCAAAGGCCACCTTAAATTCCGCGAGCCCCGCGCTATCGGCCGAGACGCCGAGCTGGAGCTGGCCAGCGACCCGAAGGAACGCATAGCCATTTACCGTGGCGACCTGCGCCTGGCACAGATTGCCGATCTGATCCCGTTCCCGCCCGACTTACCGTAGCCAGCCACGCGCGCTGGGCCTCAGGCCAGGGCCTTGTCCAGTGCGCGCTCGATCTCGCCCTTGATGGTACCGCTCATCATCGACAGCATCATGCCCAGCTTCAGCTCTACGCGGATGCTGTCCTCACCGATGTGCACGCTGCCATTGGCACCGCTGCGCGCCACATCGACGCGGTCGCCGTTCCAGGTGGCCTTGAGGTCGTATTCGCGGCTGAGCTTGTCGACCAGCGCTTCGGCTTTGGCGCGGGCGGCCTCACGGCCGAGGGAGTGTTTGCGTTCGACGCTGATCTGGGTCATGCGGGCGTTCCTGAAGATGTAGACATAATGGGCATTATGCCCGCCCCTGCCCACTGGCACACCCCGCCAAGACAAAACCGCCCGTACGCCCTAGAATGGCGGTAATTTTTTTCGGTGAAGCGATATGAACGACCAGCGCAAAGGCGAACACGCCGAACCCACCACCCATTTCGGCTACCAGGACGTCCCTGAAAGCCAGAAGGCGAAGAAAGTCGCCGAAGTGTTCCACTCGGTGGCCGCCAAGTACGACCTGATGAACGACGTGCTGTCCGGCGGCATGCACCGCCTGTGGAAGCGCTTTACCATCGAGCTGTCGGGCGTGCGCAGCGGCAACCGCGTGCTGGACATCGCCGGCGGTACCGGCGACCTGGCGGCCAAGTTTTCGCGCCTGGTCGGCCCCACCGGGCAAGTGGTGCTGGCCGATATCAACGAATCGATGCTCAAGGTCGGCCGTGACCGCCTGCTCGACCGCGGCGTGGCCGGCAACATCGAGTTCGTTCAGGCCGACGCCGAGAAGCTGCCGTTCCCGGACAACCACTTCGACTGCGTGACCATTGCCTTCGGCCTGCGCAATGTCACCCACAAGGACGCCGCCATCCGCTCGATGCTGCGTGTGCTCAAGCCCGGTGGCCGCCTGTTGATCCTGGAGTTCTCCAAGCCGACCAACAAGCTGATGTCCAAGGCCTACGACGCCTACTCGTTCGCCTTCATGCCGCTGGCCGGCAAGCTAATTACCAATGACGCCGAGAGCTACCGTTACCTCGCCGAGTCGATCCGCATGCACCCCGATCAGGAAACCCTGAAGAGCATGATGGTCGAGGCCGGCTTCGACCGCGTCACCTACCACAACATGACCAGCGGTATCGTTGCCGTGCACCGCGGTATCAAGCCCTGATGTTGCTGGCCGGGCTGCTCGCCAGCGTCGAACATGGCCTGAACCGCGTCTTGCGCATGGACAGCACGGCCCTGCCGCGGCTGGCCGCGCTGGAAGGCAGGGTCATCGAGATCGACTGCCGCCAACCGGCCCTGCAGGTGTTCATCCTGCCCGATGAAGAGGGCCTGATGCTCGCCGCCCACTGGGAGGGGGAGGTCGACTGCAGCCTGCGCGCCCCGGCCGGCAGCCTGGCGCAACTGGCCCTGGCCAGGGACAAGACCGCCGTGCTGCACAGCCCGCAGGTCGAACTGCATGGCGACAGTGCCGTGCTGCTCGACCTGTTCGGCGTGCTGCAGGACCTGGAGCTGGATTGGGAACATGAGTTGCAGCGCTGGCTCGGGCCGGTCGCCACGGCCATGCTCGCCGGGCACATCCGCCTGCGCGCACGCTGGACCCGCCAGGGCCTGGCGCGCTTCAGCCAGAACCTGTCCGAATACCTGGCCGAAGAGTCCCGCACCCTGGTCGGCAAGCGCGAAGCCGAGGCCGCCTTCAGCGAACTCGATGCCCTCAAGCTCGACATAGAACGCCTCGAGGCGCGCCTCAAGCGCCTTTCCCGATCCCTTGATACCAGCGATAACGCATGAAGCTGCTCGCCGTCCGCCGTCTTTTTCGCATCCAGCGTGTGGTGATGCGCTACCGTCTCGATGACCTGCTGTTCGAACAGCCCCTGCTGCCCTGGTGGCTGGCCAGCCTGCGCCTGCTGATGCCGTGGCGCTGGCTGCCGCGCAAGCCCAGCGAACTGAGCCGCGGCGCGCGCCTGCGCCTGGCGTTGCAGGAACTGGGGCCGATCTTTATCAAGTTCGGCCAGCTGCTATCCACCCGCCGCGACCTGCTGCCCAATGACATCGCCGACGAGCTGATGCTGTTGCAGGACCGTGTGCCACCGTTCGACCCCAAGCAGGCCGTGGCGCTGATCGAGGCACAGTTGGGCGCACCGGTGGCGCAACTGTTCAGCCGCTTCGACGTCGAACCGCTGGCCTCGGCCTCGGTGGCCCAGGTACACGCCGCCCGCCTGAAAACCGGCGAAGAAGTGGTGGTCAAAGTGGTGCGCCCGGGCCTCAAACCCGTTATCGCCCAGGACCTGGCCTGGCTGTTCCTGATTGCCAAGGCCGCCGAGCGCGCCTCGGCCGATGCCCGCCGCCTGCACCCGGTGGAAATCGTCGGCGACTATGAAAAGACCATCTACGACGAGCTGGACCTGCTGCGCGAAGCGGCCAACGCCAGCCAGTTGCGGCGCAACTTCGAAGGCTCCGAGCTGATGTACGTGCCCCAGGTGTACTGGGACCTGTGCCGGCCCAAGGTACTGGTGATGGAGCGCATCTATGGCGTGCCGGTGACCGACATGGCCACCCTCGCCGACCAGCGCACCGACATGAAGCTGCTGGCCGAGCGTGGCGTGGAGGTGTTCTTCACCCAGGTGTTCCGCGACAGCTTCTTCCATGCCGACATGCACCCGGGCAACATCTTCGTCAGCACGGTCAAGCCGTGGAGCCCGCAGTACATCGCCATCGACTGCGGCATTGTCGGCAGCCTCACCGCCGAAGACCAGGACTACCTGGCGCGCAACCTGTTTGCCTTCTTCAAGCGTGACTACCGCCGCGTCGCCCAGTTGCACATCGACTCGGGCTGGGTGCCGGCGAACACCAAGGTGAATGAATTCGAAGCAGCGATCCGTACCGTATGCGAGCCGATCTTCGAAAAACCGTTAAAGGATATTTCCTTTGGCCAAGTGTTGATGCGCCTGTTCCAGACTGCACGACGCTTCAACATGGAAGTGCAGCCACAGTTGGTGCTGCTGCAGAAGACCCTGCTCAACATCGAGGGCCTGGGGCGCCAGTTGTACCCCGACCTGGACCTGTGGAGCACAGCCAAGCCCTACCTTGAACGCTGGATGCGTGACCGCTACAGCCCCAAGGCCATGTTCGGCAACCTGTACAGCCAGGCAGAGCAATTGCCACACCTGGCGGGCATGACCCGCGACCTGCTCGAGCGCCTGTCGCAGCCGCACCTGAACGACCCGCAACTGCCGGAGCGCCGCCGCCAGGGCGACCGCTGGGCGCTGCGCCTGCTGGGTGCCGGCCTGCTCGGGGGTGGCGCGGTACTGGCCGCTGGCGCCGCCGAGGCCGCCAGCCTGGCCGCCCCGGCCGCCTGGCCGGCGTGGTTGATGCTGGCCGCAGGCCTGTACCTGATCGTACGCCAATAGCCAGCCGCGCCTGTGGCTGGCACACTAGCGCAAATGGCCCGGTACAGGAGCGGGCCCGCTTTGGAGTCGACGATGAAAGACTGGCTGGACGAGATCAAGTGGAACAGCGATGGCCTGGTACCGGCGATCGCCCAGGACCACAAGACCGGACGCGTGCTGATGATGGCCTGGATGAACCGCGAATCGCTGGCCCTGACTGCCACCGAGCAACGCGCCATCTACTGGTCGCGTTCGCGTGGCAAGCTGTGGCGTAAAGGCGAAGAGTCCGGGCATGTGCAGAAGCTGCATGAACTGCGCCTGGACTGCGACGCCGACGTGATCATCCTGATGGTCGAGCAACTGGGCCATATCGCCTGCCATACCGGCCGTGAAAGCTGCTTCTACCGCGTCTTCGAAGACGGCCAGTGGAAAATCGTCGACCCGGTCCTGAAAGACCCGGATGCCATCTACAGCGCAGGACACTGACATGAGCGACACCCTCAACCGCCTGGCCGAAGTGCTTGAAGAACGCAAGCAAGCGGCGCCTGACAGCTCCTACGTGGCCAGCCTGTACCACAAGGGCCTGAACAAGATCCTTGAAAAGCTCGGCGAAGAGTCGGTCGAGACGATCATTGCCGCCAAGGATGCCGCGGTCAGCAAGGATTACAGCGATGTCATCTACGAAACCGCCGACCTGTGGTTTCATAGCCTGGTGATGCTCAGCGCGCTGGGCCAGCATCCGCAGGCCGTGCTGGATGAGCTGGACCGCCGCTTCGGCTTGTCCGGGCATGATGAGAAGGCTGCACGGCAGCCATCTGCCTGATGTAATTTAGGTGCGTGGTGCCCCTCTCTTTTTTGTGGGAGCGGGTTCACCCGCGAAGAATGCGACGCGGTGTATGGCACCGGCCAAGCCGGTGTTCGCGGGTGAACCCGCTCCCACAGGGACCGCGTTGGCAGAACAATTCGCTTTACCTGTAAATTTCAGGAGTACGAAATGGGTATCTTTGACTGGAAACACTGGATCGTCCTGCTGGTGGTCGTGGTCCTGGTGTTCGGCACCAAGAAGCTGAAAAACTTCGGCAGTGACCTGGGCGAGTCGATCAAGGGCTTTCGCAAGGCCATGAACGACGAAGAGACCAAGCCGGCCGAGCCAACCACGCCGCCTGCCCAGCCCGTGCCGCCGGTGCAGGCACCTCACCCGCAGAGCAGCGCCCAGCCGCAGCAAGGCCACACCATCGAGGGCCAGGCCCAGCCGGTCCACGAGCCACAGCGGAAAGACTGACCCATGTTCGGCATCAGCTTCAGTGAGCTATTGCTCGTCGGCCTGGTCGCCCTGCTGGTGCTCGGCCCCGAGCGCCTGCCGGGTGCCGCGCGCACCGCAGGCCTGTGGATCGGCCGCCTCAAGCGCAGCTTCAACAGCATCAAGATGGAAGTAGAGCGCGAAATCGGCGCCGACGACATCCGCCGCCAGTTGCACAACGAGCACATCCTGCAGATGGAAGAGGAAGCCAAGCGCATCCTCAACCCGCTGACGCCACCTGCGCAGCCGCCGGTAACCACGGCCAGCGTGCAGCCACCTGCCGGCCTCGAAGCCAGGCCGGTCGAGCCGCCTGCCGCCCCGGTCGCCCCTTCTGAACCGCCTCAACCGCCGCGAGCCCCATGAGCGAGAACCCGGAACACGACCAGCCGATGCCGCTGGTTTCGCACCTGACCGAACTGCGCACCCGCCTGCTGCGTTGTGTTGCGGTCATTTTCCTGATCTTTGCCGGGCTGTTCAGCTTCGCCCAGCAGATCTACACCATTGTTTCGGCGCCCTTGCGTGATCACTTGCCGGCCAACGCGACGATGATCGCCACCGACGTGGCCTCGCCGTTCCTTACGCCGTTCAAACTGACCATGATCGTCTCGCTGTTCCTGGCGATCCCGTTCATTCTCCAGCAGATCTGGGGCTTTATCGCTCCTGGGCTGTACCGCCACGAAAAGCGCATTGCCATTCCACTGCTAATATCGAGCATCCTGCTGTTCTATGCCGGCATGGCCTTCGCCTATTTCCTGGTGTTCCCGCTGATGTTCAAGTTCTTCGCCGCTGCCACCCCGGCAGGCGTGGCGATGATGACCGACATCGCCAACTACCTCGACTTCGTGATGACGCTGTTCTTCGCCTTTGGCGTGGCCTTCGAAATCCCGGTTGCGGTGGTGCTGCTGGTGTGGATCGGCGTGGTCGATGTGAAGTACCTGAAAAAGATTCGTCCCTACGTGATCATCGGCTGCTTCGTGGTCGGCATGGTCCTTACGCCGCCGGACATCTTCTCGCAGACCCTGCTGGCCGTGCCCATGTGGCTGCTGTTCGAGATCGGCGTGCTGTGTGGCAGCCTGATCCGCAAGCGCGGTGCCCACGACGAAGCCGCCGACGACCCTAACGACCAGCCACCAGCGACCCAACCGTGAACCTGCTGCTTCTTGAAGAGGCCGACTTTGTTTCGGCCGACCGCGTCGTTCTTGCTGATCGTCGCTTCACCCACATGCAGGAAATCCACCGCGTGGCGGTGGCCGACACGCTGCGCGTGGGCCGTATTAACGGCCTGATGGGCAAGGCTACGGTGCTGCGCGTGGAACAGCACGAGGCCGAGCTGGAGGTGGCCTTCGACCAGCCGCCACCGGTCAAGCTGCCGCTGACCCTGGTGCTGGCGGTGCCCCGCCCGAAAATGCTGCGCCGGCTGTTCCAGACCGTGGCCACCCTGGGCGTGCCGCGGCTGATCCTGGTGAACAGCTACAAGGTCGAGAAGAGCTTCTGGCAAACGCCGTTCCTGCAGCCGCAGAGCATCCGCGACAACCTTATCCTTGGCCTGGAACAGGCGCGTGACACGGTGCTGCCCGAGGTGATCATCGAGAAGCGCTTCAAGCCGTTCGTCGAAGACCGCCTGCCGGCGATTGCCGCTGGCACCCTGGGCCTGGTCGGTCATCCCGGTCCCTACCCTGCCTGCCCGCGTGCCGTGGACCAGGCCGTGACCCTGGCGATCGGCCCCGAGGGTGGCTGGATCCCCTATGAAATCGACCTGCTGGGCAAGGCGGGCCTTGCGCCTGTGCAACTGGGTGATCGCATCTTGCGGGTGGAAACAGCTGTCACGGCACTACTATCGCGAATTTTCTGACATACACATCGGAATTTTCCTCCCATCAAGTTTCACGCTCCCAGGCCGATGGCCTTGGCAACACAACAATGATTAGTGCTGCCAACGCCGAGGGAGTCGCACATGTATCAATGGATCGCCCATTCACTGGGCAATATCAGCGTCAATCGCAAACTCGGGCTGGGGTTCGGGCTGGTTCTGCTGTTGACCTTGGCCATCACCCTGACCGGGTGGCACGGCCTGGACAGCATCATTGATCGGGGCGACAAGCTCGGTAACATCTCCGTCATCCAGCAGCACACCCAGGAGTTGCGCATCGCCCGCCAGCACTACGAGCGCCGGCGTGACGACGCGTCGGTGGCAGAGCTGGAAAAGACGTTGGGCAAACTCGACCGCCAGGTGCAGCTGATGCTGGGGCAGATCGAAGACCCGACGGACCGCCAGCGCCTGGAGCAGCAACGCGACGCCGTGCAGGTTTACCAGCAGGCGTTCAACGAGCTGAAACAGGCCGGCCAGCGGCGCGAGGCCAGCCGTGACGTGCTCGGCGACAGCGCAGACAAGGCAGCCGAACTCATCGACAAGGTACAGCGCGGCTTGCTTGAGGGCGGCGTGGTCAGCCAGTACCAGCACGCCGTCGAAGTCAGTGCCCAGTTGCAGCAGGCGCGCTTCCAGGTGCGCGGCTACACCTACAGCGGCAACGCCAGCTTCCAGCAGACCGCCCTGCAGGCCATTGACCGGGCACTGCAAGAGCTACGCGCGCTACCCGGCAAAGTCGGCGCCGAACACGCCGCCAGCCTCGACGACGCCAGCGCCGCCCTTGCCAGCTACCGCGATGCGGTCACCCAGTTCGGCAACGCGCAAGCGGCAAGCGAACAAGCCCTGCAACACATGGCTGACCAGGGCACCGTGCTGCTGGAAACCAGCCAGGCCATGACCACCTCGCAAACGGATCGACGCGACGCGGCTGCGGCTCAGGCCAAGACCCTGCTGGCCGTTGCCACCCTGTTGGCCTTGGTCCTCGGCCTGCTGGCTGCCTGGGTCATCACCCGGCAGATCATCATCCCACTGCGCCAGACGCTGCAGGCCGCGGAGCGTGTGGCCAACGGCGACCTCAGCCAGGCGCTGCAGGTGCAACGCCGGGACGAGCTGGGCCAGCTTCAGGCCAGCATGCAACGCATGACCCAAGGCCTGCGCGAATTGATCGGTGGCATCGGCGATGGGGTCACCCAGATCGCCAGTGCGGCCGAGCAGCTGTCGGCCGTGACCGAGCAGACCAGCGCTGGGGTCAACAACCAGAAGGTCGAGACCGACCAGGTCGCGACCGCCATGAACCAGATGACCGCCACGGTGCACGAGGTGGCCCGTAACGCCGAGCAGGCCTCGGAAGCCGCTGTCATGGCCGACCAGCAAGCCCGCGAAGGCGACCGTGTGGTGGGAGAAGCCGTGGCGCAGATCGAGCGCCTGGCCAGTGAAGTGGTCAACTCCAGCGAAGCGATGAACCAGCTCAAGGCCGAAAGCGACAAGATTGGCAGCGTGCTCGACGTGATCAAGTCGGTGGCCCAACAGACCAACCTGCTTGCCCTTAACGCGGCGATCGAGGCCGCCCGTGCCGGTGAAGCCGGGCGTGGCTTTGCCGTGGTCGCCGACGAAGTACGCAGCCTGGCCCAGCGCACCCAGCAGTCGACTGAAGAGATCGAAGAGCTGATTGCTGGCCTGCAGAGCGGCACCCAGCGGGTGGCCAGCGTGATGGACAACAGCCGCCAGCTGACCGACAGCAGCGTCGAACTGACCCGCCGTGCCGGCAGCTCGCTGGAAACCATCACCCGTACCGTGTCGTCGATCCAGGCGATGAACCAGCAGATTGCTACGGCGGCAGAGGAACAGACGGCCGTGGCCGAGGAGATCAACCGCAGCGTGATGAATGTGCGGGATATTTCCGACCAGACCTCGGCGGCCAGTGAAGAGACCGCCAGTTCGAGCGTGGAGCTGGCGCGGCTGGGTACCCATTTGCAGGGGTTGGTGGGGCGGTTCAGGCTCTGACCTGAAGTAATGGGCCGCCTGTTCTGGCCTCTTCGCGGGTGAACCCGCTCCCACAGATATCGCGCAGGACCCAAGGCTTGTGCAATACCTGTGGGAGCGGGTTCACCCGCGAAGAGGCCGGTGCAGGCGAAAAGCTTCCTACTCTTTGCGGCGAATTTTCCTACACGATTATCAGGTCAAGTCCTACAGCTCCGCTGCCGATGGGCAGAGGTGTGATGCCAGCAATCCGCCTGCATCCCTCTTTCACTTGCACGGAGACTCCCCATGCTCGGCTACCTCAACCGCAAGCTCGGCAACATCAGCGTCGCCGCCAAGCTCGGCCTCGGCTTTGCCGTGGTCCTGCTGCTTACCCTGGCTACTACTATCAGCGGCTGGCGCGCGCTGGACGAGGCCATCATCCGCTCGCAGCAACTGAGCGAAATCGGCACGATCAATGACCTGACCAAGGACCTGCGCGCAGAGCGCATCACCTACCGGGTGCTCAACGACGACGCCAGCAAAGCGCGCATCGGCACTATTCTTGATCAGCTCAACAACAGGCTCACTACCCTGCAGCAACGCAGTAACGTCGATGAGTCGCGAGAAATGCTGACCGAAAAGCTGGCATTGCTGCAGCAGGTCCGCGACGAATTCAGCGAGCTGCAGCGCAGTGTCGCCAACCGCCTCGAGCTGCAAGCAGCGATGCAGGCGCAACAGCAGAAGCTCAATGTAGCGATTGACGACCTGCAGACCCAGGCGCTGCTGAAAATGCCGGCAGACAGCCAGCAAAGCGGCCTGCTGGGGCTGATGGACACCCTTAGCCGCCATGTCGAAGGCGCCCAGCAGCAAAGCCTGGTGCCAGCGTATACCTTTAGCCCGGTCGAGGACTTCAGCAAGGTTGGCGACAGCGCCCTGGACGCTGCCGATACCAGCCTTGGGCAGCTGCTAAGGGGGGTTGCGCAACTGGGCTTGCCGCGGAGCCTGATCGAGCAGCCAGGGGTCGAACTTAACAAGTACCGCGCCAGCCTGGATCAGTACCGCCGTGCTGCTGTGCGTGCCGAGCAGTTGCAGAACAGCATGGAAAACAAAGGCAACGAGCTGCGCGCGGTAAGCCTTGAACTGGGTAAACGCAAGATCGAGCAGCGCGACAGCGAAGCATTGGCGGCGCGTTCTCTGCTGACCAGCGTGGCACTGCTGGCATTGGTGGTCGGAGCGGCAGCTGCCTGGTTGATCACCCAGCAAATCACCCAGCCACTGCGCCAGACCTTGGTGGTGGCCGGGCGCATCGCCAAGGGCGACCTGAGCCAGGTAGAACCTGCGCAACGCCGCGACGAGATGGGCCAGCTGCAAGCCAGCATGGGCGAAATGACCCTGAGCTTGCGCCAGCTGATCGGCGGTATCGACCAAGGTGTGGGCCAGCTGTCGCAGGCTGCCTCACAGCTGGCGGCAACCAGCGAGGACACCAAAATGCGGATCAACCAGCAGCGTGAAGAAACCGACCAGGTGGCCACGGCCATGAACCAGATGAGCGCAACTGTGCAAGAGGTGGCGCAAAATGCCGAACAGGCCTCGTTCGCCGCCACCAATGCCGACCAGCAGGCGCAGCTGGGCGACCAGGTGGTGAGCGAAGCGATCGGGCGTATCGAGCAGCTGGCCGGGCAGATGGACCACTGCCTGGCGGCCATGCAGCACCTGGCGGGTGAGAGCCAGCGGATCGGCAGCATTCTCGATGTGATCAAGTCGGTTTCCGAACAGACCAATCTGCTGGCCCTGAACGCGGCGATCGAAGCGGCCCGCGCCGGTGAGGCCGGGCGCGGTTTTGCCGTGGTTGCCGATGAAGTGCGCGGGCTGGCACAGCGCACCTCGACCGCGACCGAAGAAATCGGCCAGCTGATCGACAGCCTGCACCACGGCACAGACGAGGTCACCCGGCTGCTGGACAGCAGCAAGAACCTCACCGAGCAGAGCGTGGAGCTAAGCCGCAAGGCCGGCCTGGCGCTGGGCCAGATCACCGATACGGTGTCTCATATACAGGGCATGAACCAGCAGATCGCCACCGCCAGCGAAGAACAGAGCGTGGTGGCCGAGCAGATCAACCGTAGCGTGCTGAATGTGCGCGATGCGTCCGATCAGACCAGTGCGGCCAGTGAGCAGACGGCGGCTTCGAGTGGGGAGCTGGAGCAGTTGGGGCAGCAGTTGCGGGGGATGGTGGGGCGGTTCAACATCTGAGACCGAGTCGCCTGCTTCGCGGGTGAACCCGCTCCTACAACTATTTCCGCTGTTCCAAGGACAGCACAATACCTGTGGGAGCGGGTTTACCCGCGAAGAGGCCTGCGCAGGCTAAAGCACCTGACGCAGGAAGGCCTGCGCACGCGGGTCTTTCGGTGCAGCGAAGAATGCAGCGGGGGCCGAGTCTTCCAGCAGCTTGCCATGGTCGAAGAACAGCACGCGGTCGGCCACTTCGCGGGCAAAGCCCATTTCGTGGGTAACGCAGACCATGGTCATGCCTTCCTGGGCCAGGGTCTTCATCACGTCCAGCACCTCGCCGACCATTTCCGGGTCGAGCGCCGAGGTCGGTTCGTCGAACAGCATCACTTTCGGGTCCATGGCCAGGGCGCGGGCGATTGCGACCCGCTGCTGCTGGCCACCGGAAAGCCGCGACGGGAACTCGTTGGCTTTCTGTGCAATGCCAACCTTTTCCAGCAACGCCCGGGCCTTGGCCTCGCGGTCTGCCTTGCTGCGCTTGCGCACCACCTTCTGCGCCAGGCAGAGGTTTTCCAGCACGGTCATGTGCGGGAACAGGTTGAAGTGCTGGAACACCATGCCGACTTCGCGGCGGTAGGCGTTGATGTCGGTCTTCGGGTCGGCCAGCTGCAGGCCGTCGATGGCCACATGGCCTTGGTCGAAATGCTCCAGGCCGTTGAGGCAGCGCAGGAAGGTCGACTTGCCCGAACCGGAAGGGCCGAGCACCACCACCACTTCACCCTTTGCCACCTGAGTGGTGACGTTATCCACAGCCCGTACCACCTGGCCACGGGTGTCGAAGACTTTCAGCAGGTCACGGACTTCAATCACTTTGCGCAAGCCTCCGCTCAAGCCGGCTGGCAATGTGCGACAGCGGCAGGTTGATCAGCAGGTACAGGCCTGCCACGCAGAACCAGATCTCGAAGGTCGAGAACGAGGTGGTGATGGCCTCGCGGCCGCTCTTGGTCAGTTCGGTGATGGCGATTACCGAGACCAGCGAGGTGTCCTTGACCAGGCTGATGAACTGCCCGGCCAGCGGCGGCAGCACGCGCTTGAACGCCTGCGGCAGGATCACGTGGCGCATCGACTGGCCAGCGTTCAGGCCCAGCGAACGCGCGGCTTCGTTCTGGCCCTTGGCGATCGACTGCACACCCGCGCGGACGATTTCCGCCACGTAGGCGCCGGTGAACAGCGCCAGCGCCGCCACCCCGGCAAACTCGCGGGACAGGTTGAGCACGGTGCCGATGAAGAAATAGAAGATGAAGATCTGCACCAGCAGCGGCGTGCCGCGCACCAGTTCGACATATACGGTCGACAGGTCACGCAGGGTCGGGTTGTTCGACAACCGGCACAAGCCGGCGAACAAACCGATCACCAGGCCGAACGCACCGGACACCACCGAAATCCACAAAGTGGTCCACAGCCCCCAGGCCAACGGGCCTGCGGCCCAATGCCGGGTCACACCAATCTGGTCGCCTTCAGCAACATCGTCGCCACGGCTCAGTTGCAGGCTGTCCTTGGCCACATCGAGCACTTGCTCGGCGCCGCTTTCGTCTTTCAGCGTGACGCGGGCGTTATCGCCGGAAATGACGATTTCCTGCACGGTGCCGTAACCGGCTGCGCGCTGGGTTTCTTCGGCCTTGTAGGCGAAGTACTGCGGTACGCGGTTCCAGCGCCACTCGTAGGAAATCATCGAGGTGGCCATGTACAGGCTGAACGCCAGGCCCACCAGGACCAGAGCGGTCAGCCCGTGCCAGGGCCACTGGGCTTTCTTGTGTTTGATCACGTGGGATTACTCCAGAAAGCAGCAAGCCGCAAGCTTCAAGCTGCAAGAAAAAGCGGACCGTGCACCGACCCGCTTCTTCTTGCAGCTTGCAACTTGCGGCTTGAAGCTGCCTTTTATTCCATTTCCTTCAGCCAGTCCTTGTTCTTGAACCACTTGTCGTGGATACGATCGTAGGTCCCGTCATGCTTGATCTGGTGCAGGAAGTTGTTGATGAAGTTGATGCTGTCGTAGTCGCCTTTCTTCAGGCCGAAGGCCAGCGGCTCGTAGGTGAAGGGCTCTTCGAGGAACAGCAGCTTGCCGGCACCGGCCTTCTCGACTGCCACCACGTTGTACGGTGCGTCGTAGACGAAGGCATCAGCCTTGCCGTTGACCACGTCCATCACCGCTTCCTGTTCGTTGTCGTAGCCGTGGTACTTGGCTTTGCCGATCAGCTTCTTGGACACCATTTCGCCGGTGGTACCGAGCTTGGAAGTGAGGCGGTACTTCTCGTTGTTCAGGTCTTTGTACGACTTGATTTCGCCCGCCAGCTCCTTGCGGATCAGCAGGGTCTGGCCAACAACGATGAAGGGTTCGCTGAAGTTCAGGCGCAGGTTGCGTTCCTGGGTCAGGGTCATGCCGCTGCCGATCATGTCGAACTTGTCGGTCAGCAGGGCCGGGATGATGCCGTCATAGGCGGTGGAAACAGCCTCGAACTTGACGCCCATCGACTTGGCCATGGCTTTGAGGATATCGACTTCGAAGCCAATGATCTCGCCACGTTTGTTGGTCATCTGGAACGGCATGTAGGTCGGGTCCATGCCCACCCGCAGGGTGCCGCGCTTTACCGCTTCATCGATGGCGCCGGCCTGGGCCGCTGTCACGGCGACCAGGGCGGTGACACCGACCAGCAGTCGCGAAAGGTATTTCTTGATCATCACCAAGTCCCCTAGCAAGAAAAAAGCGAATCTTATTGTGTTGGCACGACCGTACTGGCCGATGCGTCGTATCGGGGAAGGATGCTAACGCATGGCGGGCCGGGGACCTAGAGCTGGGGGGGACTTTGTTGGCCAAAATCCATTATGCAGGGACATTGCTGGCGAGGGCTTCGCCCTCGTTTCGCGACACAAGGCCGCTCCTACAAGGGAATGCATATCCCTGTAGGAGCGGCCTTGTGTCGCGATAGGGCCGCAAAGCGGCCCCAAGGTCGATCAGGCGCCGACGAGTGCCGGCTGGCCTTCATTCTCCGGATGCAGCGGCAACAGCGGCGAATGTGGGTCGTTCTTGATCGAAGCACGCCACACATCGATCCACGCCGCGTTGTGCTCGGCCCACACCTGCTCGTGCAGGCGGGTCAGCGCGACCGGGTCGCTGAGCAGCGCCAGGCGGGTATTGAGGTCCAGCCCTTTAGGCCCAACCTCGATCGCCTTGGCCACGCGCTCGGCACGCAGTGCCTCGATGGGCGCCGCTTGCCCGTGGCGGGCAGTGGCCATGGCGCAGGCCAGGGCGTTCTGCCGCGGGTCGACCACCGCACGCACGAAGCCGTCATGCAGGGCATGCCAGCGGTTTTCGTGGGTGTACTGGTCGGTCGCCAGCAATTCTTGCGGCGTGGCGTATTCCTCGGGGATGAGGAACAGCTTCTCGTCCTTGGCTGCCAGGCCCAGGCGGGTGCGGCTGGAAATCACCGATACCGGGATCGACAGCACCAGCGAACCGACGATTGGCGCCAGCCACCACAGGAAGCTCGGGTTCAGCCAGGCCACCAGGCCGGCCCAGGCAATGCCCAGCAGGGTTTGCGGGCCATGCCGACGCACCGCTTCGCTCCATGGGGTGGAGTCGTCATCACGCTGCGGCGAGTTCCAGGTTGCGGCCCAGCCAAGGAACGCGGCCAGTACGAAACGGGTGTGGAAGATCATGCGCACCGGCGCCAGCAGCATGGAGAACAGCATCTCCATCAGCATCGACAGGGTGACCTTGATGCGCCCACCGAACTCGACGGCGCCCTTGGCCCAGATCAGGATCACACTGAGCAGCTTGGGCAGGAACAACAGCACAATGGTGGTGGAGAACAGTGCCACGGCCTTCTCGGGGTGCCACTGCGGCCACAGCGGGTAAAGCTGGTACGGCTCGATGAAGTACTGCGGTTCCATCAGCGTGTTGGTCGCCAGCAGCGCGGTCGACAGCACCAGGAACAGGAACCACAGCGGCGCCGACAGGTACGACATCACCCCGGTGAGGAACACGGCACGGTGTACCGGGTGCATGCCCTTGACCAGGAACAGGCGGAAGTTCATCAGGTTGCCGTGGCACCAGCGGCGGTCGCGCTTGAGTTCGTCGAGCAGGTTCGGCGGCAGTTCTTCGTAGCTGCCCGGCAGGTCGTAGGCGATCCACACGCCCCAGCCGGCACGGCGCATCAGCGCAGCTTCGACGAAGTCGTGGGACAGGATGGCCCCGGCGAACGCGCCCTTGCCCGGCAACGGCGCCAGGGCGCAGTGCTCGATGAACGGTTTCATGCGGATGATCGCGTTGTGGCCCCAGTAGTGCGACTCGCCCAGCTGCCAGAAGTGCAGGCCGGCGGTGAACAGCGGGCCGTACACGCGGGTGGCGAACTGCTGCATGCGCGCATACAGGGTGTCCATACCCGAGGCTTTCGGCCCGGTCTGGATGATGCCGGCGTCCGGGTTGGCCTCCATCAGGCGTACCAGGCTGCTCAGGCATTCGCCGCTCATGACGCTGTCGGCGTCGAGCACGACCATGTACTTGTACTCGCCGCCCCAGCGACGGCAGAAGTCGTCGAGGTTGCCGCTCTTGCGCTTCACCCGGCGCCGGCGGCGGCGGTAGAAAATACGGCCGAAACCTTTGGTTTCGCGGCACACGTCCAGCCAGGCCTGTTGCTCGGCCACGGCAATGTCGGTGTCGTTGGTGTCGCTGAGCACGAAGAAGTCGAAGCGGTCGAGGTTGCCGCTGGCGGCCACCGACTCGAACGTTGCACGCAAACCGGCGAATACGCGCGGCACGTCTTCGTTGCAGATCGGCATCACCAGCGCGGTACGCGCCTCGGGCGCGATCGGCTCGTTGCCGGCGCTACTGCCGGAAATCTTGTACTTGTCACGCCCGGTGAGCAGCTCGAGGAAGCCCATCAGTGCGGTCCAGAAACCCGCCGACACCCAGCAGAACAGGATACCGAAGAGGATCAGGATTGACGTCTGCAAGGCATACGGCCACACCTGCACCACCGTGTCCCACAGCGACTGGCTAAGAATTTCGTCAAGGTCGACGAACGACCAGCCCTGGTACGGCAGGATGCCCTTCATGTACCAGCCGGCAACGATGGTCTGGCCGATCATCAGGGCCAGCAGGATGTAACGGCGGATTGAGCCAACCGTGCGCCAGCGTGCCGGCGGCAGTTCGCGCTTGGGCGGCTGCGGCGCGTTGGGGCGGCCGGTCATGCGCCGCCACATGCGGATCAGCACGTTGGTGCGCCAAGGCTCTGGCACGACTTTGGTGCGCTTGATCGGCGGGGCAATCTTCAGGCACAGGCGGCCGCTGCCATCGACGCCGAGCATTTCGGCGTCTTCCAGCTCGGCGGCGCTGCCCACGGTCAGGCGCGGGCCTACCGAAGCCTGTACGGCCTCGGCAGGGCTGGCAGCCGGGTTGGCCGCCAGGCGTTGGTGCAGCTCACTGAACGAGGTGCAGCTGGCAAGTTCTGCACGCTGCTCGTCGCTCAGTGGTAGGTGAGCCAGGTACTCGCCAAGCGATACTGGCCTTGCGTTTGAGTCACTCATCGGCAGGCAACTGATAGCTCCAGGTCTCGGTCAACACCTTTTCGGTGGTGGCCGGGGCCCCGTTGGTGGATGCCGCATCGGCGGCAGGTTGTTCGGCCTTGGCGGCTTTGTCGGCCTTGGCATGCTTGGCTGCAGCCTTGTCCTGCTTGGCGTCCTGGGCAGGCTTGGCAGGTTCGACCGGCACATCACGCACCAGCGCGGCGCGCATTTCGGTCGACTTGTTGGCTTCCTTGACCTTCAGGCGCAGGGTCAGGCGCCAGCCCTTGGTCTCAGGGTTATAGCGCAGATTGTTCTCGACCACCTCGGCGTTGTCACCGACGCTGATCTGGCTGCGCACTGCGGTGTCTTCCGGCAAAGCGGCCAGGGCCGGGCTGGCGAAGTCGACCAGGAAGGCGACGCTGCCGTCTGGCTGGCGGATCAGGTTGGACTGCTTGACGTCACCGGTAGAGCGCAGGGTCTGCTTGACCCAGCCCAGCTCAGGGGCCTGGAACTGCTGCTCGTTGATGGTCCAGTGCAGGCGGTAGGCGTATTCCACCGGCGTGCCGGGTTCCGGCAGCTTTTCCGGGCTCCAGAAGGCCACGATGTTGTCGTTGGTCTCGTCGGCGGTCGGGATTTCGACCAGGTCGACGGTGCCCTTGCCCCAGTCCCCCTTCGGCTCGATCCAGGCGCTCGGGCGCTTCTGGTAGTTGTCGTCGAGGTCTTCGTAGTCGCTGAAGGCGCGCTGACGCTGCATCAGGCCGAAACCACGCGGGTTCTCGACGCTGAAGTTGCTCACGGCCAGGTGTTTCGGGTTGTTCAGCGGGCGCCAGATCCACTCGCCGTTACCGGCGTGGATCGACAGGCCTTCGGAATCGTGCAGGGCCGGGCGATAGTTGAGAACCTTGGACGGCTGGTTGGGGCCGAACAGGTACATGCTGGTCAGCGGGGCAATGCCCAGGCGGCTGACGTGGTCACGCAGGTACACGCGCGACTGCACATCGACCACGGTGTCGCTGCCAGGGCGCAGGATCAGCTTGTAAGCACCGGTGGAACGCGGCGAGTCGAGCAGGGCGTAGATCACCAGGTGCTTGTCGGCCGGTTTGGGCTTTTCTACCCAGAACTCGGTGAAGCGCGGGAATTCCTCGCCCGACGGCAACGCGGTGTCGATGGCCAGGCCACGGGCCGACAGGCCATACACATGGCCCTTGCCGACCACGCGGAAATAGCTGGCGCCGAGCAGGGTCATGATCTCGTCCTGCTTGTCGGCCTTGTTGATCGGGTACAGCACGCGGAACCCGGCGTAACCGAGGTTCTTGGTGGTTTCCGGGTCGTGCGGCACGTCACCGAACTCGAAACGGCTCGGGTCGTACTTGATTTCCTCGACCTTGGTGGCCGTCACCTCATTGATTTTCACCGGGGTGTCGAAGTGCATGCCCTGGTGATAGAACGACAGCTTGAACGGGGTCTTGTCCTTGGCCCACTCGGCCTTTTCCTGCAGGAAGTGGATTTTCTGGTAGTCCGCGAACTTCATGTCACGGAACACGGCCGGCAGGTTGCTTTTTGGCGCTTCGTACTTCTGGCCGGCCAGATCCTTTGCCTTGGCTGCAACATCGTCAAGATTGAATGCCCACAGCTGGCCCGCGCTCATCAGGCCGACCAGTGCCACACTGGCCATCAGGGCCTTGCGCAGCCCGGTGCCGGGGATTCTTGATGCTTTTTGGGGACTAACAATCACGAGCAACCCTCGCCGAAAACAGATCATGAAACCAACGGCCAGCGACAAATGCCGGGTTGGCGAGCACTGTTCGGACCCCGTAAGGGCGTAATGATTCCCCAAACGGTTCCAGACAATGCTCGAGTCAGAGTGAAACGAACCTGCGAACGCAGGTCCATGCAGCGCGCGATTATCCAGCAGGTTGCGTGACAACGCATCAGGCCGGAACAACTATTTATCGTACAAAACCCCTTGTTTTCACATGAACAAGGGGTTTATTGCCTTCATATTTGTAACATAAATGTCACTGGGCCATCATTGACCAAATGTACCTGCATGTCCGCGCCGAACCGCCCACTCGCCACCTCGGCGTGCTGGCTCTTTGCTTGCTGCAAAAGATAGTCGAACAATTCGGCGCCAAGGGCCGGCGGCGCTGCCGTCGAGAAGCTCGGGCGCATGCCGTTGCGGGTGTCCGCCGCCAAGGTGAACTGCGACACCAGCAGCAACCCGCCCCCAACATCCTTGAGCGACAGGTTCATCTTACCCTGCTCATCGCTGAACACACGGTAGTTCAACAGCTTGTGCAACAACTTATCGGCCTGTTCGCGGGAATCTTCAGGCTCGACCGCCACCAGCACCAGCAAACCCTGGTCGATGGCGCCAACCACCTCCCCTGCCACCTCTACCCGCGCACCGCGTACGCGTTGCAGCAGGCCCCTCATGCTTCTTCCAGGGGCAGGTCGAGCAGGCGCCGGGCCATCTGGTCCGCGGCGCGCACCAGGGCATCGGTAATGCCTGGCTCGGAAGCCGCATGGCCGGCGTCACGAATCACTTTCAGCTCGCTGTTCGGCCAGGCCTGGTGCAGCGCCCAGGCGTTGTCCAGCGGGCAGATTACGTCATAGCGGCCATGCACGATCACCGCCGGCAGGTGGGCAATTTTCGGCAGGTCGCGAATCAGCTGGTCGGGCTCGAGGAAGGCGTTGTTCATGAAGTAATGGCATTCGATACGCGCAATCGACAGCGCCCGCTGCGGCTCGGAGAAGCGGTCGACCACCAGCGGATTCGGGCGCAGGGTTGCCGTGCGCCCTTCCCAGGTAGACCAGGCCTTGGCGGCGTGCATCTGGGCAATCTGGTCGTTGCCGGTCAGGCGCTTGTGGAAGGCCTTGACCAGGTCGCCACGCTCTTCCAGCGGAATCGGTGCGATGTAGTCCTGCCAGTAGTCCGGGAACAGGCGGCTGGCACCCTCCTGGTAGAACCATTGGATTTCCTGGGGACGGCACAGGAAGATGCCTCGCAGGATCAGGCCATGCACCCGCTCAGGGTGGGCCTGGGCGTAGGCCAGGGCCAGGGTGGAACCCCACGAGCCACCGAACAGCACCCATTTGTCGATCCCCAGGTGCTCACGGATGCGCTCCAGGTCCTCGACCAGGTGCCAGGTGGTGTTGTTCTCCAGGCTTGCGTGCGGCGTGGAGCGGCCACAGCCGCGCTGGTCGAAAGTGATGATGCGGTACAGCGTAGGGTCGAAATAGCAACGGCTCTGGGCGTCGCAACCGGCGCCCGGGCCACCGTGGATGAACACCACCGGCAGACCTTCTGGCGAACCGCTTTCGTCGACATACAGCACATGCGGCGCTTCCACGGCCAGATCGTGCCGGGCGTAGGGTTTGATCTGCGGGTAGAGGGTCTGCATTGCGCACTCCGTGTGAGGATTTAATCTGCCGTTGGGCATCATAAACCTGAATTGCGCTTAGAGCATGCCCCCCGCTATCAATCGCCGCACGTTGCCGCTGACAACCGCACGGCCTGGTTACCGCCGTGCACCATACCGGCCCACGCCCCATGCCAGACAAGCCTGCAACAAGTGCTGCAACACTCGCTGGGTCGGCTGTGCCAAATCCTCGCGGTAGGCGAACGGCTGGGTTTCCTCCATATAGGTACTCTGCGCCAGCTCCAGTTGCACCGCATGGATATGGTGGGCCGGGTCCCCGTAATGCCGGGTGATGTGGCCACCCTTGAAGCGACCGTTGAGCACATGGCTATAGCCCTTCGCTTCGGCGCACACGTCTTGCAGCTGTTCTGCAAGAGCCGGATCGCAACTGGCGCCATTGAAGGTGCCCAGGTTGAAGTCCGGCAACTTGCCGTCGAACAGGTGCGGGATCAGCGAACGGATCGAATGGGCATCCCACAGCAGGGCGTAGCCGAACTGCTCACGCAAGCGGTCCAGTTCATTGCGGATGGTGTTGTGATAAGGGCGCCAGATTTGTTCCAGGTACTGCTTGCGTTGCTCGCGGGTCGGCTCCAGGCCGGCCTTGAACAGCGGCTCGCCCTCGAACAGGGTGGCCGGGTACAGACCGGTGGTGGCACCGGCGTACAGCGGTTTGTCGTCATCCGGGCGGTTCAGGTCGATGACGAAGCGCGAGTACTCCGCCGCCACCACGCTGGCGCCCATGTCTCGGGCAAAATCGTACAACTGCGGGATATGCCAGTCGGTGTCGGGCAAGCTGCGCGCCGCCTCGACCAGCCCGTTGTCTACCGCCGCCGTCAGTTTCAGCCCAGCGTGCGGCATGCTGATCAGCAGTGGCAGGCGGCCCTGGTGAAAACTCAGTACCTTGTCCATCGTGCCTCGCTCAGTAGGAAATTTCGTGGCCCATGCGCACCACGCGCTTGGGCAGGTCGCCGCCCAGCCAGTAGGCCAGGTCGGCGGGGCGCTCGATTTGCCAGGCGACAAAGTCGGCGACCTTGCCGACTTCCAGCGAGCCATGGCTGTCGCCCAAGCCCAGTGCCGTGGCGGCATGCACCGTGACGCCGGCCAGGGCCTCTTCCGGGGTCATGCGGAAGCAGGTGCAGCCCATGTTCAGCATCAGCCGCAGCGACAACCCTGGCGAAGTGCCGGGGTTGAGGTCGCTGGCCAGGGCAATCTTCACGCCGTGACGGCGCAATGCGTCCATCGGCGGCAACTGGGTTTCACGCAGGAAGTAGAACGCGCCCGGCAGCAGCACGGCGACGGTGCCGGCTGCGGCCATGGCGATGGCGTCTTCTTCGGTCATGAATTCCAGGTGGTCGGCCGATAACGCCTGGTAGCGCGCCGCCAGGCTGGAGCCGTGCAGCGACGAAAGCTGTTCGGCGTGCAGCTTGACCGGCAGGCCCAGCTCGCGCGCCTTGATGAACAGGCGCTCGACCTGGGCCGGCGAGAACGCCAGGTGTTCGCAGAAGGCATCCACTGCATCCACCAGGCCCTCGGCGGCCAGCGCCGGGAGCATTTCGTCGCAGATGTGCGCGATGTAGTCGTCGGCACGGCCGGCGTACTCCGGCGGCAAGGCATGCGCGGCCAGGCAGGTGGCACGCACTGCCAGCGGCAGCTCGTCGGCCAGCCGGCGGGCCACACGCAGCATCTTGCGCTCGTTGGCCAGGTCCAGGCCGTAGCCGGACTTGACCTCGATTGTAGTCACGCCATCGCGCATCAATGCCTGAACCCGCTGGCGCGCACTGGCGAACAGCTCGTCCTCGCTGGCAGCGCGGGTGGCCCGCACGGTGCTGGCGATGCCGCCGCCCTGGGCGGCAATTTCGGCATAGCTCACGCCTTGCAGGCGCTGCTCGAACTCGCCGCTGCGGTTACCACCGAACACGGCGTGGGTGTGGCAGTCGATCAGCCCCGGGGTGACCCAGGCGCCGCCCAGGTCCACGCTGCGCTCGGCATCTACCGGCGCCAGCCCGGCGCGTGGGCCGATCCACTCGATCAGCCCGGCGTCGGTGACGATGGCCGCATCCTCGATAACCGAGTAACGGCCTTCGGCCATGGTTGCCACATGGCAGTGCTGCCAGACGGTTCTCATGCACAATCTCCTTTTACTAGCGGTGCAACTCGGCAGGCTCTGCTGCCGGCTGGCCCTGCCCTGCGCGCGGCTTGCACCACAGCAGGTAGGACGCGACCAGGAACACCACCCAGACCACGCCAACGATCAATGCCGCCTGGGTGTCCGGGAAGTAGCCGAGCACGCCAAAGATGAACACCATGAACGCAATGGCCATGGCCGGGCCATAAGGCCAGAACGGTACCGGGAACTTCAGCTGGGCCACTTGTTCACGGCTCATGCTGCGGCGCATGGCCACCTGGGTTACCAGAATCATCAGCCACACCCATACGGTGGCGAAGGTGGCGATGGAGGCAATCAGCAGGAACACGTTTTCCGGGATCAGGTAGTTGAGCAGCACGCCGATCAGCAGCGCGGCCCCCATTACCACCACGGTCATCCACGGCACGCCGTGCTTCGACAACTTGCTGAAGCCGCGCGGCGCGTGGCCCTGCTGGGCCAGGCCGTACATCATGCGGCCAGCGCCGAAGATGTCGCTGTTGATGGCCGAGATGGCCGCAGAGATCACCACGACGTTCAGCACGGCGGCGGCCGAGCCGATGCCCAGGTTGCTGAAGATCTGCACGAACGGGCTACCTTCGCTGCCGATCTGCGGCCATGGGTACAGGCACATCAGCACGAACAGGGTAAGCACGTAGAACAGCAGGATACGCAGCGGCACCGCGTTGATCGCCTTGGGGATGACACGCTGCGGGTCTTTGGCTTCACCGGCAGTGACGCCGATGATCTCGATGCCACCGAAGGCGAACATCACCACCGCGAACGAGGCGATCAGCCCACCGATGCCGTTCGGCATGAAGCCGCCATGCTCGAACAGGTTGCTCACGCCCACGGCATGCCCGGTGCCTACCTGGCTGAAGCCAAAGGCCATGATGCCGAGGCCGGCCAGGATCATCGCCACGATGGCGCCGACCTTGAGCAGCGACAGCCAGAATTCCATTTCGCCGAAGACCTTGACGTTGCACAGGTTGAGGCCGCCGATCAGGAAGACGATGCCCAGTACCCAGACCCAGCGGGCCACCTCCGGGAACCAGAAGCCCATGTAGATACCGAAGGCAGTGACGTCGGCGATGGCAACGATGACCATCTCGAAGGCGTAGGTCCAGCCCAGGATAAAGCCGGCCATGGGGCCGAGGTAGGTGGTGGCGTAGTGGCCGAAGGAGCCGGCCACCGGGTTGTGCACGGCCATTTCACCAAGGGCGCGCATGACCATGAACACGGCGGCGCCGCCGATCAGGTAGGCCAGCAGCACGGCCGGGCCGGCCATCTGGATAGCCGAGGCGGAACCGTAGAACAGGCCGGTGCCGATGGCCGAACCAAGGGCCATGAAGCGGATGTGGCGGGCACTTAGCCCGCGCTTGAGACCTTGAGCTTGTTGCATGTCACGTCCTTAAATTGTTTTTGTGGTCGTGAGATCGAAGGGGCTGCCTTGCAGCCCTTCGCGACACAAGGCCGCTCCTACAAGGGAGCGCGTCGCCTTTTGTAGGAGCGGCCTTGTGTCGCGAAAGGGCCGCATAGCGGCCCCAGGGGCATTACAGGCTTGGCAGCACACCCGCCGGCAGCAAACCGGTCAGGCTACCCTTGGCCAACAGTTCCACGGCCTTTTCGATGTCCGGCGCAAAGAAACGGTCACGGTCGTAATGCGGTACTTCGCTGCGCAGGGCCTTGCGCGCCTGCTCCAGCTTGGCCGAAGTCTTCAGGCCTTTGCGCAGGTCGAGGCCCTGGCAGGCACCCAGCCATTCAATGGCCAGCACGCCACGGGTGTTCTCGGCCATTTCCCACAGGCGCTTGCCGGCAGCCGGGGCCATGGACACGTGGTCTTCCTGGTTGGCCGAGGTCGGCAGGCTGTCGACACTGTGCGGGTGCGACAGGGCCTTGTTCTCGCTGGCCAAGGCAGCCGCAGTCACCTGGGCAATCATGAAGCCGGAGTTGACCCCGCCGTTTTCCACCAGGAACGGCGGCAGCTGGGACATGTGCTTGTCCATCATCAGCGAGATGCGGCGCTCGCTCAGCGAGCCGATTTCGGCGATGGCCAGGGCGATGTTGTCGGCGGCCATGGCCACCGGTTCGGCGTGGAAGTTACCACCGGAAATCACGTCACCTTCGGCAGCGAACACCAGCGGGTTGTCCGACACGGCGTTGGCTTCGATGCCCAGTACCTCGGCAGCCTGACGCAGCTGGGTCAGGCAAGCGCCCATGACCTGTGGCTGGCAACGCAGCGAGTACGGGTCCTGGACCTTGTCGCAGTTCTTGTGCGACAGCGACACTTCGCTGGAGTCGCCCAGCAGGTCGCGGAAGCAGGCAGCGGTGTCGATCTGGCCGCGCTGGCCACGCACGGCATGCACGCGGGCATCGAACGGCGAACGCGAGCCCAGCGCGGCTTCGACGGTCAGGCCACCACAGGCAATGGCGGCAGCGTAAAGGTCTTCGGCCTGGAACAGGCCACGCAGGGCGTAGGCTGTGGAAGCCTGGGTACCGTTGAGCAAGGCCAAGCCTTCTTTGGCAGCCAGGGTCAGTGGCTCGAGGCCGGCAATCGCCAGCGCTTCGCTGGCCGGCAGCCATTGGCCTTTGTAACGGGCCTTGCTTTCACCCAGCAGTACCAGCGACATGTGCGCCAGTGGCGCGAGGTCGCCCGAGGCGCCAACCGAGCCCTTGAGCGGAATGTGCGGGTAGACCTCAGTGTTGACCAGCGCGGTCAGGGCGTCGATGACTTTACGGCGGATGCCGGAGAAGCCGCGGCTGAGGCTGTTGATCTTCAGCACCATGATCAGGCGCACCAGGTCGTCATCCAGCGGCGCGCCAACACCGGCAGCGTGGGACAGCACCAGCGAGCGCTGCAGGTTTTCCAGGTCGTGGCTGGCGATGCGGGTCGAGGCCAGCAGGCCGAAACCGGTGTTGATGCCATAGGCGGTGCGGTCTTCGGCCAGGATCTGCTCGACGCAGGCAACGCTGTCGTTGATCGGCTGGTCGGCGCTGGCGTCCAGCTGCAGGCGCACGGGCGCGGCGTGGATCGCGCGCAGCTGGGCCAGGGTCAGGGTGCCGGGCTTGAGGGTGAGTTCGGTCACGTTACTACTCCAATCGCGTGGAGCCGCAGGCCCGTTGTGAGGTGCCTGCGCGCTCTTTCTTGTTGTTCAGTATCACCCCTTGCGGGGTGCGAGCCAAAGCGTGGCGATCAGCCAGTGATCATTGGCAGGTCCAGGCCCTGCTCCTTGGCGCAGTCGATGGCAATGTCGTAACCGGCATCGGCGTGGCGCATTACGCCAGTCCCTGGGTCGTTGGTCAGCACGCGGGCGATACGCTCGGCGGCTTCATCGGTACCGTCGCAGACGATGACCATGCCCGAGTGCTGGGAGAAGCCCATGCCTACACCACCACCATGGTGCAGCGACACCCAAGTGGCGCCGCCTGCGGTGTTCAGCAGGGCGTTGAGCAGCGGCCAGTCGGAGACGGCATCGGAACCATCACGCATGGCTTCGGTTTCGCGGTTGGGGCTGGAGACCGAACCGGAGTCCAGGTGGTCACGGCCGATAACGACCGGCGCCGACAGCTCGCCACTGCGGACCATTTCGTTGAAGGCCAGGCCGAGCTTGGCGCGCAGGCCCAGGCCAACCCAGCAGATACGGGCTGGCAGGCCTTGGAAGCTGATGCGCTCGCGGGCCATGTCCAGCCAGCGGTGCAGGTGGGCGTCGTCCGGGATCAGTTCCTTGACCTTGGCGTCGGTCTTGTAGATGTCTTCTGCATCACCGGACAGCGCCGCCCAGCGGAACGGGCCGATGCCGCGGCAGAACAGCGGGCGAATGTAGGCCGGAACGAAGCCTGGGAAGTCGAAGGCGTTGGCCACGCCCTCTTCCTTGGCCATCTGGCGGATGTTGTTGCCGTAGTCGAAGGTCGGGATGCCCTGCTTCTGGAAGTCGAGCATGGCCTGCACGTGTACGGCCATCGACTGCTTGGCGGCCTTGACCACGGCAGCCGGCTCGGTCTGGGCGCGGTCGCGGTACTGTTCCCAGGTCCAGCCGGCGGGCAGGTAGCCGTTCAGGGGGTCATGGGCGCTGGTCTGGTCGGTGACCATGTCCGGGCGCACGCCACGCTTGACCAGTTCTGGCAGGATTTCGGCGGCGTTCCCGTGCAGGGCGATGGAGATGGCCTTGCCTTCGGCGGTGTACTTGGCGATGCGCGCCAGGGCGTCGTCCAGGTCAGTGGCCTGTTCGTCGACGTAGCGGGTTTCCAGGCGGAAGTCGATACGGCTCTGCTGGCATTCGATGTTCAGCGAGCAGGCGCCGGCCAGGGTCGCGGCCAGTGGCTGGGCGCCGCCCATGCCGCCCAGGCCAGCGGTGAGTACCCACTTGCCTTTCAGGCTGCCGCCGTAGTGCTGGCGACCGGCTTCGACGAAGGTTTCGTAGGTGCCCTGGACGATGCCTTGGCTGCCGATGTAGATCCAGCTGCCGGCGGTCATCTGGCCGTACATGGCCAGGCCCTTGGCGTCCAGTTCGTTGAAATGTTCCCAGTTGGCCCAGTGTGGCACCAGGTTGGAGTTGGCGATCAGTACGCGCGGGGCGTTGCTGTGGGTCTTGAACACGCCAACCGGCTTGCCCGACTGCACCAGCAGGGTTTCGTCGTCTTCCAGGCGGGTCAGGGTTTCGACGATCTTGTCGTAGCAGGCCCAGTTGCGTGCAGCGCGGCCGATACCGCCGTAGACCACCAGTTCTTTCGGGTTTTCCGCGACCTGTGGATCGAGGTTGTTCATCAGCATGCGCAGTGGCGCTTCGGTCAGCCAGCTTTTGGCGGTCAGCTTGTTGCCACGTGGGGCACGGATTTCAACGTCACGGTATTTGTTGTTGTCGGTCACGGGAAAGGTCCTCTGCGGTCGTCCGCGGGCGGGGTATGTCGTGGTCAATATACAAACACACCTTTACTTGTATGTACAAGCATGGACAACCAAAATATTTGGACTAACCCGTTGAATGGATCGGAAAACAAAGGGGCCGCTGTGCGACCCAATCGCCGGCAAGCCAGCTCCCACAGGTACACCACAAGCCTTGAGAGCAGCGGAGTACCTGTGGGAGCTGGCTTGCCGGCGATTGGGCTGCACAGCAGCCCCTCTACTGGCTAAACGGGTGTCAGCGCGGCGTCAATTCAATCAGGCAACACCGCCCCTGCACATCCAGCCCCAGCAACTCACCGTCGCCCTCCAGCCGCAGGCAGTCATACCCCCCCAGCCGCTGCGTCTCACGCCCAGCCAAGGCCACCTCGACCTGATTGCTGGCAGCAAACAGCAGCACCGTCGAAGCCGAGCTGTACACCCGGCTGGTACCATCCAGCCATTGCAACCGCGCCCGATAGCGTTGCGGCGCATAGATCAGATTGAAATCGCGAATCGCCCCGCCCAGCAGCTTGCAACTGACCTGGCTTTCGCCACTGAAGGCAAAGGCATCGAACGGCAGCAACGGCCGGCTGGCCTGGCCGTCGACCAGCAGGCGCATGCCGTCGCCCTGCAGCACGGTGATGATCCGCTGGTAGCCGGCAAAGGTGGAAAAGCCGCCCGACTCCTCGATATCGGCAATCGACAGACGCCAGCCAAAGCCGTCCAGGCCCTCGCCATTGTCGCGGGTAATTTCTTCGGTGAAACCGCCACCGTTCTTCCACGGCATGCGCGGGTAGCCCTGCGCACGCAACAACTGCAACTGGCTCATTTACTGAAACGTCCTTCCAGGCGATGACGGGAACCGGGGTGAATCAACCGCGCAGCGGTCACCGGCTGGCGGCCGGACCAGGTACGACGGCGGATCAACAGGCATGGTTCGCCCCGCTCGATCTGCAGCAGGCTGCATTCATCCGGCTCGGCCAGGATCGCTTCGACCACGTGCTCGCCTTCGGTCAACGGTGCCACCTGCGACAGGTAGGCGTAGGGCGTCTGCCGGGTAAAGTCCTGCTTGAGGTAGTCGGGGGCAATCGCCGCATTGACGTAGCGGTCCTCGATCTGCACCGGCACGCCGTTCTCGAAATGCACGATCAGCGAATGGAACACCCGCTGGCCTTCGCGCATGTCCAAGGCCAGGGCGCGTTCGGAGCCGGCCGCTTCCTCGGTAAGGGTGATCACCTGGCAGCTATGCTGGTGGCCGCGCGCGGCAATTTCGTCGGCAATGTTGTTGACTTCGAACAACGCCGAACGGCCCTTGGGCTCGGCGACGAAGGTACCCACACCTTGCATGCGCACCAGCAGGCCTTCGGCGGTGAGTTCACGCAGGGCGCGGTTGATGGTCATGCGGCTGAAGCCCAGCTCGTTGACCAGCTCGCTCTCCGAAGGTACCCGGTGATGCGGTGGCCAGCTGCCGTTGTCGATCTGATGGATGATCATCTGTTTGACCCGGGCATAGAGCGGCGCCGGGCCCTCGCCCATCTGGGCAACCAGCGCGGAGACAGGAGGTGTCGGCACGGCGGTGAATCCTTGTGCAAATGGAATGAGCGGTAGCTTGCCGCAGTTTACCCGGCAGGCAAACGGCTGTATATGTATATACAAGTTAACAATAACAGGATTTGCACCGATGTCCGCCTATTTCGCCGAACGCGCCCTGCTACCCACGGGCTGGGCCAGCCATGTACGCATCCAGGTCGCCGGCGATGGCCATGTGGCCAGTATCGAGCCAGGCGCCTCGGCTGAAGGTGCCGAGCGCTTGGCCGGCCCGCTGCTGCCCGGCATGCCCAACCTGCACTCTCATGCCTTCCAGCGCGCGATGGCGGGCCTGGCGGAAGTTGCCGGCAACCCCAACGACAGTTTCTGGACCTGGCGCGACCTGATGTACCGCCTGGTCGGGCAGATCAGCCCGGACCAGCTACAGGTCATCGCCCGCCAGCTTTACATCGAAATGCTCAAGGCCGGCTACACCTCGGTCGCCGAATTCCATTACGTGCACCACGACCAGGCCGGCCAGCGCTACGCCGACCCGGCCGAGCTGTCGCGCCGCATCAGTGCGGCGGCGGTCGACAGCGGCATTGGCCTGACCTTGCTGCCGGTGCTGTACAGCCATGCCGGCTTCGGCGGCCAGGCGCCGAATGATGGGCAGCGGCGCTTCATCAACGCCACCGAACAGTACCTGCAGTTGCAAGCGCAACTCGCCCCGCTGCTGGCCGCGCAACCGGCCCAGCAGTTGGGCTTGTGCTTCCACTCGCTGCGGGCGGTGACGCCCGGGCAAATCGCCGAAGTGCTAGCCGCCAGCGACAAACAGTGCCCGGTGCATATCCACATTGCCGAACAGCAGAAGGAAGTCGACGACTGCCTGGCCTGGAGCGGCCTGCGCCCGCTGCAGTGGCTATATGAGCACGTGGACGTGGACCGGCGCTGGTGCCTGGTACACGCCACCCATGCCGAGGCGGATGAAGTGACGGCCATGGCCCGCAGCGGTGCGGTGGCCGGGCTATGCCTGACCACTGAAGCCAACCTGGGCGACGGGATTTTCCCGGCGGTGGACTTTCTCGCGCAGGGTGGGCGCATGGGCATTGGCTCGGACAGCCATGTATCGCTGAGCGTGGTGGAGGAGCTGCGCTGGCTGGAATATGGCCAGCGCCTGCGTGACCAGCGGCGCAACCGCCTGTATCGCGGCGACCAGCCGATGGTCGGGCGTACACTCTATGACGCCGCGCTGGCGGGAGGTGCGCAGGCGCTGGGGCAGGCGGTCGGGCAGCTGGCCGTGGGCAAACGCGCCGACTGGCTGGTGCTTGATGGGCAAGATCCTTATATCGCCATGGCGGATGGCGATGCCATTCTCAACCGCTGGCTGTTTGCCGGGGGTGATCGCCAGGTGCGCGATGTGATGGTGAACGGGCAGTGGGTGGTGCGCCAGGGGCGGCATGCGCAGGAAGAGCAGAGCGGGCGGGCGTTTGCCGAGGTGTTGCGCCAGCTGTTGGGGTAGGTGTATTGGGGCTGCTTTGCAGCCCTTTCGCGACACAAGGCCGCTCCTACAGGGGACCGCGATCGCCTGTAGGAGCGGCCTTGTGTCGCGATGGCCTGCGCAGCAGGCCCCAGGACTAGTGCATCTTGACAATCTGCTGGTCCGAAGCCCGCCAGATCAAGCGACTGGTGTCATAGCCCTGCTGCCGCGCCCTGGACAGCAGGTTCTCGCGCTCCCACGCCGGCAGCGTCGGCGTACGCGACAGAATCCACAGATACTTGCGGTCCGGGCTACCGACGATGGCCGTGCGGTAGCGATCATCCACATACAAAATCCAGTACTCACCCCGTGCCACGCCCGGCACCAGCTTGGTGAACCAGTTATCGAACTCGACCCACAGCTTGTCGGTGTGCCCAGGCTCCTGGATGTTTGCATGCCCTTCTGCGCGCAGCCATTCGTCACCCATGGTGCGGCAGCGGTTGAGCACACCATAGCTGCCATCAGGCTTGAGGTTGTAATGGGCTTCGGACTGTTCGCAGCCCTCCTGGAAGCGCATCGGCAGGCGCGCCAGCTCGTACCATTTGCCCTGGTAGCGCTTGAGGTCGACATTACCGGCGGTTTTCGGCGCCAGTGGGTCGTGCACGGAGCCTGCACAACCGCCCAGCAGCAATGCCAGGCATACCCCCATCAGCAGGAATGCACGCCTCATTTGAGGCCCTGCCCTGAATACATCAGCACCTTGTCAGCTGCGTACTGCACGCTGATGAAGCTTTTCTCGTCCCCCCAGGTGCAGCTGCTCATGCCCAGCGCGCCAGAGCACTCGGTCGGCGTACCGAGCAGCTGCTCGACCTCGGCCTTGTTCATACCGGCCTTGATCTTGGAATAGTTTTCCTGGTTGATCTTGCTGCAGGCAGTCAGGACGACGCACAGCGACAACAGGGCGAGGGAACGCAACGACATGAAGGACACTCCTGGAGAGGTGAAAACAGGCGAGTGGCCTGCAGTGACCTTCGACGCGAAAATCCCTCCCGGGTTCCCTGCCCTCCCCCGTTTGCCGCTACACCGTTGGTCGGATGGCCACTACTGTGCGATTAATCACAAAGCATTAATCACCCACCCAAAAAAAAGCCGCCCCCTATAGGAGCGGCCTTGCCGGGGCGCCGTACCGTCGCGGTGGCCTGCAAAGCAGGCCCTTTGGCAGTCAGAACCTCGACCCAGGCTCCAGCAAAAAGTCCATCTCATCACTGGTACTCGGCCGCTCCAGCACCAGGTTGCGGTGCGGGAAGCGCCCGAACCGGGCAATCACCCGCTGGTGCTGCTCGGCATAGTCGAGGAAGCCTTCGAACAGCCGGCGGTTGGCCTCAGGCTGTTCCTCCAGCAAGGTCTGGTAGCGCTCGACGCACAGGTTCTGCCAGTCCAGCACCTCGGCATGCTCCAGCACCAGCAGCACGAACACCCGCTGGATCGGCAGCAGCTGGTAGTCCCAGCCCTTTTGCAGGCCCTGCATGGCCACTACCTGGGCACGCCGGTCGCCCTCGAAGGCGCGCGGCGTATCGCGGTGGATCATGCGCGGCAACTGGTCCAGCAGGATCAGCAAACCAAGCCAGCCCTGCGGGCTTTGCTGCCAATCCTCGAGCCCACCCGCCAGGGCGTGCTCCATCAGGTCGCCGAACAGCGCCTGGGCTTCAGCATCGTGATGCTTGCCGAACCACAGCGTGCTCTTCTCGTCAGCCACGGCCTGGGCACTGGTGCCCCAACCGAACCACCATTCCAGCAACGGCTGCCAAGGTGCGAGCATGACTTACTCCTTGTGGTACGCGGTTGCGCGCTCTACCTCTTCCTTCGAACCGAGGAAGACCGCCACGCGCTGGTGCAGGCCTTCTGGCTTGATGTCGAGGATGCGATTGTAACCGTCGGTAGAAGCGCCACCGGCCTGTTCGATGATGAACGACATCGGGTTGGCTTCGTACATCAGGCGCAGCTTGCCCGGCTTGCTAGGTTCGCGGGCGTCACGTGGGTACATGAACAGGCCGCCACGGGTCAGGATGCGATGCACGTCGGCCACCATCGAGGCGATCCAGCGCATGTTGTAGTTCTTCTTCAGCGGACCGGTCTCGCCAGCCAGCAGTTCGCCCACGTAGCGCTGTACCGGGGCTTCCCAGTGGCGCTGGTTGGACATGTTGATGGCGAACTCGGCGGTGGTTTCCGGCACGCGGATGTTTTCGTGGGTCAGCACGAAGCTACCCAGTTCGCGGTCCAGGGTGAAGCCCTTGACGCCATTGCCCAGGGTCAGGATCAGCATGGTCTGCGGGCCGTAGATGGCGTAACCGGCGGCGACCTGCTGGGTGCCTGGCTGCAGGAAGGCGTTTTCGTTCAGGGTTTCGTTCTGGCTCAGGTACTCGTTAGGGCAGCGCAGGACCGAGAAGATGGTGCCGACCGACACGTTGACGTCGATGTTGGACGAACCGTCCAGTGGGTCGAAGACCAGCAGGTAGGCGCCTTTCGGGTACTTGCCCGGGATCTGGTAGGCATTGTCCATTTCTTCGGACGCCATGCCGGCCAGGTGGCCGCCCCACTCGTTGGCTTCCAGCAGGATGTCGTTGGAAATCACGTCCAGCTTCTTCTGGACTTCGCCCTGCACGTTTTCAGTGCCCATGCTGCCCAGTACACCACCGAGGGCGCCTTTGGACACGTGATGGCTGATTTCCTTGCACGCACGCGCCACCACTTCGATCAGGAAGCGCAGATCGGCAGGGGTATTGTTGCTGCGGGTCTGCTCAATCAGATAGCGACTCAGGGTAACGCGGGACATGTATGGCTCCGAATGGATGGGGGGAGATAAAAAACCCCCGCAGTTTACAGGGAGAGTTGCAGGCTAGCGAGTGATGAGACTCGCCACGGCTCTCAGACGGCACAATAGGTCGGTAGTTCAGCGCGCGCCAGGCCGGTGGTCTGATTGCTACCCGCCTGCGCAATCCGTGTAGGAGCGGCCTTGTGTCGCGAAAGGGCCGCAAAGCGGCCCCGGGATTTCAGCTTTGCCGCGAAAATTGTCGGGGCCGCTGCGCGGCCCTATCGCGACACAAGGCCGCTCCTACAAAGACCACGCCACCTGCAGCTTCAATCCAGCGCCTTCCAGATCTCGGTCGCATACTCGCGAATGGTCCGGTCCGACGAGAACCAGCCCATCCGCGCCGTATTCAGCACCGCCATGCGCCACCACTCCTGCGGCGTATGCCACAGTTCCTCGACCCGACGCTGAGCATCCCAGTAGGCATCGAAGTCGGCGCACACCAGGAAGCGGTCATACGCCACCAGCCCGTCGATCAGGCCGGTGTAGCGCGACGGGTCGTCCGGCGAGAACACGCCGCTGCGAATCGCCTGCAGCACGTCACCCAGGCGGCTGGAGGCCGCAATGGCCGCATTGGCACCGAAGTCCCCGGCCTTGCGCCGTGCCTCTACCTGCTGCGCCGTGAGGCCAAAGATGAACATGTTGTCGGCCCCCACCTGCTCGCACATCTCCACGTTGGCGCCATCCAGGGTGCCGATGGTCAGCGCGCCGTTAAGGCCGAACTTCATGTTGCTGGTACCCGAAGCTTCATAGCCGGCGGTGGAAATCTGCTCGGACAGGTCGGCCGCCGGGATGATGCTCTCGGCCAGGCTGACGTTGTAGTTCGGCAGGAACACCACCTTGAGCAGGCCACGCACGGTCGGGTCGTTGTTCACCACCCGGGCGATGTCGTTGGCCAGTTTGATGATCAGCTTGGCCTGGTGGTAACTGGCCGCAGCCTTGCCGGCGAAAATCTTCACCCGTGGCACCCAGTGGGTGCTCGGGTCGTTGCGCATGGCCTGGTACAGCGCCACGGTGTGCAACAGGTTGAGTAGCTGGCGTTTGTACTCGTGGATACGCTTGACCTGCACATCGAACAGCGCTTCAGGGTTGACCGTGACGCCAATGCGGTCCTGGATGATGCTGGCCAGGGCACGCTTGCTGTGCAGGCGCTGGGCGGCGAATTGCTTGCGGAAACCGGCCTTGTCGGCGAACGGCACCAGGCCGGCCAAACGGCCTTCGGGGTCGTCCTTCAGCTCTGGCCCCAGCGCTTCGACGAGCATGTCGGTCAACTGCGGGTTGGCCTGGTACAGCCAACGGCGGAAGGTGATGCCGTTGGTCTTGTTGTTGATACGCTGCGGGTACAGCTTGTGCAGCTCGGCAAACACCGTGCTTTTCATCAGTTGGCTGTGCAGCGCCGAGACGCCGTTGACGCTGTGCGAACCGAGAAACGCCAGGTTACCCATGCGCACCCGGCGGCCGTTGTCCTCCTCGATCAGCGACACTGCCCGCAATACGTCGAAGTCGTGCAGGCCTTTGGCCCGCAGGCTGTCGATGTGATAGGCGTTGATCAGGTAGATGATCTGCATGTGCCGCGGCAACATGCGCTCCATCAGTGCCACCGGCCAGGTTTCCAGGGCCTCGGGCAGCAGCGTGTGGTTGGTGTAGGCCAGGGTGCCGACGGTCAGCTCCCAGGCCGTGTCCCAAGGTATTTCATGCTGGTCGACCAGCAGCCGCATCAACTCGGCCACGGCGATCGACGGGTGGGTGTCATTGAGCTGGATGGCCGCCGCGTCTGGCAGGTTGAGCAGGTTGTCATGCATGTTCAAATGGCGACGCAGCAGGTCTTGCAGCGATGCCGAAACGAAGAAGTACTCCTGGCGCAGGCGCAATTCCTGGCCGGCCTCGGTGCTGTCAGCGGGGTACAACACCCGCGAGATGCTCTCGGCCCGTGCCACTTCGGCGACTGCCCCCAGGTGGTCGCCGGCATTGAAGCGCTCCAGGTGCAGCTCTTCAAGGGCGCGGGCGCGCCACAGGCGCAAGGTATTCACGCTGGAGCCTCGCCAGCCAACAACCGGGGTGTCATAGGCAACCGCGCGTACCGTCTCGCCAGGCGTCCATACCTGGCGTTGTTGCCCGTGGTTGTCGCTGAGCGTTTCGACACTGCCGCCAAAGCTGATCGGGTAGATCACCTCGGCGCGCTCGAACTCCCAGGGGTTGCCGAAGTCCAGCCAGTTCTCGGTCTGCTCCTGCTGCCAGCCATCGACCACCGCCTGGCGGAACAAACCGTGCTCATAGCGAATACCGTAACCGTGGGCGGCAATGCCCAAGGTCGACATGCTCTCCATGAAGCACGCGGCCAGGCGGCCCAGGCCGCCGTTGCCCAGGGCGGCATCCGGCTCCAGCAGGCGGATGCGCTCCAGGTCGACGTCCAGGCCTTCCAGCGCATCGCGGGCGATGTCCAGCAGGCCCAGGTTGCTCAGGCTGTCGTAGAGCAGGCGGCCGATAAGAAATTCCAGTGAAAGGTAATACACCCGCTTCTGGCTGCGTCGATAGGCCTGGCGGGTGTGGTCCATCCAGTGGTCGACCATGTGATCGCGTGCAGCCAGGGCAATGGCTTCGAACCAGTCGTGGTCGAAAGCGTGCTCCGGGTCCTTGCCGACCGCGTAGGTCAGCTTGTTCAGTACAGCAGCGCGAAAATCCGCGACTTCGGCGTCACGAGCTTTAGGTTCCTGGGACATGCGGCATCCTCGGGCAAGTTGACGAAAGCGGAGGGAGACTGTTCAGCCTAGACGCTTCGACCGGGAGCGAAAGCCTGGGTTCGTGGTTTTCATGATCGTTTGCGCATTCGGTCAAAAGGTTGTTCATTAATTGAGCAATTCCGGTATGATCGCGCGCCCCAAGACCGTGATTCACCCCCCTATAAAGATGAAAACGACCCTGATTGCCGCGGCCGAAGTCGACCGCCTGGAGACCTGGCAGCGCTACACCAGCAACATGTGCCACGGCTGCCATTCGACCTGCTGCACCCTGCCGGTGGAGGTGAAGATCAAGGATCTGATCCGTATCGGCGTGGTCGACGAGTTCGAAAAAGACGAACCGCCGAAGAATGTGGCCAAGCGCCTGCAGAAAGAAGGCATCATCGAGCGCTTCAACCAGAAGTCGGGGATTTTCACCCTGACCCGGATGAGCAACGATGACTGCATGTACCTGGATCGTAAAAGCCGGCTGTGCACCATTTATGACAAGCGCCCGGACACCTGCCGCAACCACCCCAAGGTCGGGCCGCGGCCGGGGTATTGTGCTTACAAGCCCAAGGTGGTTGGGCGCTGATCATGTTTATGTTTGAGATTTTGGGGCCGCTTTGCGGCCCATCGCGACACAAGGCCACTCCTACAGGGGATCGCCGTCTCTTGTAGGAGCGGCCTTGTGTCGCGATGGGCTGCAAAGCAGCCCCCAGAATCTCAAAGCAAAAAAAACGCCCCCGGCCTTTCGACCGGGGGCGTTTTCATTCAGCCAACGCTAACTTAGCTGTTCTTGGCTTTCTTGGCAGCGCGGGTACGCTCGCTTTCGTCCAGGATCTTCTTGCGAAGACGGATGGACTTCGGCGTTACTTCGCACAGCTCGTCTTCCTGGATGTATTCCAGAGCCTGTTCCAGGGTGAAGCGAACAGGTGGAACCAGGGCGATGACTTCGTCTTTACCCGAAGCACGCATGTTGTCGAGCTTCTTGCCCTTGGTAGGGTTGACGCCCAGGTCGTTGTCGCGGCTGTTCTGGCCGATGATCTGACCGTTGTAGATCTCCTGGCCGTGTTCAACGAACAGCTTGCCACGCGCCTGCAGGGTTTCCAGCGAGTAGGTCAGCGCCTTGCCGGTTTCGACCGAAACCAGTACGCCGTTCTGACGGCCGGACATGTGGCCGGACTTCACGGTGTCGTAGCGATCGAAGATCGAGGTCAGGATGCCTGCACCGTTGGTCAGGGTCAGGAACTGGTTACGGAAACCGATCAGACCACGCGCCGGGATGTTGTATTCCAGGCGTACACGGCCCTTGCCATCCGGAACCATGTTGGTCAGGTCGCCTTTACGCAGACCCATCTCTTCCATGACCTTGCCCTGGGATTCTTCAGGGATGTCGATGGTGACGTTTTCGAACGGCTCTTGCTTGACGCCGTCGACTTCACGAATGATCACTTCCGGGCGGCCCAGGGCCAGCTCGAAGCCTTCGCGACGCATGGTTTCGATCAGTACCGACAGGTGCAGCTCGCCACGGCCCGAGACCTTGAACTTGTCTGGGGAGTCGGTTTCTTCAACGCGCAGGGCAACGTTGTACAGCAGTTCTTTGTCCAGACGGTCCTTGATGTTACGGCTGGTGACGAACTTGCCTTCCTTGCCGCAGAACGGCGAGTCGTTGACCTGGAAGGTCATCGAAACGGTCGGCTCGTCAACGGTCAGCGGCTTCATTGCCTCAACGGCAGTCGGGTCGCACAGGGTGTCGGAGATGAACAGCTCGTCGAAACCGCTGATGCAGACGATGTCGCCAGCCTGGGCTTCTTCGACGTCAACGCGGTGCAGGCCGTGGTGACCCATCAGCTTCAGGATACGGCCGTTACGCTTCTTGCCGTCGGCGTCGATGGCAACAACCGGGGTGTTCGGCTTGATGCGGCCACGGGCAATACGGCCAACGCCGATCACACCCAGGAAGCTGTTGTAGTCCAGTGCCGAGATCTGCATCTGGAACGGGCCGTCACGGTCAACAGCTGGCGCTGGAACGTGGTCGATGACAGCCTGGTACAGGGCAGTCATGTCTTCGCCCATTTCGGTGTGGTCCAGACCGGCAATGCCGTTCAGGGCCGAGGCGTAGACGACTTTGAAGTCCAGCTGTTCGTCGGTGGCACCGAGGTTGTCGAACAGGTCGAAGATCTGGTCCAGAACCCAGTCAGGACGCGCACCCGGGCGGTCAACCTTGTTGATCACGACGATTGGCTTCAGGCCGGCTTCGAAGGCCTTCTTGGTCACGAAGCGGGTTTGCGGCATAGGGCCGTCCTGGGCGTCGACCAGCAGCAGCACCGAGTCAACCATCGACATTACACGCTCAACCTCGCCACCGAAGTCGGCGTGGCCGGGGGTGTCGACGATGTTGATGTGGTAGCCGTTCCAGTTGATGGCGGTGTTTTTCGCCAGAATGGTAATACCGCGCTCTTTTTCCTGGTCGTTGGAGTCCATGACGCGCTCGTCGTTGAGCTCGTTACGCTCCAGGGTGCCGGACTGACGCAGGAGTTTGTCGACCAGGGTGGTTTTACCATGGTCAACGTGGGCGATGATGGCGATGTTACGCAGATTTTCGATCACAAGTGTATCTCGATCAGAGGATTCGGTTGCCGCCCAGTGTAGGCGGCGAATATGTACTGTTTAAGGCTCAGCGGGCCCGGCGGTCGGGAGGGCGATGGCGGATACTGCCGCCATACAGCCCCGGCGTCTTATGTCGGACGATAAACACGCACATTGGCATGTCCCTCACTGAGCAGGTGGTGTGCGTGCAAACGGCTCATCACACCCTTGTCGCAATACAGCAAGTACTGGCGCGTAGGGTCCAGGTGCTTGAACTTGCTGTTGATGGCGTAGAACGGCATGGCCTGGACTTCGATACCGTCCAGTGCCAGAGGTTCGTCTTCCTGGACATCGGGGTGACGGATGTCGATGACGATCTGGCCGGGCAACGCCTCGGCCACCTCTTCGATTTCGATGTCCTTGCCCAGCTCATCGATCACATGGTCGATGGAAATGAACTTGGCGCGCTCCAGGGCGCGCTCCAGCACGGCCATGTCGAACTGCTTTTCTTCGTGCTCCATGCGGTGACGCTTGGCATGGGTGGTCGGGTTCACCGAAATCACGCCGCAGTATTCGGGCATGTGCTTGGCGAAGTCGGCGGTGCCGATTTCGGTAGCCTGGTCGATGATGTCCTGCTTGTGGCTGGCCAGCAGCGGGCGCAGTACCAGCTTGTCGGTGGCCGAGTCGATGATCGACAGGTTCGGCAAAGTCTGGCTGGACACCTGGGAAATCGCCTCGCCGGTCACCAGCGCCTCGATCTGCAGGCGGTCGGCCATATGGGCGGCGCCGCGCAGCATCATGCGCTTGAGGGTCACGCCCATGTAGCTGTTGTCGACCTTGTTGAGGATCTCGCCAACCACTTCTTCGAACGGCACGCTGATGAACAGTACGCGCTGGCTGCTGCCGTACTTTTTCCACAGGTAGTGGGCCACTTCCATCACGCCCAGCTCGTGGGCACGGCCGCCGAGGTTGAAGAAGCAGAAGTGGGTCATCAGGCCGCGGCGCATCATCTGGTAGGCCGCCACAGTGGAGTCGAAGCCACCGGACATCAGCACCAGGGTTTGCTCCAGGGCACCCAGCGGGTAGCCGCCGATGCCGTTGTGCTGGTTGTGGATCACGTACAGGCGCTGGTTGCGGATTTCCATGCGCACCACCACTTCAGGCGTCTTCAGGTCGATGCCGGCGGCGCCGCACTGCTGGCGCAGCTGGCTGCCGACGTAGCGGTCGACGTCCATCGAGGTGAAGTCGTGGTGGCCGCCGCGCTTGCAGCGTACCGAGAAGCGCTTGCCGGCAAGCAGGTGGCCGAAGTGGTGCTTGCACTTGGCAACGATGTCGTCGAAGTCACCCAGCGGGTATTCGTCAACCTGCAGGAAATGGGTGATACCCGGGGTGCAGGTGAGGCGCTCGATCATCTCGCGCTGGACTTTCTCGTCTTCGACGCGGGTAACCACTTCGAGATTGTCCCAGACACCGTCGACCGCGAGCTCGGGATCAAGGTCCTTGAGCACGTTGCGGATGTTCTTGCCGAGCTGGCGGATGAAGCGCTTGCGCACCGGCCGGCTCTTGATGGTGATTTCTGGGAAGACTTTGACGATAAGTTTCATTGGTTAACAGCGCGCGCAGGGCCTGCCGAAAATGAGGGGCGCGAATTATAGCGGAAATTGCTCAGGATTTGACCAACTTTTGATCAGAAGCTTTCAGATAAATGTACGAGGCGGGTTTTGTGGCGCCTGGGAGACCGAGCGCCGCCCGCGCGGCGCTTCGCGGGGCAAGCCCGCTCCCACATTTGTTTCGGGCCAGTCTCTCCTGCCACCATTGGCGCGCGTATCCTTGTTTGCCCCATTCGATATCGCGTCGAACACCAAGGGGCCGCGCGCTAATGGAAACAGGAATAATTGGCCCGAAACAAATGTGGGAGCGGGCTTGCCCCGCGAAGCGCCGCGCGGGCGGCGCTCGATCTCACAGGCACTACAGAAACCAAGGCATGCACCACATTGGTGCGCAGCCATCAGAATCCGCATCTTAAGAGTGCACTTTTCCTGCCCAACCCACCGTCAAATGCCCGCAAACGCCCCCTTTTATCCCGCGCTCGCCATTTTCGGGCACTGGCATGCAATTTGCTCCCTTGTGAGGCAGGTAAGCTTGGCCGACTATCCGCGCCCGGCAACACCCTTTTTCCAGGGCAGCGGCCCACCGCGCTCTAGACCATCCGGAGGACAACATGTCGAAGTCGGTTCAACTCATCAAAGATCATGACGTCAAGTGGATTGATCTGCGTTTCACGGACACCAAAGGCATTCAGCACCACGTGACCATGCCGTCGCGTGATGCGCTGGACGAAGACTTCTTCGAAGTCGGCAAGATGTTCGACGGTTCCTCCATCGCTGGCTGGAAAGGCATCGAAGCTTCCGACATGATCCTGATGCCGGTCGACGACACGGCCGTCCTGGACCCGTTCACCGAAGAACCAACCCTGATCATCACCTGCGACATCGTCGACCCGTCGAGCATGCAGGGCTACGATCGCGACCCACGCGCCATCGCCAAGCGCGCCGAAGAGTACCTGAAGAGCACCGGCATTGGTGACACCGTATTCGCTGGCCCAGAGCCAGAGTTCTTCATCTTCGACGAAGTGAAGTTCCACTCCGATATCTCCGGTTCAATGTTCAAGATCTTCTCCGAGCAAGGCTCGTGGATGACCGGCGCTGACGTGGAAGGCGGCAACAAAGGCCACCGTCCAGGCGTGAAAGGCGGCTACTTCCCGGTTCCGCCGTTCGACCACGACCACGAAATCCGTACTGCCATGTGCAACGCTCTGGAAGAAATGGGCCAGACCGTTGAAGTTCACCACCACGAAGTGGCGACTGCCGGCCAGAACGAAATCGGCGTCAAGTTCAACACCCTGGTGAAGAAGGCTGACGAAGTACAGGCGCTGAAATACGTCGTGCACAACGTTGCCGATGCCTACGGCCGTACCGCTACCTTCATGCCGAAGCCACTGTACGGCGACAACGGCTCGGGCATGCACGTACACATGTCGATCTGGAAAGAAGGCAAGAACACCTTCTCCGGCGAAGGCTATGCCGGCCTGTCCGACACTGCTCTGTACTTCATCGGCGGTATCATCAAGCACGGTAAGGCCCTGAACGGCTTCACCAACCCGTCGACCAACTCGTACAAGCGTCTGGTTCCAGGCTTTGAAGCCCCGGTAATGCTGGCCTACTCGGCGCGCAACCGTTCCGCCTCGATCCGTATCCCTTACGTCGGCAGCCCGAAAGCCCGCCGTATCGAAGCGCGCTTCCCGGACCCATCGGCCAACCCGTACCTGGCCTTCGCGGCCCTGCTGATGGCTGGCCTGGACGGTATCCAGAACAAGATCCACCCAGGCGACGCGGCCGACAAGAACCTGTACGATCTGCCGCCAGAAGAAGCCAAGAACATCCCGCAAGTGTGCGGCAGCCTGAAAGAAGCGCTGGAAGAACTGGATAAAGGCCGTGCGTTCCTGACCAAGGGCGGCGTGTTCTCCGACGACTTCATCGACGCCTTCATCGAGCTGAAGAGCGAAGAAGAAATCAAGGTGCGCACCTTCGTGCACCCGCTGGAATACGAGCTGTACTACAGCTGCTGATCTGATCGGCGCCCTGCGCCGGTGACATGATCAAACGGCCTCCCTCGGGAGGCCGTTTTCGTTTCTGTCGCCGCACTTTCGGAAGCGTCCTACCCCAATCATCCTTAGCTACCGCCAAACTCGAGCCTTCACTTTATGGAGGTCTGTCATGCGTACATTCCCTTTGGCCGCCTTGGTCGTACTGGCGCTCGCCGGTTGCACCGCAAACCCAACGCCCGATACCGCCCTCACCGCTCTGCTCGACAGCATCGAACGTCGCCTCGCCTTGGCCGAAGGCGTGGCGCTGCACAAATGGGACAACGGCCAGCCGGTGCAAGCAACCATGCGCGAGCAGCAAGTGCTGGCGAATGTACGTGCAGCTGCGCCTGGCCACGGCCTGGCGCCCCAGCGCGCCGAAGCGTTCTTCGCCGATCAGATTGAAGCGAACAAGCTGGTGCAGTACACATTACTTTCCGACTGGTCTCGCAAGGGCGTCGCCCCGCACACCCAACGCTGTGACCTGCAAGGCCAGATCCGCCCGCGACTGGATGAGCTGCAGGTTGTGCTGCTCCAACAACTGGCAGCGTTTGACCGACTGCCTGCCACTGCCTGCAGCGCTGCGCTGGCCCAGGAACTGGACCGCAGGCAGGCGCCGCAGGCGCTGGTTCGCGCCACGGGGCAACTGTGCGATAAATCCTGAACGCTCTATGCTCTATATTGGTGCATTAACCCGTTGAGCGCCCTCCTATGCAGCCCAAAAAAGGTCACATGAAACGTTAAACCCGCACATTCTGGTGCGTAACCGCACAATTTCAGGTGCTTATCGGTCAATTCCGCTTCTTTTCGGAGCCTTGGTTTGTTTCTTGCATTTTCAACAGGGAAACTGGAATCAGCGGATTAACCGTGCCCCGGTTCTGGCTGCCCCCCGCCAGACAAGCGCCAAAAGAGGTCAACCACACTCATGACCATCAGCGATGCACAGCACCGTCTGCTTCTGGACAACCTGACCACCGCCACGTTGCTGCTCAATGCCGAGCTGCGCCTGGAATACATGAACCCGGCTGCAGAAATGCTGCTGGCGGTCAGTGGCCAGCGCAGCCATGGGCAGTTCATCAGCGAACTGTTCACTGAATCGACCGAGGCGCTCAGCTCGCTGCGCCAGGCCGTCGAGCAGGCGCACCCGTTCACCAAGCGTGAAGCACAGCTCACCTCGCTGACCGGGCAGACCATCACCGTCGACTACGCGGTAACGCCAATCCTGCACCAGGGCCAGACCCTGCTGTTGCTGGAGGTACACCCACGCGACCGGCTGCTGCGCATTACCAAGGAAGAGGCCCAGCTGAGCAAGCAGGAAACCACCAAGATGCTGGTGCGCGGCCTGGCCCACGAAATCAAGAACCCCCTCGGGGGCATCCGTGGCGCCGCCCAGTTGCTGGCCCGGGAGCTGCCCGAAGAAGGCCTGCGCGACTACACCAACGTGATCATCGAAGAGGCCGACCGCCTGCGTAACCTGGTCGACCGCATGCTCGGTTCGAACAAGCTGCCGTCGCTGGCCATGACCAATATTCACGAAGTGCTGGAGCGGGTATGCAGCCTGGTCGAGGCCGAAAGCCAAGGCTGCATCACGTTGGTGCGCGACTACGACCCAAGCCTGCCAGACGTGCTGATCGACCGCGAACAGATGATCCAGGCGGTACTTAACATCGTGCGCAATGCCATGCAGGCGATCAGTTCGCAGAATGAACTGCGCCTGGGCCGCATCACCCTGCGCAGCCGCGCCTTGCGCCAATTCACCATCGGCCATGTGCGTCATCGCCTGGTCGCCCGGGTGGAAATCATCGACAACGGCCCGGGCATCCCGCCGGAACTGCAAGACACCCTCTTCTATCCCATGGTCAGTGGCCGCCCGGACGGTACCGGGCTGGGCCTGGCCATTACCCAGAACATCATCAGCCAGCACCAGGGCCTGATCGAGTGTGAAAGCCACGCAGGGCACACCGCCTTCTCGATCTACCTGCCCCTGGAACAAGGAGCCACCGCCTCATGAGCCGAAGTGAAACCGTATGGATCGTCGACGATGATCGCTCCATCCGCTGGGTCCTGGAAAAAGCCCTGCAACAGGAAGGCATGACCACCCAGAGCTTCGACAGCGCAGACGGTGTAATGGGCCGCCTGGCTCGCCAGCAGCCCGACGTGATCATTTCCGACATTCGCATGCCGGGCGCCAGCGGCCTAGACCTGCTGGCACAGATTCGCGAACAGCACCCGCGCCTGCCGGTAATCATCATGACCGCGCATTCCGACCTGGACAGTGCGGTGGCCTCGTACCAGGGCGGTGCTTTCGAGTACCTGCCCAAGCCATTCGACGTCGACGAAGCGGTGTCGCTGGTCAAGCGTGCCAACCAGCATTCCCAGGAACAACAAGGGCTGGATGTGCCGCAGAGCCTGGCGGCCACCCCGGAGATCATCGGCGAAGCCCCGGCCATGCAGGAGGTGTTCCGCGCCATCGGTCGCCTTAGCCACTCGAACATCACCGTGCTGATCAACGGCGAGTCGGGTACCGGTAAAGAGCTGGTGGCCCACGCCCTGCACCGCCACAGCCCGCGTGCGGCGTCGCCGTTCATTGCCCTGAACATGGCTGCCATCCCCAAGGACCTGATGGAATCCGAGCTGTTCGGCCATGAAAAAGGCGCCTTCACCGGCGCTGCCAACCTGCGCCGTGGCCGTTTCGAACAGGCCGACGGCGGCACGCTGTTCCTCGACGAAATCGGTGACATGCCTGCCGACACCCAGACCCGCCTGCTGCGCGTGCTGGCCGATGGCGAGTTCTACCGGGTGGGCGGCCATGTGCCGGTCAAGGTTGATGTGCGTATCATCGCCGCCACGCACCAAAACCTCGAGTCACTGGTGCAGGCCGGCAAGTTCCGCGAGGACTTGTTCCACCGCCTGAACGTGATCCGCATTCATATCCCGCGCCTGGCCGACCGCCGCGAGGACATCCCGGCACTGGCCCGGCACTTCCTCGCCCGTGCAGCCCAGGAGCTGGCCGTCGAGCCGAAAGTTCTCAAGCCTGAAACCGAAGAGTTCATCCGCAACCTGCCATGGCCGGGTAACGTGCGGCAGATGGAAAACACCTGCCGCTGGATCACCGTGATGGCCTCCAGCCGTGAAGTGCTGATCGGCGACCTGCCGCCTGAACTGCTGAACCTGCCACAGGACGCCGCGCCGGTAACCAACTGGGAGCAGGCCCTGCGCCAATGGGCCGACCAGGCGCTGGCGCGCGGGCAGACCAACCTGCTGGACAGCGCCGTGCCGAGCTTTGAGCGGATCATGATCGAGACGGCGCTCAAGCACACTGCCGGGCGCCGGCGTGATGCGGCGCTGCTGCTGGGCTGGGGGCGCAATACCCTGACGCGCAAGATCAAGGAGCTGGGGATGAATGTGGCTGGGGGGGATGAAGAGGAAGGTGATGAGCACTAATTCCTAGTAAGCCTGCAAGATCCTTGGGGCTGCTGTGCAGCCCTTCGCGACGCAAGGCCGCTCCTACAGGAATTCGCGTTCCCCTGTAGGAGCGGCCTTGTGTCGCGATTGGGCCGCAAAGCGGCCCCAAAAATTTCAGCCATATCGCGCACCGTTCCTGTGCTCACTGCACCTCAGCAAGGCACAAATCCCCTCAAAGCCCGGCCAAAACCCCCTCAAACCCCAATATTCCCGGGCTTTGCAAAACTGGCACGCCCCCTGCAATAGCTAATACATACCCAGTTTCGGGGGCCCTGGTACAGGCAGGCCGGGTGAACCCCTCTTTTATTCGCAGCACCGCCGCTTTCGGGGACCTCGGTACAGGCAGGCCGGGCCATCCCCCCTTTACACGCAATACGCCGCAGCCCTTTCAGGGGACCCTGGTACAGGCAGGCCGGGATATCCCCTCTTTTATTCGTGCAGTTTCACCTGCACCCGCCAGCGCCCAGCGTCCTCTGCACCGGCCCACTCGCCGCGCAGGGGGCGCGCGGCCACCACCGTCAGCAACAACCCTTCCTTGCTGTGCTGCACACGCCAGCTCACCGGTTTGCCTTGCAGGCTCAGTTGCCCCTGCTGGGGCTCGCCCTGGGCCTGGAACAGCAACGCCACCGTACCTTCCACGTTCTCGCCGTGCAGCTTGGGCTCTTCGTTGAACCACAGCGCCAGGCCGTCCTGCACAACCTGCACCTGCTGCAACTCGCGCTCTTCGGGCGCGGTCAGGCGGCCGATCATCAGCCCCACCATCACCCCGACGATTGCCAGCGACAGGATCATCCGCGGCATCGCCTTCGAACGCACGTCCGGTTCGGGGGTAGAATGCCCGTCATCTTCACGCTTGGAGCCGTGCATGTTTCACGTCATCCTTTTTCAACCAGAAATTCCGCCGAATACCGGCAACATCATTCGCCTGTGCGCCAACAGCGGCTGCCACCTGCACCTGATCGAACCCATCAGCTTCGAACTGGATGACAAGCGCCTGCGCCGTGCGGGGCTGGACTACCACGAGTATGCCACGCTCAAGCGCCACGAGAGCCTGGCCGGATGCCTGGAAAGCCTGGGCAACCCGCGGCTGTTCGCCTTTACCACCAAGGGCTCGCACCCGTTCCATGAGGTGGCCTACCAGCCGGGTGATGCCTTCCTGTTTGGGCCGGAGAGCCGTGGGTTGCCGGCCGAGGTGCTGGACAGCCTGCCGGCCGAACAGCGCTTGCGCCTGCCGATGCGGCCGGGGTGCCGCAGCCTGAACCTGTCCAACACCGTGGCGGTGACGGTGTATGAGGCGTGGCGGCAGAATGGGTTTGCCGGGAGCTGATGTATAGCCTGCACTGGCCCTATCGCCGGCAAGCCAGCTCCCACAAGGACCGCGTACAGCTCAGGTCCTGTGCAGTACCTGTGGGAGCTGGCTTGCCGGCGATAGGGCCCGCACAGGCAACAAAAAAGCGCCCCGGGAGGCGCTTTCTTGATAACAGCAAAACTTACTGAACGGTCGGCGCTTCGCCAGCTTCCTGCATGCGCTGCATTTCCTGCGCGTACAGGGCGTCGAAGTTGACCGGCGACAGCATCAGTGCCGGGAACGAACCGCGGGTCACCAGGCTGTCCAGGGTCTCACGGGCATACGGGAACAGGATGTTCGGGCAGAACGCACCCAGGGTATGGCTCATCGAAGGCGCATCGAGGTTGGCGATCAGGAAGATACCCGCCTGCTGCACTTCAGCGATGAACGCCACTTCGTCACCGTTCTTGACGGTAACCGACAGGGTCAGTACCACCTCATGGAAGTCACCTTCCAGGGCCTTTTGCTTGGTGTTCAGGTCCAGGGCAACGCTCGGTTCCCAGGTCTGGCGGAAGATCTGCGGGCTTTTCGGGGCCTCGAACGACAAGTCGCGTACATAAATGCGCTGCAGGGAGAACTGAGGGCTGTTGTCTTCTGCAGCAGCGCCGTTGGTCTGTTGGTCAGTCATGGCAGATCCTTATCCTAATGTTTTTGAATGCAGTGCAAATCAGGCCGCCAGCAGCGCGTCGAGCTTGCCGGCACGTTCCAGGGCATAGAGGTCATCGCATCCACCGACATGGGTGCTGCCGATCCAGATCTGCGGCACCGATGTACGGCCGGCCTTCTGGCTCATTTCGGCGCGAACCTGCGGCTTGCCGTCGACCTTGATTTCCTCGTAGGCCACGCCCTTGCTCTCAAGCAGGTGCTTGGCGCGCATGCAGTACGGGCAGTAGTCGCTGGAATAGACGATGACGGGCTTCATATCACTTCACCAGGGGCAGGTTATCGGCTTTCCAGCTGGAAACGCCACCGCTCAGCTTGGCGGCGTTGTAACCGGCTTTTAGCAGTTCACGGCAGTGCGTGCCCGACTGCTGGCCCATCGCATCGACGATGATCAGGGTCTTCTCTTTGTGCTTTTCCAGTTCGCCCATGCGAGTGGCCAGCTTGTCCTGCGGGATGTTCACTGCACCGACGATGTGGCCGGCGGCGTATTCCTTGGCCGGGCGAATGTCGATCACCAGCGCCTTGTCGGCGTTGACCAGGGCGGTCAGCTGGCCATTGCTCAGGCTCTGGCCGCCACGGCGGATTTCATTGATGAGCAGCAGAACCAGCAGAATGAGGAAGATCGCAACCAGGATGTAGTGATCTGTCGCGAATTGAATCAGGTGAGCAACCATCAGCGGTGTTCCAGGCGATTGAAAATGCCGGCCAGTATACACAGCCCCAGGGTGCCACCAAAGCCCGACGGGCCGGCGGCAAAACCAACCTTCATATGGCTATCACAGGTGCGCCGGTCGGGGGAACGGGACGAATATTCGCCGTGGGTGGCGGATTTGCCCTAAAATGCGTTTCTTTATCATCTTTGAACAACCGTGAGTTTGATTGATGACGAGTACGCCCAAACCCCTGGTCCTGATCATCCTGGATGGCTTCGGCCACAGTGAAACCCCCGAACACAACGCCATTTTTGCCGCCAATACCCCGGTTTATGATCGGCTGCGCGCCACCCTGCCGCACGGCCTCATTTCCGGCTCGGGCATGGATGTCGGCCTGCCGGACGGGCAGATGGGCAACTCCGAAGTCGGTCACATGAACCTCGGCGCCGGTCGCGTCGTGTACCAGGACTTCACCCGGGTGACCAAGGCCATCCGCGACGGCGAATTCTTCCAGAACCCGGTGCTGACCGGTGCGGTGGACCAGGCAGTGGGTGCCGGCAAGGCCGTGCACATCCTTGGCTTGCTGTCCGACGGCGGCGTACACAGCCATCAGGACCACCTGGTGGCAATGGCTGAACTGGCAGCACAACGTGGTGCCGAGAAAATTTACCTGCACGCCTTCCTCGATGGCCGCGACACCCCGCCACGCAGCGCGCAGTCGTCCATCGAGCTGCTCGACAGCACCTTCGCCAAGCTTGGCAAAGGCCGCATCGCCAGCCTGATCGGCCGCTACTACGCCATGGACCGCGACAACCGCTGGGACCGCGTCAGCGCCGCCTACAACCTGATCGTCGATAGCGTCGCCGAATACACCGCCGACACCGCCCAGGCCGGCCTGGAAGCGGCCTACGCCCGCGACGAAAGCGATGAGTTCGTCAAGGCCACGCGCATCGGCGAAGCGGTCAAGGTCGAAGATGGCGATGCCGTGATCTTCATGAACTTCCGTGCCGACCGCGCCCGCGAGCTGTCGCGTGCCTTTGTCGAGCCAGACTTTGCCGAGTTCGCCCGTGCGCGCCTGCCGAAGATGGCGGCTTACATCGGCCTGACCCAGTACTCGGCGAAAATTGCCGCACCGGCTGCCTTTGCGCCTTCCAGCCTGAACAACGTACTGGGCGAATACCTGGCGAAGAACGGCAAGACCCAGCTGCGCATCGCCGAAACCGAGAAATACGCCCACGTTACCTTCTTCTTCTCCGGCGGCCGCGAAGAGCCGTTCGAAGGCGAAGAGCGCATCCTGATCCCTTCGCCAAAGGTCGCCACCTATGACCTGCAGCCGGAAATGAACGCCCCGCAAGTGACCGATCACATCGTCGAAGCCATCGAGCAGCAGCGTTTCGATGTGATTGTGGTCAACTACGCCAACGGCGACATGGTCGGCCACACGGGCGTGTTCGAAGCCGCAGTCAAGGCCGTCGAAGCGCTGGATACCTGTGTCGGGCGCATTGTTGAAGCCCTGGACAAGGTCGGTGGCGAAGCGCTGATTACCGCTGACCACGGCAACGTCGAGCAGATGGAAGACGAGTGCACTGGCCAGGCGCACACTGCGCACACCACTGAGCCGGTGCCGTTCATCTATGTGGGCAAGCGTAACGTGAAAGTGCGGGACGGTGGCGTGCTGGCTGATGTGGCGCCTACAATGCTGAAGCTGCTGGGGCTGGAGAAGCCGGTGGAAATGACCGGGACTTCGATCCTCGTCGACGCCTGATTCGGTGTTAAGGGGGCCGCTTTGCGGCCCCATCGCGACGCAAGGCCGCTCCTACAGGGGACCGCGTGATGGCTGTAGGAGCGGCCTTGTGTCGCGATCGGGCTGCGCAGCAGCCCCCAATAACACATGAATTCCAGACAAACGCCCCCCTGCACCCGCAGCGAGGCGTTTTTTTTGCCCGCCCGCGCGGGCATACTAGGCCAGTCTCCATCCTTGGTACGCCAAACCCCATGCTTCGCGCCCTGATCCTCCTAGCCCTGTCTTGCCTGCTCAGCCCGGCCTTCGCCGATGAGCGTGCACAGACCCAGCAGCAACTGGACGCCACCCGTCAGGACATTGCCGAGCTCAAGAAGACGCTGGGCAAGCTCCAGGAAGAAAAAGCCGGTGTGCAAAAGGACCTCAAAGCCACCGAGACCGATATCGGCAACCTCGAAAAGCAGGTGGAGGCCCTGCAGCAAGAACTAAAAAAGACTGAGGGCGAGCTGGAGCGCCTTGATACCGAGAAAAAAAAACTCCAGAGCGCCCGCGTTGAACAACAGCGACTGATCGCCATCCAGGCCCGTTCGGCCTACCAGAACGGCCGCGAGGAATACCTCAAGCTTCTGCTCAACCAGCAGAACCCCGAGAAGTTCGCGCGAACCCTCACTTACTACGACTACGTCAGCAAGGCGCGCCTGGAGCAACTGCGCACCTTCAACGAGACCCTGCGCCAACTGGCCAACGTCGAACAGGAGATCGCTACCCAGCAGCAACAGCTGCTGGCCCAACGCGCCGACCTGGACACCCGCCGCCAGGCCCTGGAAACCGAGCGTGGCAAGCGCCAGCAGGTACTGGCCAAGCTCAATAGCGACATGAAGGACCGCGACCAGAAGCTGCAATCACGCCAGCAGGATCAGGCCGACCTGGCCAAAGTGCTCAAGACCATCGAAGAAACCCTGGCGCGTCAGGCCCGCGAGGCTGAAGAAGCACGGCAAAAGGCCCTGCTGGCCAAGCAGGAAGCCGAAAAACGCCGCCAGCAGGAAGCGCTGGCCGCCGCCGCTGCCCGCGAGCAAGCGCGCGAGCCCGCCGAGCCTGTAGAGCCGCCGAAAAAGGCCCGCACCACCCTCGGGCCGATGGTCTCCAGCGACGGCGCCAACTACGGCGGCGCTTTTTCTGCAGCACGGGGCAAACTTCCGTGGCCGGTCAATGGTCGATTACTGGCACGCTTCGGTGATGCCCGTGGCAGCGACGCCCGTGCCAAGTGGGACGGGGTGATGATCAGCGCCAACCCAGGCACCCAGGTGCGTGCGGTACACGGCGGGCGCGTGGTGTTCGCCGACTGGTTGCGCGGCGCCGGGCTTCTGGTCATTCTCGACCATGGCAACGGTTACCTGAGCCTGTACGGCCACAACCAGAGCCTGCTCAAGAGCGCCGGTGATATCGTCAAGGCCGGTGAAGCCATTTCCACCGTTGGCGACAGCGGTGGCCAGGACGCGGCAGGCTTGTACTTCGCCATCCGCCAGCAGGGCCGGCCTACCGACCCTTCGCAGTGGTGCCGAGGCTAAAATATCTACGGTGTAGCCTGAATGCTGCGCCGATGCTCCCCTGGGAGCGCTTACAGGATCAGGAGTTCGTTCGACATGCTGCACTCGCCTCGTCTCACCCAGCTGGCCCTGTCCATCGCCCTGGCGGTCGGCGCGCCCCTGGCCATTGCCGCACAGCCGGCGCACGCGGCTCAGCCTGCAGCCGTACCGGCCACCGAGGTGACCGCAAAAGCGCCGTTGCCGCTGGAAGAACTGCGCACCTTCGCCGAGGTCATGGACCGCATCAAGGCCGCCTATGTCGAGCCGGTGGACGACAAGACCCTACTGGAGAATGCCATCAAGGGCATGCTCAGCAACCTTGACCCACACTCGGCCTACCTGGGCCCCGAGGACTTCCAGGAGCTGCAGGAGAGCACCAGCGGCGAGTTCGGCGGGCTGGGCATCGAAGTGGGCCAGGAAGACGGCTTCATCAAGGTGGTCTCGCCCATCGACGACACCCCGGCCTCGCGTGCCGGCGTGCAGGCCGGCGACCTGATCGTCAAGATCAACGGCGCGCCGACCCGCGGCCAGACCATGACCGAAGCGGTCGACAAGATGCGCGGCAAGGTTGGCGAGAAAATCACCCTGACCCTGGTGCGTGACGGCGGTAACCCGTTTGATGTGACCCTGGCCCGCGCAGTCATCCAGGTCAAGAGCGTGAAGAGCCAGTTGCTGGAGAACGACTACGGCTACATCCGCATCACCCAGTTCCAGGTCAAGACCGGCGACGAGGTGGGCAAGGCCCTGGCCAAGCTGCGCAAGGACAACGGCAAGAAGCTGCGCGGCGTGGTGCTGGACCTGCGCAACAACCCCGGCGGCGTGCTGCAATCGGCCGTGGAAGTGGCCGACCACTTCCTGACCAAGGGTTTGATCGTGTACACCAAGGGCCGCATCGCCAACTCCGAGCTGCGTTTCTCGGCCGACCCGGCCGATGCCAGCGAAGGCGTGCCACTGGTGGTGCTGATCAACGGCGGCAGTGCCTCGGCCTCGGAAATCGTCGCCGGCGCCCTGCAGGACCAGAAGCGCGCCGTGCTGATGGGCACCGACAGCTTCGGCAAAGGCTCGGTGCAGACCGTGCTGCCACTGGCCAATGACCGCGCCTTGAAGCTGACCACCGCGCTGTACTTTACCCCCAACGGCCGCTCGATCCAGGCCCAGGGCATTGTCCCCGACATCGAAGTGCGCCCGGCCAAGCTTACCGCCGAAGTCGATACCGACAACTTCAAGGAAGCCGACCTGCAGGGCCACCTGGGCAACGGCAATGGCGGCGCCGACCGCCCGACCGGCAGCAGCAAGCGCAAGGAGCGCCCGCAGGATGACGACTTCCAGCTGAGCCAGGCCCTGAGCCTGCTCAAAGGGCTGAACATCACCTCGGGCAAATGATCCTCACGATGCGTTACCTGCTGTGTCTGTTGTTCTGCCTGTTGGCCGGGGTCGCGCAAGCGGCGCCGGCCGGCAAGGCCTACCTGAGCATCATCATCGACGACCTGGGCCAGAGCCCCGAACGTGACAGCCGCACCCTGGCCCTGCCCGGGCCGGTGACCATGGCGATCATGCCCGACACCCCGCACGCCACCGACTTCGCCCGCCAGGCGCACAAGGCCGGTAAGACCGTGATCCTGCACATGCCCATGGACCCGGCCACCGGGCCATACGCCTGGCACCCTGGTGTGCCGCTCGAAAAGCTGGCCAAGCGCCTGGACATGGCGTTGAGCAAAGTCCCTTGCGCCGTGGGCGTGAATAACCACATGGGCAGCCGCATGACTGCCCAGAACGAGGCGATGGCCTGGCTGATGGCCGAGCTGCAGCGCCGTCACCTGTTTTTTGTAGACAGCCGCACCAGTGCCGCTACCGTAGCGGCGGCACATGCACAGAAAGTGGGCCTGGCGCAGGTCTCACGCGATGTGTTCCTGGACAATGAACGGACGCTCGAAGCGATCGACCAGCAGTTGCAACAGGGTGTCGCCCTTGCCCGTAAACAGGGCTCGGCAGTGCTGATCGGCCACCCGTATCCGCAGACACTGGCAGTACTGGCGCGGGAGTTACCCCACCTGAAAAGCCAGGGCATCGAACTGATCAGCCTTGAACAGATGATTGCCGAACGGGGCAACCAGACGATGCCCGCGCATCGCAGCCGCCGTACCGTCGCCCCGGCTGGCCAGGTCAGCGGAACGGAATGATGCCCCTGGCCTGTTCCAGTGTCAGTTTGCCGCGATGCAACCGCTGACCCGCAATGGCCGCCAGGCGGCTACTGAGCCGACGCTGGCTCCAGGTCTTGAGATGGCCCACGGTAAAATCCTCAGCGTTGGCGACAGGCGTAGGCAAATGGAAATGCGCGGCCCAGAGGTAGCGTCTGCTTGGCAGGCGAACAATTCGGTATTCATCAAAGACGCCTCCATCCTGCATGGTCTGCCTGGCGATGTACTCGACCTGGATCAAACCTTCGCCATGCAGGAAACGCAACGCCTCAGCTGAAGGATAGTGGGTATCGGTATACAGCGTTGTCAGTTGCAGCCGCTTCTCGTGGCGTAAGGTATCGGCGTCACGCTCCAGGCTCCTTATCAGCGCATCGTTACCTCCGGCATCGCGCACCACATCAACCGCCTTGTCCAGTTTCTCCAGCTGCTGGTCAAACAGCTGCGCAAGCAAGGGGCCTTTGATATCGTTCTCGACATAATCACTGGCCTTGGCCCGCACAGTGGTACTCTCATCCAGCAACGCCTGGACCCACATCGGCAGGTCGCTCGGCGCGCTATGTTCGGTCAATGATGGGCGCTTGCTGACACGCTGCACCCACTGGCCCTCCACCAGGTCAAACGTCGCCAGCATCTGCTCACTGAACCCTTCGCGCACCTCGACGACAGGCTGGCCGTCGATCTCGACCTGCGTGCCAATCATCAGCTGGCCCTCGCGGTTGCGCACTACCCGCTGTTGCTCGGTGGAAACCCGATACGGTACACGTTTACCCGCCGCATCAAGGGCTGGTTGCTGCAGCGCGGCGACCAGGCGTTGACCCGCATCACGCTTCAATTGCTCGACATGCTGGCGGTACCGTTCCAGCATGGCAGGCTCTACCAATTCGCCGCCGTCACGCAGCATGCGAGCACTGTTGAGCAACGCAGCAGAGTACTCATCCCATGCCTCCTGCAGGATCACCACCTGGTCTTCTGACGAAAGGTTGGCCAGATCCAGTTCACCGTGTGCATCAGCCGCACTGCGCAGGGACAGCCCGACCAGTTCGTCCCGATAAGCAGCAAGCGCCTGTCGGCCGGAAGCCGCGTCCAGATGCAGCGCCAGATCCGCCAGGTTTTGAACCTGGTGGAAGCGCAGCTGGACCGTGGTGAATTTGCGCTCACCGATCAACTGCCCCACCGTTTGCTGGTGCTCGGGAATGACCGAGGAAATGACCAGCTCATCCGGCGAACTGGCCAACAAATCATCCAGTACGATGCGCATCGCGAGCATGCGGTCCTGGTAGTCAGCAACAACCGCTAAACGGTCGCGAAGGGCGGCGTATTGTTGGCCAACTTCTGCCAAGGGCTTACCATCAAGGTTACTTTGCAGCACGCTCAGCTGAGGGTAGTCGGCAAGGATCTGAAACTCGTTGAAAACGAACTGGCTGTCGCGGATCAGGTCGACTCGGGTCGTAGCCTGGTGCTCTTCAAGCACCGGGTCCCAGGCGCCGATCCTGCGCTGGGTCGCATACTTGGCTTCTGCCATGGTCGATAACAGCCCTAGCCGATCCTGACCTTTGCGAACGGCTTCTTCCAACGAAGTAGCCGCCAGTTCCCGCGCTTGCACGATACGAGTCTTTAGCGCGGCGATTTTCTGGTCATATTTCAGCGCCAGCGATTGCAAACCCGAGAGTTCCTCGGTCGCCGGTGCCGAACCGATCTGTGTCTGCAAACCACTGCGCAAGCGCTGCACGGCTTCAAGCTCGCGCCCAGCAGAGACTACATCAGAACCTGCCTTGGCCACGTCCAACCTGACGTTTGCGATTTCAAGGTCCAGGCGCGCAACTTGCGTATGCATGGCGTTGAAACGCGCGGCAATCCGCGCCGCGCCACCCGGGACGCCCCCGGCAAGGCGTAACGCGGTATCGATACGCCAGACATCATTGGCGACCACAAGCCAGGGCCCTGATGCGCCTTGGTCATCAACTACCCGCACACCCTCTGGCAAAACCTCTACGCGGTAGACGTCACCTGACATGGCGGCATAGTAATTGTCATCGATGTGATACAACCCCGCATACATACCCTCAGGCAGCGGCCGCAACCCGTTGACCGACACGCTCGAGCGCATGGCCTGCAACTGTTTGCGTTGTGCCGGCGGCAACCAGTTGAAGCCGTGCTGGCCGCGCCACGAAAAGTCTATCGCCTGGCCGACCAGGGGGATGAGTGCCTGTTCAATGGGTTTGACCGCCACTTCACTGAACGCTCCTGTTTGACCTCGGGCGCCTTCAAAGCTAAAGGCGCCAGGCAAGACCTCACGGGATACTTCAAGATTCGGTTGATGGGCATGCAGCAATACCATGGACAGGTTCAGCAACAGATCGGCAACGGCAGCAGGCCGGTCGAAATCGCTGCCCTGCTCCAGCGCCGTCAGGTCATGCTGCAACGACGTCAGCAGCTGCACGAGCCAAGCAGCTGTAGCAACCGGGCCGCGCACCGCCAAGGTCACTACATCGAACAACAGCCAGGCCCCCTCAGTCAGGAGCGCCCAGCGGCTTTCGGCAGTGGAAACCGATTGCAGGTCTGCCAGCTCGATCAGCAAATCAGCATTGGCCTTGTAGAAGCGCTCGTCGAGGTCGTTGTGCCAGAACTTGATGTCGAGCAGCGCCGGGGCTGGACGCTCGGGCAGTGCATACGGGTCGATGCCCAGGCTGACGATATGCGGCTCAGTGAAGCCACCTTGCTGGTAGACAGTCTTAGCGCCAGGCTCCATCCAGTCGAGGATGCTGGCTTGCAGCAACGACGAATCTCGGACATGTTCAAGTAATGCGTCGAGGCTCGCATACTCGCGAACGGTGTCCTGCCGATACAGGGGCCGGTACAACAACACCCGGCGCGGCTCGGCACAGAACAGCACGTACATGCCACGCACCGCGTCTTTGTGGGTAGAAGTGCTACTGCGCCTGAATGCCAGGGGGAAAATGGTCATTCTAGGCGTCTGCGGGTCCACATGACCTGCGCAGAAATCAACCACGCTCTGCAAGCCGGTTTCGGAAACCTTATCGTCCAGTTTCCCCGTCAGGGCACTCGCCAGGAATGCGCTTCGCCACGCCTTGCCAAAGCGCATCACACGCTCGGCTCGCCCGGCAGGGTCGTTCAGCTGAGCAGCCACGTAGGCCGGATACCGGCCCCCGATATCGAGCTCAGTCACCAGTTGTGCAGCGGCCGTTGCAGTCAGCCAGGTCGGGCTTGCCTTGCCGTCCTTGCGGCGAATTTGTTTGATGAAAGCACCCTTTAGCGAAGCAAGGTTGCCGATGGCGAACTGTGTCAGGGTCTTGCTGCCGACAAACACCAATGGCTCACCACCACCTGCACCCGTCGCCGCCCCGCCCGGTACCCCGCGGGCGAGGTACAAATCCAGCAGCAGGTCATCGGGAGAGGTGTCATCGCCATGGTCCTTGGCGATCCGCTCACTCAACTTGTGGCTGGCGTACTCCGTTAATGGCTGGATACCATCCAGCGCTGACACGCCATCGGCATCCATGTGGTGCAGCGCCAACTGCAGCAAAGCAGCACGCCATGCAAAACTGTCCTGCGGGGAACAGGTAGCGATCCCCGGGGGTGATGCAACCGCTGCCGTCTCGTCCTCATATCGGAGGAACCAGGCGGCTGGATCGCTCAACCGGGCGTAGCACCGCTCAAGCTCGTCGACATCGGCAAAATTGTCGTGACGTAACAGGTCAACGCGTTCGAACATGCCGTCGAGAAGCAGCGATACCTGTTGGGCAAACACGTTGCCCTCAACGCTGCAGCGGGTCCAGCTGAGACTGTCGAAGCTGTAGCGCTGGGCCAATTCGTCGCGCAAGCCTTCGCCGAATGCGGATAACGAGGCAAAACTACGGACAATGCCCGACGGGGCGCACCACAACACCATCTGACGGGCATCGGACTCGCCCATCACCAGCAAACTGCTGAGCTTCTCCTGAAAATACAGCGAGCCATTTTCCAACTTGGCCCGCACGACAAACACCGGGGGCTGGTCTTTGCCACCGCTGATCAAGCCCCGTAAGCAAGCCTGCTCCTCTTGGTCCAGGCCTTGCAGCGGTAGACCGCGCAACAGGGCGGTGCGCAGCAACAACTGCAACCAGCTGTCCCGGCTAACGCCAGCGCTACCCTTCGCCCGCCAATAGTCCAGCTGCGCTTCACAGAACCGTCGCGGCAGCTGTTCAAGCAATTCATTGAGCGGGGCCGACAAACCGGCCAGTTGTCGCGTTGCGAATTCACTGTCCGAGCCTGCAAAGCGATAGTCTGCCGTCAAGCCAAGCTTGTAATGGCGCTCGCCGATAGGCTCCAGGTCCAGCTCGCCAGGGCCAAGCAGCGCTTCGAGCACTCTGCCGAGCAACGGCTGCGTGGTCCAGTAAGGTGTGTCGGGGTCTGGGCTATCGAGCATCAACGGGTCGGCATCCGGCAGCGCAGGCGTCACGTAGGCAAGCCACGGCAGCTCAGCCAGCAAGACCTTCAACAGCTGGCGACTCGCCACTTGGCGTAACGTCGGACGGTCGGAAAACTGCCTGGCGGCAGCGTACTGGAAGTCGAAGGCGGGAGGGTTCATGTGCAGCACCTTTGGGCAAAACCAGCAAGGTGCCTTGGCGGTGTCAACCGCGTGGGATACATAAAGCTTGGGCAAAAAAAAGGCCTTGCACACGGCAAGGCCCTTCTTACTAGCGTGGCTCAGCTGTACACACGCCCCAGCAACTGGCGGTGGCTTTCAAACTGGTCCAGCACATCACGCACGATCTGCTCAGGCGCAAAGCCCATCAGGTCGTACTCCTGGCTGCCATCGTGCAAGTATACCTCGGCACGGTAGAAGCGCTGGCGCACTTCCGGCTCGCCTTCCACCGGTGCTTCGCTCGGTGCGGCCATGTAGCCGTCCAGGCTCACTTCGTAAACGAACGGGTTGCCCTCGTCCATCATCACCCGCAGGCCCATCATGTTGCGCGACTGGCCAACGCGGGTTTCCACCTCGAAGCCCAGGGTCTGCAGCTGCGCAGCGGCCTCTTTCAGCGCCGGGCTGACCTGCTTGTCCATGAAACGCTGCACCACGGCCTGGGTCGGCTGCAGCTCAAGCTGGGACAGACGCTCGCTGAAGCCGCGACGACCACGGGCGGCCAGCTCGGCACGCTCCTGCTCGACCGCCACGTCCTGCTTCATGGCCTTGTACAGGCCGAACATGAACAGCACCAGCACCACCGAGAACGGCAGGCCTGCCAGCACCACCATGGTCTGCATGGCTTCGAAGTTACCGGCAAACAGCAGGCCGATGGTGACCAGGGTGATGACCACCGACCAGAACACCACCATCCAGTGCGGGGCGTCTTCGTCGACCTTGCCGCCTTTGCACGACAGGTTGGCCATCATCACCGCGCCGGAGTCGGCCGGGGTGAGGAACAGCACGAAGCCGACGAACACCGCCACACCGATCACGATCTTCGCCGCCGGGAAGTATTCCAGCAGCTGGTAGATCGACATCGAAGGCTGTTCCAGCGCAGTCTTGCCCAGCTCTACAGCGCCCTGGTTGATCACCAGGTCCAGCGCGGTGTTGCCGAAGATCGACAGCCAGGCCAGGGTAAAGCCCAGCGGGATCAGCAGCACGCCCATGACCAACTGGCGCACGGTGCGGCCTTTGGAGATACGGGCAATGAACATGCCGACGAACGGGCCCCAGGAAATCCACCAGGCCCAGTAGAACACGGTCCACAGGCCCAGCCAGCGCTCGGACTTGCCGGCTTCGCCTTCGTACACGTACAGGTCGAAAGTTTTCAGCACGATACCGTTCAGGTAGTCGCCGACGTTCTGCACGAAGCCATTGAGCAGGTGCAGGGTTTCGCCGCCCAGTAACACGAAGATCAGCAGGCCGCTGAACAGCGCAATGTTCAGGTTGGACAGGCGGCGGATGCCGTTTTCCACACCCGAAACCGCTGCCACGGTAGCCACGCCAGCCATGACCAGGATCACCACCAGCAGGTTGGTCTTGCTGTGGTCCATGCCGAACAGGTATTCCAGGCCGGACGACACCTGCATCGAGCCGATACCCAGGTTGGTCACCAGGCCCAGCAGGGTGACGAACATGCCGAAGATGTCCACGGCATTGCCCGCGGCACCTTTGACCCAACGCTCACCGACCAGCGGGTACAGCGCCGAGCGCAGGGCCAGGGGCTGGTTGTGGCGGTAGGCGAAGTAACCCACGGCCAGGCCGACCAGGGCGTAGATCGCCCAGCCATGCAGGCCCCAGTGCAGGAAGGTCAGCTGCAGGCCCTGGCGCGCAGCTTCGAGGCTGGCCGGGGTGCCTTCCGGTGGGTTGAAATAGTGGTCCAGCGGCTCGGAAGCGCCGAAGTACAGCAGCGAGATACCGATACCGGAGGAGAACAGCATGCCGGCCCAGGCGCCGTAGCTGAAGTCCGGCTGGTCGTCCTTGCCGCCCAGCTTGAGGCTGCCGTAGTCGGAGAAGGCCAGGTAGACGACGAACACCAGGTAGCCGCAGATGACCAGCATGTAGTACCAGCCAAAGGTGCGCGTCAGCCACTTCTGGGCCACGCCCAGCACCTGGCCGGCGGTTTCGGGTACGGCGATCAGCAAGGCAGTCAGAACAAGGATCATCAGCGCGGAGGTGAAGAACACCACGCGGTTGACCCGGACCCTCTCGGCGGGGGGCTTGGTAAGTGAGGCAGAACTCATTGCACGAATGCTCCGGGCAGTACGGCTGTGGAGGCTAATCAGTCTTTCCCGAGCAATTGGTGGAATATCCCCACTGCGTCAGGTGTTATAAAAGCACCCTGGAAACCGTGATCCCGAATCGATACGTTGCAAAAAAACAGACAGGTGGCCTGCTGAAAATGCCACGCCTCATGCCGAGGTGCGCGCATTCGTCACAGATCACCCCGCCCGCTCCAAGGGCCTGTCGCAGGGCCTGTGGCCGCACGGCAGAATCTGCATTTCGCATCGCTCATGCCCGTCAACGCCTTGTATTCCGGGGGTTACGCGATTTCCTGGGGTGTCAATCCATGCCTGCTCGACGGCCTGAAAAACTGTCAATGGCACAAATTGTCGCAGAGCTTATTCTTTATTGATTGAACGTTCAATCAAAACAAAATAGACTGGCCTTCGCCGAGTCAGCCGCATGTCGTCTGCTCGAAGAGGCCTGAGGAGATAGCAAGATGCCCAAGGTCGGTATGCAACCCATCCGCCGCCAGCAGTTGATCGAAGCCACGTTGCTGGCGGTCGATCAGGTCGGTCTGGGGGACGCCAGCATTGCGCTGATTGCCCGTTTGGCCGGTGTGTCGAACGGCATCATCAGTCACTACTTTCGGGACAAGAACGGCCTGATTGCAGCGACGATGGGTTACATCATGAGCATGCTCAACGAAGGCGTTCGAGCACGTCGCCAGGCCCTGACGGACGACAGCCCGCGCGCTCACCTGAAAGTGATCATCGAGGGCAACTTCGATGCCAGCCAGGTGAACGGCCCGGCAATGAAAACCTGGTTGGCCTTCTGGGCCTCCAGCATGCACCAGCCCGATTTGCACAGGTTGCAGCGGATCAACGACCACCGCTTGTATTCCAACCTGTGTTGCCAGTTTCGCCGCGCCCTGCCGCTCTACCATGCGCGCAAGGCAGCCCGTGGCCTGGCAGCCTTGATCGACGGCCTGTGGCTGCGTGGTGCCCTGTCGGGTGATGCATTCGACACCGACCAGGCGATACGGATTGCTTACGAATACATGGATCTACAACTGGCTAAGCAGCACACCCTGGCTACCAACGACCAGGTTGCTGACCCAGCGCGCACGGCCCTTGCCAACCCGGCAGGAGCGTGACGCGCAAGCCAAACCACACACTGCACTTGCGAGGACACTATGGCCCGTTTCGGAACGCAAAAACTCTACATTGATGGCGCATACGTCGACGCTGGCAGCGATGCCACTTTCGAAGCCATCAACCCGGCTACCGGCGAAGTCCTCGCCCACGTGCAACGTGCGACAGAGGCTGACGTCGAGAAAGCCGTCGAAAGCGCCGAGCGTGGCCAGAAAGTCTGGGCTGCGATGACTGCCATGCAGCGTTCGCGCATCCTGCGCCGCGCCGTCGACATCCTGCGCGAGCGCAACGATGAGCTGGCCATGCTGGAAACCCTGGACACCGGCAAGTCGTACTCGGAAACCCGCTACGTCGACATCGTCACCGGCGCCGACGTGCTGGAATACTACGCAGGCCTGGTACCGGCCATCGAAGGCGAGCAGATCCCGCTGCGCGAATCGTCCTTCGTCTACACCCGCCGCGAGCCGCTGGGCGTGACCGTGGGTATCGGTGCCTGGAACTACCCGATCCAGATCGCCCTGTGGAAATCTGCCCCGGCCCTGGCCGCTGGCAACGCAATGATCTTCAAGCCGTCGGAAGTCACTTCGCTGACCACCCTGAAACTGGCCGAGATCTACACCGAAGCCGGCCTGCCAAACGGCGTGTTCAACGTGCTGACCGGCAGCGGCCGTGAAGTCGGCACCTGGCTGACCGAGCACCCACGCATCGAAAAGGTTTCTTTCACCGGCGGCACCACCACCGGCAAGAAGGTCATGGCCAGCGCCTCGAGCTCGTCGCTCAAGGAAGTCACCATGGAACTGGGCGGCAAGTCGCCCCTGATCATCTGCGCCGACGCCGACCTGGACAAGGCCGCCGACATCGCCATGATGGCCAACTTCTACAGCTCGGGCCAGGTGTGCACCAACGGCACCCGCGTGTTCATCCCGGCTGAAATGAAAGCGGCCTTCGAAGCCAAGATCGCCGAGCGCGTTGCCCGCATCCGCGTTGGCAACCCGGAAGACGAAAACACCAACTTCGGCCCGCTGGTCAGCTTCCAGCACATGGAAAGCGTGCTGGGCTACATCGCCAAGGGCAAGGAAGAAGGTGCCCGCGTACTGTGCGGCGGCGAACGCCTGACCGCCGGTGACTTCGCCAACGGCGCCTTCGTGGCCCCGACCGTATTCACCGACTGCACCGACGATATGACCATCGTCAAGGAAGAGATCTTCGGCCCGGTGATGAGCATCCTCACCTACGAAACCGAAGAAGAAGTCATCCGCCGTGCCAACGACACCGACTACGGCCTGGCCGCCGGTGTCTGCACCAACGACATCAGCCGCGCCCACCGCATCATCCACAAGCTCGAAGCCGGTATCTGCTGGATCAACGCCTGGGGTGAATCGCCGGCCGAAATGCCGGTCGGTGGCTACAAGCAGTCGGGCGTCGGCCGTGAGAACGGCGTCAGCTCGCTGGCTCAATACACTCGCATCAAGTCGGTCCAGGTAGAGCTGGGCGGCTACTCGTCGGTCTTCTGACCGACAGCTGCAAGTCGTTAGCTTCAAGCTGCAAGAAAGAGCCGGTCGGCGCATGCCACCGGCCCTTGCAAGCCTCATCCATTCGCGAGCTTCGCACGGCTGCTTTTTCTTGCAGCTTGTAGCTTGAAGCTTGCCGCTCTAATGGGAGAAACCCATGGAATACGATTACATCATCGTCGGTGCCGGTTCCGCCGGTAACACCCTGGCCACCCGCCTGACCGAAGATGCCGGCGTCACCGTATTGCTGCTGGAAGCCGGTGGCCCCGACTACCGCTTCGACTTCCGCACCCAGATGCCAGCTGCGCTGGCCTTCCCGCTGCAGGGCCGCCGCTACAACTGGGCCTACGAGACCGACCCGGAGCCGTTCATGGACGGCCGCCGCATGGAGTGCGGTCGCGGTAAGGGCCTGGGTGGCTCGTCGCTGATCAACGGCATGTGCTACATCCGCGGCAACGCCATGGACTTCGACGGCTGGGCGGAACTGCCAGGCCTCGAGGACTGGACTTACCTCGACTGCCTGCCGTACTTCCGTAAAGCCGAAACGCGCGACATCGGCCCCAACGACTACCACGGTGGCGAAGGCCCGGTCAGCGTTGCCACGCCAAAAGCCGGCAACAACCCGCTGTTCCACGCCATGGTCGAAGCCGGCGTGCAAGCCGGCTACCCGCGCACCGAAGACCTCAACGGCTACCAGCAGGAAGGCTTCGGCCCGATGGACCGTTCGGTGACCAAGAACGGCCGCCGTTCCAGCACCGCCCGCGGCTACCTGGACCAAGCCAAGAAGCGCCCGAACCTGACCATCGTCACCCACGCCCTCAGCGACCGTGTGCTGTTCGACGGCAAGCGCGCCGTTGGCGTGACCTACCTGGTCGGCGACAGCGAGGAGCGCGTAGAAGCCCGTGCGCGCAAGGAAGTGATCGTCAGCTCCGGCGCCATCGCTTCGCCACAGCTGCTGCAGCGTTCCGGCGTTGGCCCGCGCGCCCTGCTGGAAAGCCTCGACATCCCGGTCGTGCACGACCTGCCGGGCGTTGGCGAAAACCTGCAGGACCACCTTGAGCTGTACCTGCAGTACGCCTGCACCCAGCCGGTATCGCTGTACCCATCGCTGCTGTGGTGGAACCAGCCGGCCATCGGTGCCGAGTGGATGTTCAAAGGCACCGGCATCGGCGCCAGCAACCAGTTCGAGGCCGGTGGTTTCATCCGCACCCGCCCTGAGTTCGAGTGGCCGAACATTCAGTACCACTTCCTGCCGGTCGCGATTAACTACAACGGCTCCAATGGCGTGAAGGAGCACGGCTTCCAGGCGCACATGGGCTCGATGCGCTCGCCAAGCCGTGGTCGTATCCAGGCCAAGTCGAAGGACCCGCGCCAGCACCCGAGCATCCTGTTCAACTACATGGCCACCGAGCAGGACTGGCAGGAGTTCCGTGACGGCATCCGCCTGACCCGTGAAATCATGGCCCAGCCGGCGCTGGACCCCTACCGCGGTCGCGAGATCAGCCCGGGCGCCCACGTGCAAACCGACGAAGAACTGGACAAGTTCATCCGCGAGCACGCCGAAACCGCCTTCCACCCGTCCTGCTCGTGCAAGATGGGCACCGACGATATGGCCGTGGTCGATGGCGAAGGCCGCGTGCACGGTATGAAAGGCCTGCGTGTGGTCGATGCGTCGATCATGCCGATCATCATCACCGGCAACCTCAACGCCACCACCATCATGATCGCCGAGAAAATCTCGGACAAGATCCGCAACCGCAAGCCTTTGCCGCGCAGCACCGCCAAGTACTACAAGGCCAACGGTGCACCGGTGAAGGGCAAGCCAATGCGTGAGGTGAAGCAGGCGTAAGCCTGCACCGGCCCTTTCGCGGCTAAAGCCGCTCCTACAAGAATAGGTTACCCCTTGTAGGAGCGGGTTCACCCGCGAATAGGCCCGCATAGGCAACACAACAAAAGGCACCCACCGCGGTGCCTTTTGCACATCTGCAGAAACGCTTTACATGCTGGCAATTCATCAGGTTAGAATCGATTGGCACGCGACTTGCCAAGTCAAGCAGCCAAGCCCCCTTTCCCGCGATATCCCGGAGTACCTGCCTTTGGATGCAAGCACCATCAACAGCCTGTTCCTGATCGGCGCATTGCTGGTGGGCGCAAGTATCCTGGTCAGTTCGCTGTCGTCGCGCCTGGGCATCCCTATCTTGGTCATCATCCTCGCGGTCGGCATGGTCGCCGGTGTCGATGGTGGCGGCATCATCTTCAACAACTACCCGACTGCCTACCTGGTGGGCAACCTGGCCCTGGCCGTGATCCTGCTCGACGGCGGCCTGCGCACGCGCGTAGCGAGCTTCCGCGTGGCGCTGTGGCCGGCGCTGTCGCTGGCCACCGTCGGGGTCATGATCACCACGGCACTCACCGGCCTGGTCGCCGCCTGGCTGTTCAACCTGAGCCTGATCCAGGGCCTGCTGATCGGCGCCATCGTCGGCTCAACCGATGCCGCCGCGGTGTTCTCGCTGCTGGGCGGCAAGGGCCTGAACGAGCGGGTGACTGCCACGCTGGAAATCGAATCGGGCAGCAACGACCCGATGGCGGTGTTCCTAACCGTCACCCTGATCGACATGATCGCCAGCGGCCAGACTGGCCTGCACTGGAGCCTGCTCACCCACCTGCTGCGTGAATTCGGCATCGGCGGGTTATTGGGCCTGGGCGGTGGCTGGCTGATGCTGCAACTGGTCAACCGCATCAACCTGGCCGGCGGCCTGTACCCGATTCTGGTAGTGGCCGGCGGCCTGGTGGTGTTCTCGCTCACCAACGCCCTGCACGGCAGCGGCTTCCTCGCCGTGTACCTGTGCGGCCTGGTACTGGGCAACAAACCGATCCGCAGCCGCCACGGCATCCTGCACATGCTCGACGGCATGGCCTGGCTGGCGCAGATCGGCATGTTCCTGGTACTGGGGCTGTTGGTCACACCACACGACCTGCTGCCCATCGCCTTGCCGGCGCTGGGCCTGGCGCTGTGGATGATCCTGGTGGCACGGCCACTGTCGGTGGTCGCGGCACTGCTGCCGTTCAAGGCCTTCCACGGCCGCGAAAAGGGCTTTATCTCCTGGGTCGGCCTGCGCGGCGCGGTACCGATCATCCTTGCGGTGTTCCCGCTGATGGCCGGCCTGCCGGACGCCCAGCTGTTCTTCAACCTGGCCTTCTTCATCGTGCTGGTGTCGCTACTGGTGCAAGGCACCAGCCTGCCGTGGATGGCCAAGCTGCTGAAAGTGACGGTACCGCCAGACCCTGCACCGATCTCCCGCTCCGCCCTGGAAGTGCACATCACCAGCGAGTGGGAAATGTTCGTCTACCGGCTGGGCAAGGAAAAGTGGTGCATCGGCGCCGCCCTGCGCGAGCTGAAAATGCCAGAAGGCACGCGGATTGCCGCGCTGTTCCGCGGCGAGCAACTGCTGCACCCATCGGGCAGTACCGTGCTGGAAGTCGACGACATGCTCTGCGTGATCGGCCACGAACATAACCTGCCGGCGCTCGGCAAACTGTTCAGCCAGGCACCGCAGCGTGGGCTGGACTTGCGTTTCTTCGGCGACTTTGTGCTCGAGGGCGATGCCGAACTGGGGGCGGTGGCCGCGTTGTACGGCCTGAAACTGGACGGCCTGGACGCGAAAATGCCGCTGGCACAGTTCATCCGACAGAAGGTCGGAGGCGCTCCAGTAGTAGGCGACCAGGTCGATTGGCATGGCACGATCTGGACCGTGGCGACCATGGACGGGAACAAGATCCAGAAAGTGGGCGTCAGATTCCCCGAAGGAACGCGACCCGGACCAGGATTGTTCCTCTAAACTTCGTTTCTGCCGGATCCACAAGTAGTCTGCCTATGTCCCTGCGCGTGTACCTTCGCACAGCCCTGCTCGGGCTGTGCCTGTCCCTTTCCTTTGCCGCCACCGCGGCGGAAGCCCCGACCACCGCCAGCATCCAGAACAGCCTCGACAAGATCGCCGAGCGCAAGCTGCCCGAAGCCGACCAGAAGGCCCTGCAGCAGGTGCTGGAACAGACCTTGAGCCTGCTGGCCAGCAAGGAAGACAACGAGAAGAAGCTGGCCGCGCTCAAGCAGCAGCTGACCAGCGCCCCGAAGGAAACCAGCGACAGCCAGAAAGAACTGGCCCGCCTTAAGGAAACCAAGGCGCAGCCGGTGGCCCAGCGCTACGGCAGCCTCAGCGTGCCGCAGCTGGAGCAGATGCTCAGCGAGCGCAACACCCAGCAGGGTGAGCTGCAGAAGGCGCTGTCTGAAGCCAATAGCCTGATCATCAACTCGCAAACCCGCCCCGAGCGCGCCCAGGCCGAGATCAGCAGCAGCCAGAGCCGCACCCAACAGATCAACAACATCCTCAAGACCGGCAAAGACGGCGGCAAATCGATCAACGCCGACCAGCGCAACCAATTGAACGCCGAACTGGCCGCGCTCAACGCGCTGACCCTGTTGCGCCGCCAGGAGCTGGCCGGCAACAGCGTGCTGCAAGACCTCGGCAACGCCCGTCACGATTTGCTGATCGAACGCGCCGCGCGCCTGGAGCAGGAAATCCAGGACCTGCAGACGCTGATCAACGACAAGCGCCTGGCCCAGTCCCAGGAAGCCGTTACCCAGCAGTCGATCGAAGCCCAGAAGGCCGGCGGCAGCAGCCTGCTGGCCACCGAAAGCGCGGCCAACCTCAAGCTTTCCGACTACCTGCTGAAAAGCACCGACCGCCTCAACGAGCTGACCCAGCAGAACCTGCGCACCAAGCAGCAACTTGACAGCCTGACCCAGGCCGACCAGGCGCTGGATGAACAGATCAACGTGCTCAAGGGCAGCCTGCTGCTGTCGAAGATCCTCTACAAGCAGAAGCAGACCCTGCCGCACCTCAAGCTCGACCGTGACCTCGCCGACCAGATCGCCGACACGCGCCTGTACCAGTTCGAGATCAATCAGCAACGCGAGCAGATGAGCAGCCCGGTTACCTATGTCGACAAGCTGCTGGCCGGCCAGCCGCAGGAAGACGTGACCCCGCAGCTGCGCAAGGCCCTGCTGGAAGTGGCGATCACCCGCAGCGACCTGCTGGAACGGCTGAACCGCGAGCTGTCGGCGCTGCTCAACGAATCGATCACCCTGCAGCTCAACCAGAAGCAGCTGTTGGGCACAGCCCAGAGCCTGCGCACCACCCTCGACGAGCAGATGTTCTGGATCCCCAGCAACAAGCCGCTGGACTGGGACTGGCTGAGCTACGTGCCACAGCGCTTGGCCGACCAGGTCGCCAACCTGCCGTGGGGCTCCGGTATCAAGGAACTGGCAGACGGCCTCAGCCAGCGCCCGCTGCTGTTCTTACCGCTGTTGCTGGTGATCGGCGCCCTGCTGTGGCGGCGTAAGTACTTGTACCAACGGCTGGGCAAGGTGCACCAGGACATCGGCCATTTCCGCCGCGACAGCCAGTGGCACACGCCGCAGGCGATCCTCATCAACATTCTGCTGGCAATGCCGGTCAGCCTCGGCCTTGCCCTGTGCAGCTATGCGCTGCAAATCGACGCCCGCGGGCAGAACGCCAACCTCGGCGCCGCGCTCTGGCAACTGGCCCAGGCCTGGCTGGTGTTCTACACCGCCTATCGCATCCTCGCCCCAGGCGGCGTGGCCGAAATCCACTTCCGCTGGCACAAGCCGCAGGTCGAATTCCTGCGCGGCTGGGTACGGCGCCTGGGCACCGTGGTGCTGGCCCTGGTCGGCGTGGTGGCGGTGGCCGAACACCAGCCTTCGGCGCTGGCCGACGACGTGCTGGGCATCGGCGTGGTGCTGACCTGCTACGCACTGATGGCCTGGCTGCTCAGCCGCCTGCTGCTCAGCAGCCCGGCGCACCGCGACACCTCGTTGTTCCGCAGGGCCGTGGGCGTGGCCTTTACCGCCCTGCCCATCGCTCTGTTCGTCGCCGTGTGCTTCGGTTACTACTACACCGCACTGAAGCTCACCGACCGGCTGATCTACACCCTGTACCTGCTGCTGTTCTGGCTGGTGATCGAGGCGGCGTTCGTGCGCGGCCTGTCGGTGGCGGCGCGGCGCCTGGCCTACCAGCGCGCGCTGAGCAAGCGCGCGGCAGCCAAGGAAGGGCTAGACGGCGAAGTCATCACCGAAGAGCCAACGCTGGACATCGAACAGGTCAACCAGCAGTCGCTGCGCCTGATCCGCCTGGCCCTGCTCGGCGGCTTCATCGCCGGCCTGTACTGGGTATGGTCCGACCTGATCTCGGTGTTCGCCTACCTCAACAACTTCGTGCTCTACGAATACACCAGCGGCACCGGTGCCGCCGCCAGCATGGTGCCGATCAGCCTTGGCGACCTGCTGGGCGCGCTGGTAATCGTCGGCATCACCTTCGCCCTGGCCGGCAACTTGCCAGGCCTGCTGGAAGTGCTGGTGCTGTCACGCCTGAACCTGGCCCAGGGCAGTGCCTACGCCACCACCACACTGCTGTCGTACACCATCGTCGGCGTTGGCATCGTCAGCACCCTGTCGACCCTGGGGGTCAGCTGGGACAAGCTGCAATGGCTGGTGGCCGCGTTGTCGGTGGGCCTGGGCTTCGGCATGCAGGAGATCTTTGCCAACTTCATCTCCGGCATCATGATCCTGTTCGAGCGCCCGGTGCGTATCGGCGACACCATCACTATCGGCAACCTGTCCGGCACGGTGAGCAAGATCCGCATCCGCGCCACCACCATCACCGACTTCGACCGCAAAGACATCATCGTCCCCAACAAGACCTTCATCACCGGCCAGCTGATCAACTGGTCGCTGACCGACACGGTGACCCGGGTAACGCTGAAGCTGGGCATCGACTACGGCTCCGACCTCGACCTGGTGCGCGACCTGCTGCTCAAGGGTGCGCATGAAAACCCGCGTGTGCTCAAGGACCCGGAACCGATCGTGTACTTCCTCAATTTTGGCGAAAGCTCGCTGGACCACGAACTGCGCATGCACGTACGCGACCTGGGCGACCGCAACCCGACACTGGACGAACTCAACCGCTACATCAGCCGCGAGTTCAAGGCGCATGACATCAAGATCTCTGTTCGCCAGGTGGAGGTGTTCCTGATGGACCCGAAAGGTGGCAAGCAGCAGCTGATACCGATGGAACAGCCGAAATCGGATGGCACTCAACCCGTGTGAGTGGACTCCATAGGGCATGAACGCCCAAAATGCCTGCGAGGGCTTTGCCCTCGATCGCCGGCAAGCCAGCTCCCACAGGTACTGCACATGACTTGAAGTCGGCGTGGTCGGTGTGGGAGCTGGCTTGCCGGCGATGGGCCGCAAAGCGGCCCCAATGGCACCGACCTCCAGGAGCAGCCCGTGAAAGCCCTCGACCAACTCACCTTCGACAACCGCTTCGCCCGCCTGGGCGACGCGTTCTCCACCCAGGTCCTGCCCGAACCCATCGCAGAGCCGCGCCTGGTGGTAGCGAGCGAGTCGGCCATGGCCCTGCTCGACCTGGACCCCGCCCAAGCCGACCTGCCGCTGTTCGCAGAGCTGTTCAGCGGCCACAAGCTATGGGAAGAAGCCGACCCCCGGGCAATGGTCTATTCCGGCCACCAGTTCGGCTCGTACAACCCACGGCTCGGCGATGGCCGTGGCCTGTTGCTGACCGAAGTGCTGAATGACGCAGGCGAGCACTGGGACCTGCACCTCAAGGGCGCCGGCCAGACCCCGTACTCGCGTATGGGCGACGGCCGCGCCGTGCTGCGCTCATCCATTCGTGAGTTCCTCGCCTCCGAAGCCCTGCACGCCCTGAACATCCCCAGCAGCCGGGCGCTGTGCGTAATCGGCTCCAGCACACCGGTATGGCGTGAAACCCGCGAAAGCGCGGCGATGCTCACGCGCCTGGCACAGAGCCACGTGCGCTTCGGCCATTTCGAATACTTCTACTACACCAAGCAGCCCGAGCAGCAGCGGGTGCTGATCGACCATGTGCTTGAGCAGCACTACCCCGAATGCCGCGATGCCGAGCAACCCTACCTGGCCATGTTCCGCACCCTCGTAGAACGCAACGCCGAACTGATCGCCCGCTGGCAGGCCTATGGCTTCTGCCACGGGGTGATGAACACCGACAACATGTCGATCCTCGGCATCACCTTCGACTTCGGCCCATTCGCCTTCCTCGACGACTTCGACGCCAACTTCATCTGCAACCATTCCGACGACCGTGGCCGCTACAGCTACGCCAACCAGGTGCCCATCGCCCATTGGAACCTCAGCGCGCTGGCCCAGGCGCTGACCACGGTAATCGAGGTGGAACCGCTGAAAGAAGCGTTGGGGTTGTTCCTGCCGCTGTACCAGGCCCATTACCTGGACCTGATGCGCCGACGCCTGGGCCTGACCACTGCCGAGGATGACGACATGGCGCTGCTCGAACGCCTGTTGCAGCGTATGCAGAGTGGGGGGGTGGATTACAACCTGTTCTTCCGCAAGCTGGGCGAGCAGCCAGTGGCCGAGGCACTGAGCGTGGTGCGTGACGACTTCATCGACCTGGCCGGTTTCGACGCCTGGGGCGCCGATTACCTGGCCCGCTGCGAGCGGGAGTCCGGGAATGCCGACGGGCGGCAAACGCGTATGCATGCGGTGAACCCGTTGTATGTGCTGCGCAACTACTTGGCGCAGAAAGCCATCGAAGCGGCAGAAGCGGGGGATTACAGTGAGGTGCGGCGGCTGCATCAGGTACTGAGCAAGCCTTTTGAAGAGCAGCCTGGTATGCAGGCTTACGCCGAGCGCCCGCCAGAGTGGGGCAAGCACCTGGAAATCAGCTGCTCATCCTGAATTTGGGGTTGCTGTACTGGCCCCATCGCCGGCAAGCCAGCTCCCACAAGTACAGCGTCGCTCCTGAGGCAAACGGTACCCCTGTGGGAGCTGGCTTGCCGGCGATAGGGCCCGAACAAACAACACAAGGAATTGATATGTCCGAATCTCTGATAATCCCCTGCCCCCACTGCAACGGCCTCAACCGCCTGCCGGCCGAACGCCAGGGCGACGCCCCAAAATGCGGCCGCTGCAAACAGGACGTGCTGCTGAGCACCCCCTTCGAACTCACCGAATCCAGCTACGCCAGCCAGATCAAGGGCGACCTGCCGCTGCTGGTCGACATCTGGGCAGACTGGTGCGGCCCATGCAAGTCCTTCGCTCCCACCTTCGAACAAGCCGCCCGCAAGCTGGCAGGCCGCTGCCGCCTGGCCAAGCTCGACAGCGAAGCCAACCGCAACCTGGCCGGGCAACTGGGCATCCGCTCGATTCCCAGCCTGCTGCTGTTCAAGAACGGCCGCGAAGTCAGGCGCCAGGCCGGGGCGTTTCCACTCCAGTGGTTGCTGGAGTGGGTGCGTGGGCAGGGGGTTTAGGGGGCTTCAGGTGCATGCCTTGAGTTACATAGCGCCTGTAAGATCGAGCGCCGCCCACGCGGCGCTTCGCGGGGCAAGCCCGCTCCCACAGTCTTTTTCGGGCCAGTCCCTTCTGTGAGGCTACCGCTGGCCGCCTTGTTTACCCCCTTCGATATCAGAGGTGGGCACAACTGCTTTTCACTGATCTCCAGTCATGCACCAAGGCGGGCACCGGTAATTGCACAGGAAAGACTGGCCCGAAACAGACTGTGGGAGCGGGCTTGCCCCGCGAAGCGCCGCGCGGGCGGCGCTCGATCTCATAGGCGCTGGAAATTTCATGGCAAGCACCTATAAGCGCTGACGAAGTCTCCAGCCAGGCACATCCCGACTTTTCAGCCATTCTCCTCCAGCAAATCATGCAACTCGACAAACTGCTGGGTCAGCTTGTGCTTCGGCTCCAGGTGAATCAGCGGCAGGCTGGCGTGGTGAGACTCACGCATCTTCACTGAGCTCCCCAGGTACACCGGCAGCACCGGCAGCCCCTCGGCCAGCAGTTCGTCGAGCATCTGCTGCGGCAGGCTGGCACGCGACTGGAACTGGTTGACCACGATCCCTTCGACCATCAGGTCTTCGTTATGGTCTTCCTTGAGGTCTTCGATCTCGGCCAGCAGGCCGTACAGGGCCTGGCGCGAGAAGCTGTCGCAGTCAAAGGGGATCAGCACACGGTCAGCAGCGATCAGCGCCGAAACCGCATAGAAGTTGAGCGCCGGCGGGGTGTCGATGTAGATCCGCTCATAATCCTCGTCCAGTTCGTCGAGCAACTTACGCAGCTTGTTGATCTTGTGCTTGGCTTCAAGCTTGGGCTGCAAGTCGGCCAGCTCTGCCGTGGCGGTGACCACGTGCAGGTTGTCGAACGGGGTTTCGTAGATATCGACCTTGTTCTTCTTGCTGAACGGCCCGCTGGACAGGCTCTGTTTAAAGAAGTCGGCAATACCCATGGGGATGTCCTCGCCGGTCAGGCCGGTGAGGTACTGGGTGGAGTTGGCCTGGGCATCCAGGTCGATCAACAGGGTCCGGTAGCCTTCATTGGCACTGACCGCCGCCAGGTTGCAGGCGATGCTCGACTTGCCCACGCCACCTTTCTGATTGAACACCACGCGCCGCATGATTGACCTCCGTGTTTCTACGAATGCCCGAGTATGTGGCGCCGCCGCAGCAATGGCCAGTGCCATTTGCCGGGTACGAATACCCGACCCTTCAACCATAGGCCTGCCCTGTGACCAACTCGGCAAACGCCTTGGCCATGGCCGAGCCGCCGCGCTCGCGCTGCACCAGCCACACCGCGGACATCGCCCCTTCATCGAGCAAGGTGCGGTACACCACCCCTTCAATGCGCATGCGCTGGAACGACGCTGGCAGCACCGACACCCCCAGCCCCGCCGACACCAGGCCGATGATGGTCATCGCCTCCCCCGCCTCTTGGGCAAAATGCGGGCTGAAGCCCGCCTGCCGGGCCAGGCTCAACAACTGCGCATGCAAGCCACTGCCATAACTGCGGGGGAAGAACACGAACGGCTCCTGGGCCAGCGCCGCCATATGCACGCCCTGCTCGGTGCCCTCGGCCAAAGGGTGCGAAGCATTGATAACCGCTACCAGCGGTTCACGGAACAACTCGGTGGCCAGCAAGCCCTCGGGCAGGGGCATCGGGCGCATCAGCCCCACTTCGATGGATTCGTCGAACACCCCCTCGGCGACATCGCGGCTGCTCATTTCCTTGAGGTTCAGGTGCACCGCCGGAAAGCGCTGACGAAAGGCATGGATGGCCTTGGGAATCTTCGAGGTGAACGGTGCCGAAGAGGTAAAGCCGATTTTCATCTCGCCCAGCTCACCCAATTGCGCGCGCCGGGCGACGTCAGCGGCCTTTTCCACTTGCGCCAGCACCTGTCGGGCCTCTTCAAGAAACAGCCGCCCCGCCTCGCTCAGCTCGACCCGACGATTGGTACGTTCGAACAAGCGCGCGCCCAGCTCCTGTTCCAATGCCTGGATCTGCTGACTCAGCGGTGGCTGGGAAATGCCCAGCTGCTGGGCGGCGCGGCCAAAGTGCAGCTCTTCGGCTACGGCAATGAAGTAACGCAGGTGGCGCAGTTCCATGGCCGGCTCCGAACAGGTCGCTAAACGTCTTAAATAGGTCGAACAATATATTGGATGTAATCATTAGCCAGCTATATGCTTTTTTCATTGCACCAGAGGTACCCGCCGTGAAAACTGCTTTAGCCCCCCTTCCTGCCGAGCCAGAAGCTGCTGCCCTGAACGACATGTGGATCGAAAAAGGCACCCCCGCCTTCATGAAGACCGTGCTGGCCCTGTTCAGCGGCGGCTTCGCTACCTTCGCCCTGCTGTACTGCGTGCAGCCGATGATGCCGCTGCTGTCCAAGGAATTTGCCATCAACGCGGCGCAGAGCAGCCTGGTGCTGTCTGTGTCGACTGCGATGCTGGCATTCGGCCTGTTGATCACGGGTCCCATTTCAGACCGAATCGGCCGCAAGCCGGTGATGGTCTTCGCCCTGGTCTGTGCCGCCCTGTCGACCCTGGCCAGCGCGGTAATGCCGAGCTGGGAGCTGGTCCTGGCCACCCGCGCCCTGGTCGGCCTGTCGCTGAGCGGCCTGGCGGCGGTGGCGATGACGTACCTGAGCGAAGAAATCCACCCGCAACACATCGGCCTGGCCATGGGCCTGTACATTGGCGGCAATGCCATCGGCGGCATGAGCGGGCGTCTGATTACCGGCGTATTGATCGATTTCGTCAGCTGGCATACAGCAATGCTGACCATCGGCGGCCTGGCTTTGGTGGCGGCATTGGTGTTCTGGAAAGTGCTGCCGGAGTCGCGAAACTTCCGCCCGCAGCAGATGAACCCGCGCAGCCTGGTGGATGGCTTTGTCATGCACTTCAAGGATGCCGGGCTGCCGTGGCTGTTCCTTGAAGCCTTCCTGCTGATGGGCGCCTTCGTCACCCTGTTCAACTACATCGGCTACCGCCTGCTGGCCGACCCCTACCATATGAACCAGGCACTGGTCGGCTTGCTGTCGGTGGTGTACCTGTCAGGCATCTATAGCTCGGCGCAAGTCGGCGCCCTCGCCGACAAGCTGGGCCGGCGCAAGGTATTCTGGGCCAGTATCGTGGTGATGGCGGGCGGCTTGCTGATGACCCTGGCCAGCCCGCTGGCGATGGTGATCGTTGGCATGCTGGTGTTCACCTTCGGCTTCTTTGGCGCGCACTCGGTGGCCAGCAGCTGGATCGGCCGGCGCGCGCTGAAGGCCAAGGGGCAGGCATCGTCGTTGTACCTGTTCAGCTATTACGCAGGGTCGAGCGTGGCGGGTACGGCGGGTGGGGTGTTCTGGCACCAGTGGGGCTGGAGCGGCATAGGGCTGTTCATAGGCAGTTTGCTGGCGGTGGCGTTGCTGGTGGCGTTGCACCTGAGCAAGTTGCCGCTGAAATCGAGCTAAATCTTGGGGCCGCTTTGCGGCCCATCGCGACACAAGGCCGCTCCTACAGGGATCGCGTAACACCAGTAGGAGCGGCCTTGTGTCGCGATGGGCTGCAAAGCAGCCCCAGAATCTCGGATCAGTTGATGATCTCGACAATATCCACATCCACCTCCCGGCTCATCAGGTGCTTCTCCACCTCACCGGTCAGCTTGACCTTGGTCTTGTCGTTGAATGGCGTTGGCGGCAGGTCTTCATGATCGATTTCCACGGTGATGGTGCCGGTGTTGTCCTTGAATTCGTACCTGTCGTCGTTGTTGATCTTCTTGGTCACGAAGCCTTGCAGCACCACCGGGGTATCATCGGCGGCATCGTTGGCGGCAGCGACGGTGGTGACCGACTGGGCACCAGGGCCGGTGTAGCCAGCCGCCAGCGCACCAGTGCTGAACAGTGAAGCGAAGATCAAAGCGAGGTAACGGGTTTTCATGGTGACAGGTCCTGATTCGATTTCGATGGGAACAGCCTACTGTTGTTGGCTGAAGCCAAGCTTAATCGGAGCTGGTCTCAGGCAGTGCCAACCCTAACTGCGCCTGCAACTGCTCATCGACTACTTGCAACTGCAAACTGCGAACCTGCGCGCCGTCAAGCTCCAGCGTATGCAGCCAGCCCAGCAGTGGCGCAGGTTCTCCCTCAAGGCTGACGTCCACCTGCCCCGCCCGTGCCTGCAACCCGTTGATTCGCAAGCCAGCGGCCAGTGCGCGCTCGTTCAGCCCGGCGGGTGTCAGCACTTTCACCGCTTCCCGCACCATGGCCGGGCCTGTCGAAACCCGCTGCAGGTGCCCAGCAAGCTTAAGCTCATGCTCATGGGCAAGCTCGGCCTGTTGCAAGCGCTGGTTGCCGGGCACCCAGGCAATCTGCCATAGCACCACCATTGCCAAACTCCAGAGTGAGAACATGATCACTCTCCGTCGATTACCGGGTATCGATTGCCAGTGGCCTATCAAGGCTTGCTCAAGCCTGCGCATCAGCCAGCCTCCCTGAAAGTCAGGGTCGCGCGCACACCTTGTTTGGCCTGCCGGGCTTGATCCATCAGCACGGCAGGGGCCCGCCGGCGCAGACGCTCAAGGTCACCGAAACCCTGCGCAAGCACTTCCAGGCGCCACCCTTCGCCAAGGCTGAACACGGCTCGTTCAACCGTGATGTTACCGGTCTCCACCAATTGCTCCGTGAAAGCAACCAGCCCCTCGACAGTAGTCGGCGCCCTAGGACGGAACTCCAAGGCTTTGATTTGCGCGGCCAGGTCACCTGCGACAGGATACCCGGGCGCCCAACGCAGAAACGCCTGAATGTTCTCGGCATGCAGCGGCTCCGTCCGTTTCGACAGCCAGTCAGCGCGCAGATGCTCCGCCAGGCACACCATCGCGAAGGCCAGTAACGCTCCGCCAGCCAGGGAGGACCAAGGCACTAACGCGACGCGTCGGCGAAAGGGCCCCTTGCGCAGGTCCAGGGCCTGGGCTCGGCCTTGGATGAAGGCTTGGAAGGCACCCTCGACGGTTGGGTTGTCTACCGTCTGCACAGCAACAGTTTCGGCCTGCCGAGCCATCGGCGGCAACTGCCCCATCAGTACCTCGGCCGCCTGGGGACTGGCGGCCAGCCAAGGCCCACCCTGTCCGCCCGACAACCAGCGGCCTTCGAGCCACAGGGCATGAGGCTGCCGGGCGCCCAATAGGTCGGCATCGGCATGGATACCGAGCGGGTCGATACCCTGAGCGTTCAACAAGGCTATCAAGTTGGCCAGAACCTTACGCTCTACCACCAAGGCCCGCCGATGCCCTTGTGCATCCGGCGAGCCGAATACCAGGTGCAAGGTTTCCAGCGGCGCCGCCAGATGGTCTTCGGCGGCGTACGCTAGTGTTTCAGGCTTGAGCCGCTTTCCCGGCACAGGTCCGATCTCACAACTGCCCAGCATCTCCATAGGCACCACCACGATCGCAGGACCAGTCAGGGCCGGGGCCAGCTCATGCAGTCGTGTCTTGCTCAGGCTACCGTCCTTCGCACGCCACCACACCGGCCAACGCGCATCGGCCGCCGCAACCCCTTCAGGCAAGAGATACAGCCAATCATCACTCATCTGCTCTTCGCTCCCGCACCGCAGAAAACACTCGCCGCACCACACGAACCTGGTGCGTGTTCAAATCGATCTCCAGGTCGCTGTACAGGTACATGCGCTTACCTGTCATCTCCGCTTGCACCTCCAGGCGAAACCAGCGGCTGGTCACGGCCAGCCCACGCCTGTCCAGACCCACGCCCTCCAGTTCAGGCAGGGCCGAAAAGCGCTCTACCGTTGGGTACCCACCCTCGGGGCGCTCCTGCACCAGTTGGCCAGCAACCGTAAGCGACACCTCGGTGAACGCCGCAAGCAGGCGCGCTGGCGCCGTGTTGATGTTGAGCCGCGCCTCCTTGGGCAACACCACCACCCACGGTTGCAAGCGCGCCATTACCTCAGCGGAAATACCTGGCAACGAGCGCAACTGGGTTGGATCGAGCATCGGCTGGCCAGCAAGCGCATCCAAAGCCGGTGGGTCCACCTGCAACGAATGGCACAGGCGCTCCCAGCGCTTGAGCAGCAGCGGGTCGGGTACCTTCCCGGCCATCAGGGCACCGAGATTCAAACGGCCCGACAGGTCCTCAAGCCGCAGACTCAGCTGCCCCTGCTCAAGGGTGAGTGCGCGAGGCTCGGCCCAGGTTTGTCGGCCATGAGTAACCTGCAGCACTTCGCCCACCTCGCGGCGCAGGCTTGCCAAGGCCTGCTGCTCGCCGGCCTGAGCCAAGCGCAGCAAGCGTGACGCCTCGATCTGCTGGGTTACGCTGCCGATGAGCAGCCGATGGCTGTGCAACATGCCGGCTGCCAGCATCGTGAGCAGCGCCATGACGAGCAGCACTGTGACCAGCGCGAGCCCCTTTTGACGTTGCCACCTCATTAGCTGCTTCCCCCCAGCGGCAGTACCCGGCGAATCTGCTCAAAACGCCTGGTCGACAGCGTCACCTCCAGCGCCTGCGGTGCCACAGGCCGCCGCTGGGCCATTGGCCAGCGCGCCTGCCAGCCGCTACCGGGCACATGCAGACGCCAATCCAGGTCGCTTATCCCCTCAAGCAACCGCTGCGGGCGTGGCTGCCCTTGCCCCGGCGTGCGCCGCAGGCGCCACAGCACACCGTCATCGAGCCAGTACTCGACAACCCTCAGCTCGCTGCGCTTGAGCGCTTGACTGTCTTGCTCGCTGACCACCCAGCGGGCGCGTGTACCGTCCAGCAGGACCCCGTAACCGCCCTTGCCCAAGCTCGTGGGTAAATACCCCAGCATGGCGTCGCGCTGGATCAGGCTCATGGCCCTGCCCAACGCACGCAGCTCATCAACCTGTATCTGGCGTGCGCTTTCGGCACGCATGAACACATCGAGCACGCGCGCCGTGCCGAGCGCCAGCAAGGCAAAGATGGCGAGCGCCAACAGTAACTCGATCAAGGTGAAGCCCCGCTGGCGGGCCACCCTGCCTGACCTAGCGTGGCGCATTGGCCATCCCCAGCCACCCCGTGGCCTGATGCAGCACCTGGCGATCCGCAGCAAGGCTCACACGTACATGCACTTCCAGCAGGCCACCCACGCCCAGGTGGCGGCTTTCGTCCAAGGTCCAGTGACGTTGGCCGAACATGATCTCCAAAGTGCGCTGGCCGGGAGCCGGCGCAGCTTGCAGGCTCAGCTCAGTCAGGTGGTTGTCGGCGACCCAGCTGGCCAGGAGCCGCTCGCGAACCCCCTGCGATTGCGCCAGTACATGCTGGCTGGCCGTGGTCACCGCCACGGCCAGAACCGCGAAAATCGCCAGTGCCACCAACACCTCCAACAAGGTGAAGCCGCGTTCAATACTCGAACTGAGGGTCATTGAGGCCATCACTCGACACAGAAACGAGGCGCACATTGTCCGCCTCGAAATGCAGGGAAAACGGCGTGTGCTCGTCACTGCCGTACATCAGCAGTTGCGGCGCCGCGCCAGCCAAGGCATGTGGCACCGGCAGCCCATCGATTTCCAAGCGCAAGCGCAAGCCCAGGCCGATGTCGCGGCGCTTGCCAGCTGCCACCCAGTCATCCTCAAAGGCTCTTAGCAGTTGGTAGCCCTGGCCATCGATGCGAATACCCAGCGCCTGTCTTTCCAGCACGGCCTGCTGCCGCGCGTACTGCACCAACTGAAGAAACAGGTTGGCCTCCTGGCTGGCCATGCGCTGCGGATCTCGTGCGAACGTAAACCCAGCCATGCCCATCACAATGCCCAGCAAGAGCATCACCATAAGCAGCTCCAACAGGGTGAAGCCTCGCGAGCGGCGCTGTTTCATTCAGACCAGTTACCGATGTCGGCATCCAGCTCCTCCCCGCCCGGCTGACCGTCGCCTCCCAGGGAGTAAAGGTCATAGCCCTGGGTCGAACGGGTGCCTGGGCTCGCATACTGGTAGTGCGAGCCCCAGGGATCGGTTGGCATGCTCTTCAGATAGCCTTGGGCGCTCCATTGACGCGGCAGTGGTGCCACGGTCGGGCGTTTCACCAAGGCGTCCAGACCTTGCAAGGTAGTCGGGTAGCGACCGTTGTCCAGGCGGTAGATTTCCAGCGCGGTAGAAATTGACTGGATATCGGTGCGGGCTGCAGTCAGCTTGGCGTGGTCTGGACGGCTCATCACGTTGGGCAGCACCAGCGCACCAAGCACCCCCAGAATAATGACCACCACCATGATTTCGATGAGTGTGAAGCCGCGTTCGGCGCGGCGTGAGGAACGCATGGACATGTTAATTGACCAGTTGGTTGAGGTTAAGGATCGGCAGCAGGATGGCGAGCACAATGAACAGCACGATGCCCCCCATCACCAGCAACATCAGCGGCTCACAGAGACTCACCAGCAAGGAGATGCGACCTGCCAGTTGCTTGGCCTGAAGGTCTGCGGCACGTTCAAGCATGTTGTCCAGCTCACCGGCGCGTTCGCCGCTGGCGATCATGTGCAGCATCAGCGGTGGCAGGGCTTCGCTGCGCGCCAGGCAGTTGGCCAGCGTGGAGCCCTCGCCCAGCTCACGGGCGGCCTGCAGCAGGCGTTCGCGCAGGATCAGGTTGCCAATCACCGCCGCACCGATGTTCATCGCTTCGATCAAGACCACGCCGCTGCGCGTCAGAATCGCAAGAGTGCTGATAAAACGGGCCGCTTCACTGGCGCGGACGAACTCGCCATATCCGGGCAGGTGCAATGAAAAGCCATGCCATTGCCGGCGCTGTGTCGGTTGGCGAAGGGCGCAGGCAAGCAGGGCAATAGCCACCGCCACCAGCGCCAGCGCTGCCAAACCATATTGGTTCGTGGCATCGCTCAAGGCGATCAGCACTCGCGTTGCCAGCGGCAGTTGCGCATGGTCACGTGAAAACGCCTGTACGACGTCTGGCACCACATAACCCAGCAGAAACCCCACCACCAGCAACGAAACAACCAGCAGGATCACCGGGTAAACCATTGCCAGCTGTACTTTCTGGCGCAGGGCCTGATGATTTTCGCCATGTTCGGCCAAGCGCTCGAGCACGCCCGCCAAGTGGCCGGAACGTTCGGCGGCGGCCACGGTGGCCCGATAAACCACGGGGAACGCCTGTGGGTAGTGCGCCAGAGCCTGGGCCAGCGCATGGCCCTCGGCAACCCGTTCAGCCACACCGTGCACCACCTGACGCACCTGGCGCGGGGTACTCTGCTCGGCAACTGCCTGCAAGGCCTCGGTCAACGGCACCCCGGCGTGCAGCAAAGTCGCCAACTGGCGTGTCAGCAGCGAGCGCCGCGCCAGGCTCAGGCTGTTGCGTGTCAGCAAACGGACCAAAGGTGATGCCCGTACGGGGCTCATGCTGAGCACCAGCAAGCCTTGTTCACGCAATGTCTGTCGGGCCTGGCGCGCAGCCGACGCCTCAACGGTGCCTCGCTGGCGCACACCCTTTGCGTCCTGGGCCTGGTAGCGAAACAGTGCCATGTCAGCCCTGCCCCGTCACACGCAGCAGTTCTGCCACGCTTGTCTGCCCCTCAGAGACACGCTGAACGCCATGCTGGAACAGGCTCGGTGTGTCCACGCGGATCAATTCGAGCATGTCGTCCTGAGACACCTTGGCATGGATTGCCTGAGCCAGCGAGGGCTTCACCACCAGCATCTCGTGCAACGCCAGACGCCCGCTGTAACCCAGCTGGCATTCACTACAGCCATGCGCCTTGTAGAGCTGCGGCGGCAACGCGGCCGGGTGGCCCAAGATGCTGGCCGTGGCCTCGTCCACATCATGCTCGACCCTACAGTGGGGGCAAAGCCTTCGCACCAGCCGCTGGGCCATGATCCCAGCCAGTGAAGAGGCGAGCAGACGCGTATCGATGCCCATGTCGGCAAGGCGTGTGATTGCGCCCAAAGCGCTGTTGGTATGCAGGGTGGACAACACCAGGTGGCCTGTCAGCGAGGCCTGCACCGCAATCTCGGCGGTCTCCCGATCGCGGATCTCCCCCACCATGACCACATCAGGGTCCTGTCGCAAAATGGCACGCAGACCACGGGCGAAGGTCATGTCGACCTTGGTGTTGACCTGAGTCTGGCCGACGCCGGGCAGGTAGTACTCGACCGGGTCTTCGACGGTAAGGATATTGCGAGATTCCTGGTTGAGGTACGAAAGCGCGGTATACAGCGTCGTAGTCTTGCCGGAACCTGTGGGCCCGGTAACCAGAAAAATGCCATGGGGTCTCTCTAGCATGCGCATGAAGCCAGCACGTACGGAGCCGGACATCTGCATGCTGTCGATGTCCAGACGCATTGCCTGCTTGTCCAGCAAACGCAGCACCACGCGCTCGCCATGGGCGGCGGGCAAGGTCGACACCCGCACATCCACTTCGTGGCCAGCCAGGCGCAGGCTGATTCGGCCATCCTGAGGCACGCGCTTCTCGGCGATGTCCAGGCGCGCCATCACCTTGATGCGCGAAACCAGCAGGGCAGATAGCTCCCGCGGTGGTGTCAGCACTTCGCGCATGACGCCATCGATACGCATGCGTACACGCAGCTGATGCTCGAAGGTTTCCAGGTGCACGTCCGAGGCCCGCGACCTCACCGCCTCGCTGAACAAGGCATTGAGCAGGCGGATGATCGGCGCATCGTCTTGTTGCTCCAGCAGGTCGCCAGTCTGCGGCAAGGCCTCAGCCAGTTGCGTCAGGTCAATCTCCTGGTCCAGGCCTTGGACAACCGTTTGCGCGGCATCCTGGCCTTGGCCATAGCAACTAGCCAGGCGCTCGGCAAAGTGGGCATCGCTGACGCGACGCAACTGCCAGGTACTGCCCACTACACGGCAAGCCTCTGTCATGGCGGCCAGCGAAGTACCCTCTCGCATCAGCAACGCAGGCTCAGCCGCGTGGCGGTCGAGCAGGATGCCGTGACGTCGGGCAAAGCTGAACGGCAGGTCGACGGTCATGAGCGTGGCCCTGGCACGCTGGGCAGAACCTGTGTCTCGAACATCTGCTGGGCATCTACCGGCAGAGTCGAGTCATCCGCGGCACGTACCCCTTCGTAGGCACGTCGTCCCGTCTCGATCAGCTCGGCCTGGCTACGCAGAATAGTTGGACGAAGGAAGACCATCAGGTTGGTTTTTTCCTGAGTGTCGCTGCGCCACCGGAACAAACCGCCCACCCATGGTATACGGCTGAGCAGTGGCACGCCGCGCTCTACCTTGCGCACGCTGTCCTTGATCAGCCCGCCAATCACAATGATCTCGCCATCGGCAGCCAGGATGGTGCTCTTGAGCGTACGCTTGTTGGTGATCAGGTCGTTCTCGGCCGTGCTCGGTGAAATTTCGGAGCTCTCCTGCTCGACTTCCAGGCGTAGGCTGCGCCCTTCATTGATGTGCGGGCGCACCTTCAGGCTGATACCGATGTCCTTGCGCTCGACGGTGGTAAAGGGGTTCTCCGAACCACTGCCGGGGGTTACGTAGGAGCCGGTCTTGAACGGCACGTTCTGGCCTACCAGGATCTGCGCCTCCTGGTTGTCCAGGGTCAGCAGGCTTGGCGTCGACAACAGGTTGCTGCGACTGTTACTGGCCAATGCCGAAACCAGCGCAGCAAAACGGTCCGAGCCAATGGCCAGGGCGACGCCACCTGGTAGTTTGGTCTCTTTGCCCAGCAGGTCGGCCAAGGCTGCACCGCTTTCGCTAAAGGTAACCCCGCCTTTCAGGCCCCCTTTGTCCATGCCCCATTGCACGCCCAGCGCTTCATCGATGCTGCCACTGACCTCTACGATGGCTGCATGGATCAGTACCTGCGCCCGCGGTTGGTCCAGTTGCTGGATGATCTGCTCCACGCGGCCAAGCGTCTGCGGCTCGCCCAGCAGTACCAAGGCGTTCTGGCTGGTATCGGCCTTGACCATGACTTCGCCGGTGAGAGCCGTGCCCAGAGCATTGGTGCCCGGTTTGCCATCGAGCCGCTTGCCCACCTCACCCAGCACCTCGGCAAGCTGCTCGGCACTGCCATGTTGCAGGCGCACCACCCGCCAGTTCTGTGAAGCGGCCGGTACCGGTACATCCAGCGAGCGGGTCAACTGCGCAAGACGGTGCCGCGACTTGATCGGCCCCAGGATCAGAAGGCGGTTACCGCTCACGTCAGCCAGCACCCGAACGCCACTGTCCGGGCCACCGGCGGCGGCTTCGACCACCGGGAACACAACCTCGGCCTGAGCTTTGTGCAAGGTCACCAGTTCATAGTCATGCCGCTGGCCGCTGTCGAGCTGCAACACCAGGTTCTCCAGGCGCTCCAGGTTGGCTGCGGAGTCGGTGACCACGAGGGCATTGGCTGAACTGGACGGCCCAATGTAGCCATTGCTGGAAACCAACGGCCGCAGCAAACCGGCAAGATCGGCGGCGACACTGCCCGACAGGCTGAAGACCCGTGTAGTGAGCGCCGCCGGTATGGCCTCCACCTGCTGGTTTGCCCAGGCCTTGGCTTCGCTCGCAGGCAGCACAAGCAAGCGGTCACCGTCATTTACGGCGGCAAAGCCTTGGGCATTCAGTACCGAGTAGAACAGCCGCCGTATTCCTTCCCGGTCGAGCGCTTCGCTCGAAAGGACTGTGATACGGCCCTGCACGCGCGGGTCGAGAATGATCGTCTGGTCAAGGATCGCCCCCACCTCGCGCACCACATCGCGCACATCGGCATCGCTCATCGCCAGTTGCCAGGTGGGTGCCTCCGCCAGTGCCAGGGAGCAAGCAAGGGTAAGGCTGCCGCCGAACGAGGCGGCGCGCAGATATCGCATGAAAGTCATTGCACCTCCCGCAACAGGCGGGCTGAGGGGTCGGAAACAGGGCGCGGTCGAGGCACCGCACCCGTAGGCAGAAACACAGAGGGGCTATGGCTGGACAGCGACACGACTTCCTCGCGGCCGTCGACCCAAACCACAATGGAACGCACATCGATACGGCGCAGCACACCATGGCCTGGCAACCGGTCCCCAACGCGGTACATAGCCTCGCCGCTACGGCTTTTCACCAACGCTCGGGCATCGCCCTGGCTGGAAACGAAGCTGGCCTTGAGGGCGATATCCGCCTGGCTCGATTGTCTTTGGCCCGGCGCTTGAAAGCCGAATGCCAGGGCTAAGGTAGCTGCCGATAACGGTTTCTCTGGCAGGGCCGCTGTCGCCGCTGGCCCAGCCTTGGCGACCGGGCGCGCACCAACAGGGTGAACACTTTCACGCCATGCCACCCAGGCAAGGGCCACCAGCGCGAACGCCAGCCAGATCAAATACGCTGAAAGCCTCATGCGAATCAGGGCAACATCCGCCGCAGCACGCGTCGCCCGGACAGCTCATGCAGCACCACGGCAGCGATGTGCATCGACACGCCTACAGCCAGCAGCAGGCATGAAGCTATGTGAGCCTTGAACCATACGCTGTGCCAGAACGGGTCGCTCAACAGGGGGGCGATAGAAAACCAGCCGAACACATCAATGGCCCGCTCCATCATCAGCACCCCGGACAGCAGCACGACAAGGGTGGTCCAGTACAAGCCCTCATGCACGACATGAGCGATACGCTGCCCCTTAGAGTCGCCATGGAGGCTGCGTGGCTTGGGCTGCGTGAGGCGCAGTAGCCAGCGCAACAGGAATACCGGGATGAACAGCGTGGTCAAGGCCACATTGATGAATGCGACCCGATGGTACGTGCAAGGGGCAACATTCAGGTACGCCACGGAGAAGCCGCTGATCAAAACCCAAATGATGACCAAGGCAGAGATCCAGTGCAGAAGGATCTGCTGCCAGCAATATTTGTGTGCTTGCATTTAGAGTGCTCAGAGAGCCTGGCCCCGCAGCGGGGGCCAGGTTGGACGTATTACTGTTCTTTCCAGGCCATGTTCCAGTGAGAGCCAACGCCTGGCTCGAACTGGTTGGCGCCCGCAGAGTACTGAACGCAGTAACCTGAGTTCGGGAACGGCTGGCACTCGTAGACCTTGCCATTCTTGGGCTGCAGCACTGTCGTGCCGGCCTTGTAGCTCGAAAGCGATTCAGGGAAGACGAAGTCGTGGGACGCATCGCCAGCCGCTTTGAGCCGAACCTGCTTCTCGTCCTGCAGCATCACCCGCTCACGCTTGTCCACGCCAACTACCTTGAGGGTATGCTCGCCTGCGGTACTTTCGACATTCAGCACGAACGGTTCGGTGCCATTGACGTTCTGGCGCGAGTAAGAGACCTGTTTATTGGTGCTATCGAACAGCTGCGCCGTCACTGTCAGGGCCTTGTTGGTCATGACGGTGAAGTCCACGCCACCCTTGCCATCCGTCAAGCTGTACTCTGGCTTGACGTCATGCAGGTGCAGGTAGCTGTCATCGACCGGCACGCTTTCGAAGTCCAGCTGATAGCTGCTGATGCCGGTTTCCGGTTTGGCGAAGATGTTGTTGGCACCCTGCACGGGCTTGATGTTGCCGTCATTATCGAGTTGTCCGGCCTGCACCATTGACTGGGTCTCATTGATGCGCTTGGCCAGCTTGTACGACCAGTTCGGGGCCTGGCCCTCGTCGGCATTCTCGATGACTACGCTGACGCTGAATTGAGCGCTTTCCGAACCCGCCACGAACGCGCGCACCTTGACCTTGTCACCCACTTGGAGGTCACGGTGCGGGTTAATGGCGCCGACTTGCGGCCATTCAGGCGTCGGTCCACCATCGGCCTGGATATCTACATCCATGACATTGTAGAAAGCTGCTGCAGTGTCACCGATGGTCCAGACACCCAGGATGACGTTATGCCCCGACCGATCGGCAGGCAACGTGCACTGGTGCTTTTCCAGTGCCGGACCTTTCATGGGCTGTCCCTCGCCACGGGCAGGCTTGCCCTGGCCATCGACTGCGCAAAATGGCACTGACTCGAACGATTCGCGGCTTAATGCGGCATTCGGATTCCAACCATTCTTGGTGATGAAGTATTCCCACTTGGTCGTCACGTGCCCAACTTCGTAGTACCAGTCAAACGCGACTTGCCGGTCTTTTATCGGCGTCAAATGCCAACGGCCAGCCGATTGTTCGTCAACGGCAGAAAAATCCGGGCGCACGCCACCACTTGCAATTTTGCCGTCGGCCGGGCCAAGTGCCGGGAAACCCTTCGCAGCTTCACCCACAGATTGCGGTTCGTACATGGCCTGGCCACACCCGGTGTTCAAGCCTAACCGGCAGGCATATGCCCGGGACGGCGGCTCACTGATATAACCGTGTGCATTGGCCAACTGGGCATGCATGCCCGCACCGGCTATCGCCAACCATGCTCCGCTGGCGACAGCCCTTCGCAGATTCATTTTTGTACTCATGACGCACTCCTGACTGCTAGAGCTTGCGTCGGGGAGCCCCGACAGGAGTGCGCGAGCTTAGAAGCAGGTGAGGCGTCGATATGTAGGACAAGCCATCAAATCAGCAGGCTTATCTGCTTCGGCTCAGTCGACCAGATTAGCAACGATCGCTGAGTTAAAATTAAAAGCAACGAAAAGCCCGGCGCAGGGCCGGGCTTCTTGACTTCAGCGATCAGTTTACTGATGGTACTGCGCCGACAACTCATGCACCGCGTTGATGAACACGCCGGCATGCTCCGGGTCGACTTCCGGAGTGATGCCGTGCCCCAGGTTGAACACATGGCCAGTGCCGTGGCCGTAGCTGGCCAGGATGCGTGCCACTTCCTGGCGAATGGCCTCGGGCTTGGCGTACAGCACGGTCGGGTCCATGTTGCCTTGCAGGGCCACCTTGTCACCTACGCGGCGGCGGGCATCGCCGATTTCGCAGGTCCAGTCCAGGCCCAGCGCGTCGGCACCGGCTTCGGCGATGCTTTCCAGCCACAGGCCACCGTTCTTGGTGAACAGGATCACCGGCACCTTGCGCCCTTCGTGTTCGCGAATCAGGCCGCTGACGATCTTGCGCATGTAGGCCAGGGAGAATTCCTGGTAGGCCGCCGCCGACAGGTTACCGCCCCAGGTGTCGAAAATCTGTACGGCCTGGGCGCCAGCCAGGATCTGGCCGTTGAGGTAGCTGGTAACCGACTGGGCAAGCTTGTCCAGCAGCAGGTGCAGGGCTTGCGGGTTGTCGTAGGCCATGGCCTTGGTCTTGCGGAAGTCCTTCGACGAACCGCCTTCGACCATGTAGGTGGCCAGGGTCCACGGGCTGCCGGAGAAGCCGATCAGCGGCACGCGGCCGTTAAGCTCGCGGCGGATAGTGCTGACCGCGTCCATCACGTAGCCCAGGTCTTTCTGCGGGTCTGGGATCGGCAGTGCTTCGATATCGGCCGGGGTGCTGATGACCTTCTTGAAGCGCGGGCCTTCGCCGGTTTCGAAGTACAGGCCCAGGCCCATGGCATCGGGAATGGTGAGGATGTCCGAGAACAGGATCGCTGCGTCCAGCGGGTAGCGGTCCAGCGGCTGCAGGGTCACCTCGCAGGCGAACTGCGGGTTCATGCACAGGCTCATGAAGTCACCGGCCTTGGCGCGGCTGGCGCGGTATTCCGGCAGGTAGCGGCCGGCCTGACGCATCATCCACACCGGGGTGACGTCTACGGGTTGCTTGAGCAGTGCACGCAGGAAACGATCGTTCTTCAGGGCAGTCATGTCGGCATCCGGAAAAATAGTGCGGGCATTTTCTCAGACGCCAGCGCAAAAGGCACGGCCATGGCCATGCGTTTTGTCTATTGGATGCCACAGATCAAGCGTTTTTGTATACAAAAATACCTGTTGGGGCTGCTTTGCAGCCCATCCGACCGGTCCGGCGCCCCGGCAAGGCCGCTCCTACAGGGACCGCATAACCCCTGTAGGAGCGGCCTTGTGTCGCGATAGGGCCGCAAAGCGGCCCCAGCAATCGATCAGACTTCCAGATAGTCCAGGATACCCTCGGCAGCAGTACGCCCCTCGAAGATCGCCGTCACGACCAGGTCCGAACCGCGCACCATGTCGCCACCGGCAAACACTTTCGGGTTGCTGGTCTGGTGCTTGAACTTGCCCTTCTCGGGTGCCACCACACGGCCCTGGCTGTCCAGCTGGATGCCATGCTGCTCGAACCACGGTGCCGGGCTCGGGCGGAAGCCGAAGGCGATCACCACGGCATCGGCCGGCAGGATCTCTTCAGAGCCCGGGATCGGCTCGGGGCTGCGGCGGCCACGGGCATCCGGCTCACCCAGACGGGTCTCGACCACCTTCACGCCTTCCACCTTGTCCTCGCCGACAATGGCGATAGGCTGGCGGTTGTACAGGAACTTCACGCCTTCTTCCTTGGCGTTCTTCACCTCTTTGCGCGAACCCGGCATGTTGGCTTCGTCACGGCGATAGGCGCAGGTCACGGCTTTGGCGCCCTGGCGGATCGAAGTGCGGTTGCAGTCCATCGCGGTGTCACCACCGCCCAGTACCACGACCTTCTTGCCCTGCATGTCGACGAAGTCTTCCGGCGACTTCTCGAAGCCCAGGTTGCGGTTGACGTTGGCGATCAGGAAGTCCAGCGCGTCATGCACGCCTGGCAGGTCCTCACCCGGGAAGCCACCCTTCATGTAGGTGTAGGTGCCCATGCCCATGAACACCGCGTCGTACTCGGCGAGCAGCTGCTCCATGGTCACGTCCTTGCCCACCTCGGTGTTCAGGCGGAACTCGATGCCCATGCCGGTGAACACTTCGCGGCGGTTGCTGAGCACGGTCTTTTCCAGCTTGAACTCAGGGATACCGAAGGTCAGCAGACCGCCGATTTCCGGGTTCTTGTCGAACACCACCGGGGTCACCCCGGCACGCACCAGCACGTCGGCGCAGCCCAGGCCGGCCGGGCCGGCGCCGATGATGGCAACGCGCTTGCCGGTCGGCTTGACCTTGGACATGTCCGGGCGCCAGCCCATGGCGAAAGCGGTGTCGGTGATGTACTTCTCGACCGAGCCGATGGTCACCGCGCCGAAGCCGTCGTTCAGGGTGCAGGCACCTTCGCACAGACGGTCTTGCGGGCATACGCGGCCACACACTTCCGGCAGGGTGTTGGTCTGGTGCGACAGCTCCGCCGCGGCCAGGATGTTGCCTTCGGAAACCAGCTTCAACCAGTTGGGGATGAAGTTGTGCACCGGGCATTTCCATTCGCAATACGGGTTACCGCAGCCCAGGCAACGGTGTGCCTGCTCCACGGACTGCTGCGGCTTGAACGGTTCGTAGATTTCCACGAACTCCTTCTTGCGCTGGCGCAGCAGCTTCTTCTTCGGGTCCTTGCGGCCCACTTCGATGAACTGGAAGTCGTTGTTCAGACGTTCAGCCATTTTTCAAACCTCTTAACAGCAGCTGCAAGCCACAAGCTGCAAGCTGCAAGACGATCACGTAAGCCGGGCGAACCGCAAACTGCTTCTACTTGCAGCTTGCAGCTCGCCACTTGCAGCTGTTTTTTACTGCGGGTTGGCACGGGTGCTGGACAGCAACTGCTTCAGGTTGGCTGCCTTCGGCTTGACCAGCCAGAAGCGCCGCACATAGTCGTCCAGGTTCTCCGAGAGCTCACGCCCCCAGTCGCTGCCGGTCTCTTCCACGTACTCGCCCAGGACCCGCGCCAGATGGCTACGGTAGGCTTCCATCGCCTCACCACTGATACGCTGGATTTCCACCAGCTCGTGGTTGAGTTTGTCGACGAAGCTGTTGTCCATGTCGAGCACATAGGCGAAGCCGCCAGTCATGCCAGAACCGAAGTTGTAACCGGTCTTGCCCAGCACGCAGACAAAGCCGCCGGTCATGTATTCACAGCAGTGATCGCCAGTGCCCTCGACAACAGCGTGGGCGCCGGAGTTACGTACAGCGAAGCGCTCGCCCGCCGTACCCGCGGCAAACAGCTTGCCGCCAGTGGCACCGTACAGGCAGGTGTTGCCGACGATGGCGCTGTGCTGGGTGGCGAACGGGCTGCCGGCTGGCGGCACGATGGTGACCTTGCCACCGGTCATGCCCTTGCCGACGTAGTCGTTGGCGTCGCCTTCCAGGTGCAGGTTCAGGCCACCGGCGTTCCACACACCGAAGCTCTGGCCCGCAGTACCTTTGAAGCGGAAGGTGATCGGGTTGGCGGCCATGCCCTGGTTGCCGTACAGCTTGGCAATTTCACCAGAGATACGGGCGCCGATGGAGCGGTCGCAGTTGCAGATGTCGAGGCTGAATTCGCCACCGGCCTGGTCACGGATGGCCGACATGGCCATGTCTACCATCTTCTCGGCCAGCAGGCCTTCGTCGAACGGCGGGTTCCTGTCGACTTCGCAGAACTGCGGCTTGTCCGCCGGAATGTGCGAGCTGCCCAGCAGCGGGGTCAGGTCCAGGTACTGCTGGCGTTCGGTGTCGCCTGGCAGTACGTCGAGCAGGTCGGTACGGCCGATCAGCTCGCCGAGGCTGCGTACGCCCAGCTTGGCCAGCCACTCACGGGTCTCTTCGGCGACGAAGGTGAAGAAGTTGATCACCATGTCGACGGTACCGATGTAGTGGTCCTTGCGCAGCTTGTCGTTCTGCGTGGCCACGCCGGTGGCGCAGTTGTTCAGGTGGCAGATGCGCAGGTACTTGCAGCCCAGGGCGATCATTGGCGCGGTGCCGAAGCCGAAGCTCTCGGCGCCGAGGATGGCTGCCTTGATTACGTCCAGCCCGGTTTTCAGGCCGCCGTCGGTCTGTACCCGCACCTTGCCACGCAGGTCGTTGCCGCGCAGGGTCTGGTGGGTTTCCGCCAGGCCCAGTTCCCATGGGGCGCCGGCGTATTTGATCGAGGTCAGCGGCGACGCACCGGTACCACCGTCGTAACCGGAAATGGTGATCAGGTCGGCATAGGCCTTGGCCACGCCAGCGGCGATGGTGCCAACGCCGGCTTCTGCCACCAGCTTGACCGATACCAGCGCCTGCGGGTTGACCTGCTTGAGGTCGTAGATCAGCTGGGCCAGGTCTTCGATCGAGTAGATGTCGTGGTGCGGCGGTGGCGAGATCAGGGTCACGCCCGGTACCGCATAGCGCAGCTTGGCAATCAGGCCGTTGACCTTGCCGCCTGGCAGCTGGCCGCCTTCGCCGGGCTTGGCGCCCTGGGCAACCTTGATCTGCAGCACTTCGGCGTTGACCAGGTATTCCGGGGTGACGCCAAAGCGGCCGGTGGCGACCTGCTTGATTTTCGAGCTGCGGATGGTGCCGTAGCGCGACGGATCTTCACCGCCCTCACCGGAGTTGGAGCGCGCGCCCAGGCGGTTCATGGCCTCGGCCAGTGCTTCGTGGGCTTCTGGCGACAGTGCACCCAGCGAGATACCGGCAGAGTCGAAGCGCTTGAGGATGGCCTCCAGCGGCTCGATCTGTTCCAGCGCCAGCGGCTGGTCGGCCACTTTCACCTTCAGCAGGTCGCGGATCATCGACACCGGGCGCTGGTCGACCAGCGTGGTGTATTCCTTGAACTTGGCGTAGTCGCCCTGCTGCACGGCGGCCTGCAGGGTGTTGACCACGTCCGGGTTGTAGGCGTGGTATTCGCCACCGTGGACGAACTTCAGCAGGCCACCTTGCTGGATCGGCTTGCGCGCGCTCCAGGCTTCGGCCGCCAGCAGCTTCTGGTCGCTTTCCAGGTCTTCGAAGCGCGCCCCCTTGATGCGGCTGGACACGCCCTTGAAGCTAAGGCCGACTACTTCCTCGGCCAGGCCGATGGCTTCGAACAGCTGTGCACCCCGGTACGAGGCGATGGTGGAAATACCCATCTTCGACAGGATCTTCAGCAGGCCCTTGGAGATGCCTTTGCGGTAGTACTTGAACACTTCGTCCAGGTCGCCCAGCACTTCACCGGTGCGGATCAGGTCGGCCAGTACTTCGTAAGCCAGGTACGGGTAGACGGCCGAGGCACCGAAGCCCAGCAGCACGGCGAAGTGGTGCGGGTCGCGGGCGGTGGCGGTTTCCACCAGGATGTTGCTGTCGCAACGCAGGCCCTGTTCGGTCAGGCGGTGGTGCACGGCACCCACGGCCAACGACGCGTGCACCGGCAGTTTGCCCGGGGCAATATAACGGTCGCTCAGCACCAGTTGGGTCTTGCCCGCACGCACGGCTTCTTCAGCCTGGTCGGCGATGTTGCGGATGGCCGCCTCCAAACCGACGCTTTGCTCATAGTTGAGGTCGATCAGCTGGCGGTCGAAGCCTTCGCGCTCCAGGTTCATCAGCGAACGCCACTTGGCGGGCGAGATGACCGGCGAGCTGAGGATGACCCGCGAAGCGTGCTCGGGGGATTCCTGGAAGATGTTGCGCTCGGCACCCAGGCAGATTTCCAGCGACATCACGATCGCTTCGCGCAGCGGGTCGATCGGCGGGTTGGTCACCTGGGCGAACTGCTGGCGGAAGAAGTCGTAGGGCGAACGCACACGCTGCGACAGCACGGCCATCGGCGTGTCATCGCCCATCGAGCCAACGGCTTCCTGGCCCTGCTCACCCAGCGGGCGCAGCACCTGGTCACGCTCTTCGAAGGTGACCTGGAACATCTTCATGTATTGCTTGAGCTGGTCAGCGTCGTAGCTGGCCACGCCCTGGTCGTCGGTCAGCGTCGCCTGGATGCGGGTGGCGTGCTGACGCAGCCAGCGCTTGTACGGGTGGCGCGACTTCAGGCGGTCGTCGATGGCGTCGGTGTCGAGGATCTGGCCGGTTTCGGTGTCTACGGCCAGGATCTGCCCAGGGCCCACACGGCCCTTGGCCAGCACTTCCTCAGGCTGATAGCCCCATACGCCGATTTCCGAGGCGATGGTGATATAGCCGTTGGTGGTGGTCACCCAGCGCGCCGGGCGCAGGCCGTTACGGTCCAGCAGGCACACTGCGTGGCGGCCTTCGGTCATGACGATACCGGCCGGGCCATCCCACGGTTCCATGTGCATGGAGTTGTATTCGTAGAAGGCACGCAGGTCGGCGTCCATGGTCTCGACGTTCTGCCAGGCTGGCGGTACCAGCATGCGCACGCCACGGAACAGGTCGATACCACCGGTGACCATCAGCTCCAGCATGTTGTCCATGCTCGACGAGTCGGAACCCACGCGGTTGACCAGCGGGCCGAGTTCTTCGAGGTCGGGAATCTGGTCGTTGGCGAACTTGGTGCGACGGGCCATGGCCCAGTTGCGGTTGCCAGTGATGGTGTTGATCTCGCCGTTGTGGGCGAGGAAGCGGAACGGCTGCGCCAGCGGCCATTTCGGCAGGGTGTTGGTGGAGAAGCGCTGGTGGAACACGCAGATCGCGGTTTGCAGGCGCTCGTCACCCAGGTCTGGATAAAACGCCGCGAGATCGCGCGGCATCATCAGGCCTTTGTAGATGATGGTCTTGTGCGAGAAGCTGCAGATGTAGTGGTCGGCGTCGTGGGCGTTGGCCACGGACGAGCGGCGACGGGCACTGAACAGCTTGATGGCGAATTCCTGGTCGCTCAGGCCTTCACCGCCGATGAACACCTGCTCGATCTGCGGCAGGCGCTCCAGGGCCAGGCGACCCAGCACGCTGGTGTCGATCGGCACTTTGCGCCAGCCTACCAGCTTCAGGCCGGCGGCGAGGATTTCGCGGTCCATGTTGGCGCGGGCAGCTTCGGCTTTGACCGGGTCCTGGTTGAAGAACACCATGCCGACGGCGTACTGCTTGGGCAGTTCGACAGCGAAATGTTCCTGGGCCACGGCACGCAGGAATTGATCGGGCTTCTGCATGAGCAGACCGCAACCGTCACCGGTCTTGCCGTCGGCGTTGATGCCGCCGCGGTGGGTCATGCACGTCAATGCCTGCATGGCGGTTTGCAGAAGGTGGTGGCTCGGTTCGCCCGTCATATGGGCGATCAGGCCAAAACCACAGTTGTCCTTGAATTCTTCGGGATGGTACAGACCTGTTTTCATAGACACATTCTCACCAGGTTCACCTCTCTAACGGAGGTAAAACTCTTTTTTAACAACCACTTACCATCCACGCCGATCAAACGCCAGCTTTTTTGCGGTGGTCATGGAAAACCATTGTTGCACAGCGACAGCGATGCCCACAAATTTTCATGTCTCACCATTGAAAATTTATGTCGCAATTTTGAATGTTTTTGCGCCATGCGCCGTGATAGCGGCTTGGCTAGAGTCTGAAGCGTTTCAGCCATGACTGCAACTAGGGGCTTGTGGCCGGCAGCCTGGGACAGAAAAGCCTGCCGCGCTCAGGCGCAGCAGGCTATTCGAAGTTCAGTAATCGCTCAGCAACTGGGCGGCGGGGTGATGCCGCCCGGCAGGTATCAGCGGGCCGTGGCCAGCTCTTGTTGGACGCTGCCGACGGTACGTGGCCAAGGTTTACCAGCCTGGACCTTCGCTGGCAAGTTCTTGATTGCCGCAACCGCTGCGTCACGGCTGGCGAAGCTGCCGTAAGTGACGACGTACAGCGGCTTGCCCTGCAGGTCTTTCTTGAAGTAGCGATAGTCGCCACCCTGGGCTTTCACGTACGCCTGAGCCGAAGCCTCGGAACTGGTGCCGAGGATCTGCACCACGTAATTACCGGGTTTTTGACCCGCGTACCAGCCACTGTTGCCGGCGCCGCTAGCGGTGGGTTTTTCAGCAGGTTTGGCCGTTGGCTTGGCCACGGCGACCTGGGTCGGTGCAGGTGCGGGCTTGACCGGCGCAACCGGTTTGGCAGGTTGGGTTGCTACTGGCTTCGGCGCAGGCGCAACCGGCTGCGCTGGCGCACTGGCGACTGGCTGCACAGGGGTCGGCGCCGGGCCTGCCGGCACGCCTTGTGGCGGCGCGATAGTGGTCACGGTCGGCGGCGGGTTGCCAGGCTGCAAAGCGGTATCGCCAGCGGGGCTGCCCTCCTCTCCTTCCCCCATGCCTGCGGCCTGGGCCAGGGGTTCGCGCATGACTGGCTGCGACTGGCCAACCAGCGGCAGCGGCATTGGCTGCGACGAGCCGGAGAACTCGATGTTGGCCCCTTGCTTGCCCTCGCCAAGCGGCAACTGGGCTTGGGCGGCAGGCGCATCGGCGGGAGCCTTCTCGCCCTTCTTGGGCATCAACACCGCAGCTGCAACGGCAACCACGACCACGGCAGACAACGCGAGCACATGTTTTTTTGGCATCTTGAACCCCATGGATGGTCGCTTGGCCGTGGTGCGGCTGGCGATCATGGCTTCGATCAAAGTGTCACGGGCGACCTGGTTGATGTTGCCAGGCCAACCGTCGGAGTTTTCATGGATATCGACGATCTGTTCACGGCTGAACACCTCGATGCCCCGGCCAGCCCCTTCCAGGCGCTGCTCCAGGTACTCGCGGGTTTCTTCTTCACTGTAGGGGGCCAGCTCGATGATGTGGAAGCGTTCTTCCTCGACATTGAGCTCGTCCAACCCGGCAATCAGCGAAGGCTCACCGAACAGGAACACGTGCGGGCGCCCTTCCGGTACCCCCGCCGCCAACTCCAGCAACGCTTGGAGTGCCGACTCGTCGAGTTGTTCCGCATCGTCCACCAGCAAATACACTTCCTGACCGGTCAGTGCCAATTGCACCACCTTGGACAGGATCGCCTGCATCTCGGCCTGGGCCACGTCCAGGTTTTGTGCAACTTGGCCGAGCACACTGGCGGCATCGCTGGCGCCACGGGCGGACACCACCACGCTCAGCACGGCCTGCTTGTTGGTACTGGCCACCAGCGCCTGGCGCAGCAGGGTCTTGCCGCTGCCCAGCGGGCCGCTGACGACCAGCATCAGCTGGCTGTAACGCGCCAGGTGGTGCAACTGGCCAAGCACAGGCTTGCGCTGGGCCGGGAAAAACTTGAAGCCGGGCACGCGGGGCGCGAACGGATCGTGGCTCAACTGGTAATGGTCGAGAAAGGCCTCATCGGCATGCAAACTGGTCATTGCGCTGTCACAACCTCAAAGCTGGGCCACGATCGCGCGGTAATCCGCCGACAGCGTGGCCTGTAGAATCTCTTTCGGATAGTCGTCGGTCACCACGGCCTCGCCCATCTGGCGCAGCAGCACCAGACGCAGACGACCGTCGAGCACCTTCTTGTCGACCGCCATGTGCTCCATGAAATGCGCCGGGGTCATTTCCTGTGGTGGCACCACCGGCAAACCTGCGTCCTGCAACAGGCGGATTCCGCGATCGCGCTCGGCCTTATCGATCCAGCCAAGGCGCATGGACATTTCCAGCGCCATCACCGTGCCCGCTGCCACGGCTTCGCCATGCAGCCACACGCCATAACCCATGTGGGTTTCGATGGCATGCCCGAAGGTATGCCCCAGGTTCAGCGTGGCCCGCACACCAGACTCGCGCTCATCGGCACCCACCACTGCGGCCTTGGCCGCGCAGGAGCGACGGATAGCCTCGGTCAGGGCTACCGGGTCGAGGGCGCGCAGGGCCTGCATATTGTCTTCAAGCCAGGTGAGGAACGGCTTGTCACAGATCAGGCCGTACTTGATCACTTCGGCCAGGCCTGCCGACAGCTCACGCGGCGGCAGGGTCTTGAGGCTGGTGGTATCGATCAGCACCGCGTTGGGCTGATAGAAGGCACCGACCATGTTCTTGCCCAGCGGGTGGTTGATACCGGTCTTGCCGCCCACCGAGGAGTCGACCTGGGACAACAAGGTGGTTGGCACCTGGATGAAGTCGACGCCGCGCTGGTAGCAGGCAGCGGCAAAGCCGGCCATGTCCCCGATCACGCCGCCGCCCAGGGCAACCACGGTGGTACGGCGGTCATGCCGTGCAGTCAGCAGGCCATCGAAGATGAGTTGCAGGGTTTCCCAGTTCTTGTGGGCTTCGCCATCGGGCAAGACCACTGGCAGCACCGAGTAGGCACCCAGGGTCTTGGCCAGGCGTTCGAGATACAAGGGTGCGACGGTCTCGTTGGACACGATGGCGACCTGCCGCCCGGCAATGTGCGGCGCCAGCAGCTCAGGCTGGTCCAGCAGGCCTTCGCCAATGTAGATCGGGTAGCTACGCTCGCCCAGGTCGACCTTTAGTGTCTGCATGTATCCCCACAATGTACTTGGGCGCGGTGCCATTCGGGCGACCGGCGCGGTAACGTTGAACCTCGCCTCGGCGCTGGTGGCCGAGAATAGTCCCGGGTTAACGGGGCGGCAACTGCTGCAAGCGCTCGAGAATATCGATTACCACCATGCGTGGCGGCCGTTCGTCGGTTTCAATCACCAGGTCGGCGATCTCGCGGTAGAGCGGGTCGCGGGTTTCCAGCAAGGTACGCAAGGTCGCTTCAGGATTGGCGGTGCGCAGCAGCGGGCGATTGCGGTCGCGCGCGGTACGGCCGACCTGCTGCTCCACCGAGGCATGCAGGTAGATTACCCGGCCGCCTTGATGCAGCGCCTGGCGGTTGGCTTCGCGCATCACCGCGCCACCACCGGTCGCCAGCACCACGCCGTCAAGTGCGCATAACTCGGCAATCATCGCCTGCTCGCGATCACGGAAACCCGGCTCGCCTTCCTTGTCGAAGATCCACGGGATGTTGGCGCCGCATCGCAGTTCGATTTCCTTGTCGGAATCCTTGAACAGCAGGCGCAGCTCTTTGGCCAATAGGCGCCCAATGGTGCTTTTACCAGCGCCCATGGGCCCCACAAGTATCAAATTTCGCACAGAATCAACGACTCACAGCAATCGCCTGGTCACTCATGATACGCGGAGTCAGGAAGACCAGCAGCTCGGATTTTTTCTCTTGTAATGCATCGCGTCGAAACAGCCGCCCAACATACGGCAGATCACCAAAAAATGGCACCTTGTCGACCACATTGTTTTGCGAAGTCGAGTAGACGCCACCGATCACGATCGTTTCGCCGTCAGCTACACGAACCTTGGCATTGACCTCGTTCTTGCGGATCGGCGGTACGTTGTTCAAGGCATTGACGTAATCCGGCTCGTCCTTGGTCACCCTCACGGTCATGATTACCTTGTTGTCCGGGGTAATTTGCGGGGTTACCTCCAGCGACAGCGACGCTTCGCGAAACGAGACAGAGGTGGCGCCGCTCTGGCTGGTTTCCTGATAGGGCACCTCGGTGCCCTTGAGGATTCTCGCGGTTTCCTTGTCGGCGGTGACCACCTTGGGCTGTGAAATGATCTCACCGTTGCCGCTCTTTTCCATCGCGCTGAGTTCCAGGTCGAGCAGCACGCCCCCACTCAGCAGCCCAAGGCCGATGCTGCTGCCGGCGCGCTCCACCCCGAGGTCGACGAACAGTTCCTTGCCGGGGCGCAGCTTTTCACCGTACAGCGGCCCGCCCCAGCGCACCCCCAGGCTCTTCTCGTAATCGACGTTGGCCTCGACAATACGTGCCTCGATCGCCACTTGACGCACCGGCACGTCCAACTGCGCGACCAGTTGCCGCAACTCGGCCAGGCGTTCGGCCGGCAGGTACGCCACCAGCGTATTGGTGCGCTCATCAACGCTGAGGCTACCGCCCTGGCTGCCATCGACCGCCAGGCTCGCCAGCAGCAATAGCGCCATCTCGTCAGCCTTGGCGTGGTGAATGGGCAGCAGCTCCCGACGCAATGGCGCCAACTGCGCGTCCACTGCCTGCACCACCCGCGCGTCGCCTGAATGCGCGGCAAATTCGGCTGCCGGTGCCACCAGCAGCACGTTGCCCTCCTGGCGCCGGGCCAGGCCCTTGCTGCGCAATACCAGATCCAACGCCTGGTCCCACGGCACATCCTGCAAGCGCAAGGTGACACTGCCCTGCACCGCATCGCTGGCCACCAGGTTTACCCCGGCGTAGTCCGCCAGCACCTGCAACACCGCACGCACCTCGACGTCCTGAAAATTCAATGACAGGGGCTCACCCTGGTAAGGCGTCGCCGACGCCAGCTGGATCGGCAGCAGGGCTGCCAGCAGGTATTTCATCCACGTTTTCATTCTGCTCCGGGGCCTCCTTGCCCAGGTAGTTGGCAAGGGTGATGAACGCCGTGCGCTCATGCCATTCCCCCGCCATGAACAGCCGCTCACGCACTTCGACCTGGCGTTGATCAATGTGCTTCACCAGCCCTTGGTCGCGCCCTACCCGGTCGCCCGGACGCACGCGATAGAGCCTTCCGGATGCCATCAGCAAGGCTTCACGGGCAGCACCGTGCGCCAGGCTGCCCACCATTTCCAGCTGTGCCAGCGGCACGCCGGCCAGCCCGCCACCCTCCAACCGAGTGGCCGGGGGCGCAAACGGGTCTACTGCTGGCCTGGCCAAGGCAGCCCTTGCCGGTATATGTGCCATTACTGCTGTCGAGGGCATGGGTGCAGGCGCGTGGTAGGCATCGACCCGCAATTGCAGGCGCAATAGCCCAGGCTGGCGATCAGCTGGTGCCAGGCGCATGTCGCCGCTGTGCAACACCCGCGCCTGGCCCAGCCATTCGTCCAGCCATAGCCGCAAGGCCGGGTATGGCCCCACCACCTGCAGCTCAAGCGGCACTTTATGGAAGCCGTCCTGTTGCTCGCCCTCCTGGACCACGAGACGCTCGACAAGCAAACCCTGTGCATGCCCCGAAACCGTCAATCGCTCAAGCAGGTCGCTCATGCCCTCCCCGGCAGCCAGCTGCCAGCGCGCCGCCTGCAACCGCTGCTCGGCACCTGCCACAGAAGCCCGCAGGCTCTGCAGCTCGGCCAACTGCAAAGCACGGCTCGCTTGCAACTGGTGCAACTCGGCATGCCTGGCGTCCTCCCCGGCCTGTTGCTGCCAGAATGCCGGCAGGCGCACCGCGCAACCCGCGCTGAACAGCACAACCGCGACCAACACGGGCGCCAACCGCCGAAATCGGTCGGAGCGCTCGACTGCGACCAACCAGGCGAAAAGCTGTGCCGCATTCACGACCAGATCGCCGAAACGCGCGCAGCCAGCAGGAACTCGTCACCGCCCGGCAGGCTCTTGATGTGCTTGAGTTCCAGGTCGAGCAATACGTTCGAGCGGCCCAGGTCTCGCATGAACTGCGCCACCACCGCCCCGGACGCAGCCAGCCCGGTCATCTGCAAACGACCGTTCTCAAGGCTCAAGTCAACCAGTTGCACCCCCTCAGGCAACGCACCTTCAAGGTCAGCGAACACACCGGCCAACACATCCTGATCGGCGCGCAAGGCCTCCAGAACGGCGGCACCGGCAAGCAGCGCTTCGTGCTGTTCTCGTACATCAGCCAGTGGCTGCAGCCGCTCGCCCAGCAGCTCAAGGGCTGCCTGGTGCTGCGCATTGGCCAGTGCCTGTTGCTGTGCACGTTGACGGGCCAACTGGTCCACCAGCGTAACGGCGCACAAGGCCAGTAAAGCGCCAGCAACCAGCTGGCCACGAAAACGCCGCAGCGCCGCCTGACGCTGGCGTTCGCGCCAAGGCAGAAGGTTCAACCGGATCATCGGCACAATCCTCCCTGGGCCAAGGCGCAAGCCAGGAGCAGGGTGCCATCGACATGCTCGAGGCCCGCCAGACCAGGCAGGTGCCGGCACGGCACATTCAGCCGGCCGCCAAGCCCCTGCAACCAGCCAGGGTCAATCGCTGAGCTGCCGGCAACCCACAGCTGCCCAGGCAACCGCTCTGCAGCAAGGAGTGCCTGCAGCCGCTCCGGCAATTGCGCAGCCATTTCCGAGTCTGCCGTTTGCAGTTCGCGCCGCTGGAACACCCCACCCGGCTGCCAGCAGTGAAGTGTCACCCTGTGCGCTTCGATGCGCAGCAGTGCCGCCCCCTCCAAGTCGCCCGCTGGCAACATGCGGCACAAAGCAATGTTGTCGATCTCAACGGCTTCGAGTTGCAGCCCTGCCCCCTCGACCACCGCCTCAAGTGCCGCCAAAGCGCTTTGCCGACAAGCCGCAACCAGCACCTCGCTGCAGCCTGGCTGTAGGCGTGAAGGCCCAACGACCTGAAAATCCAGGGCCAGGTCCTCAAGCGGAAACGGAAACAGCCGTTCGGCATCGGCCAGCAGCTGCGCCTCCAACTGTTCCACGCCACGCTCCACCGGCATATGGCACAGCTTGTAGATGACCTGGCTGGCTGGCAGCGCCAACGCTACCCGGCGCTGCCTGAGGCCACTCTGCCGATGGGCGCGCCGCAACGCCGCCGCTACCAGGCCAGGCTCTGCCGCCCAGTCATTCCCCACCTCCTGGGGCAGCGGTTCGTGCGCCGAGCCCATCACCCGCCAGCGTCGCCTGCGCTGTTGCAGTTGCACCAAGCGAATGGCATCAGGGGCGATTTCCACCCCTACGAGTGAACCGGCATCCATGCCAAAGCGTCCAAGCATCGCGACTTCCTTGCTGTGTGTTGCAACCCCGCGGCCACACTGGGCCGGGGCCGCCCGCCAAGGCGACGGGTAGCCTGGCCGGTAACCCGGAGAGGCGAAAAAATGCGTATAATGCCCAGCGTTTTTTGGTCCGCCGGACCTGCGTGCAATCCACTCTCAACCTGGACACCGAAAAGCCTTGATACGTCTGCTGAAGTTCTTCTGGTGGTCTTCCGTCGCAGTCATCTGCGCGCTCGTACTCGGTGTGAGCGGTGCGTTTCTGTATCTTAGCCCCAGCCTGCCCTCGGTCGATTCGCTCAGAAGCATCCAGTTGCAGATCCCCCTGAGGGTGTACAGCAGCGATGGCAAGCTGATTGCCGAGTTCGGCGAAATGCGCCGCTCACCGATCCGCTTCGCGGAAATTCCCCCACAGTTCATTCAGGCACTGCTGTCAGCCGAGGACGACAATTTCCTCAACCACTACGGTGTCGACCCCAGCAGCCTGATGCGCGCGGCAACCCAGCTGGTGAAAACCGGGCATATCCAGACCGGCGGCAGCACCATCACCATGCAGGTGGCGAAAAACTTCTTCCTCACCAGCGAACGCAGCTTCTCGCGCAAGACCAACGAAATCCTGCTGGCCCTGCAGATCGAGCGTGAGCTGACCAAGGACGAGATCCTTGAGCTTTACGTGAACAAGATCTACCTCGGTAACCGCGCATACGGCATCGACGCTGCTGCCCAGGTGTACTACGGCAAGTCGATCCGTGACGTCAGCCTGGCGCAGATGGCGATGATCGCCGGCCTGCCCAAGGCACCGTCACGCTTCAACCCGCTGGCCAACCCGGTGCGCGCCAAGGAGCGCCGCGACTGGATCCTGGGCCGCATGTACAAGCTGGGCAAGATCGACCAGGCCAGCTATGAAGCGGCCCTGGCCGAGCCGCTCAATGCCAGCTACCACGTGCCGACACCTGAGGTGAATGCGCCGTACATCGCCGAGATGGCCCGTGCGGAAATGGTCGGCCGTTACGGCAGCGACGCCTACACCGAAGGCTTCCGCGTCACCACCACAGTGCCCAGCGACATGCAGGAAATGGCCAACAAGGCCATCCTCAACGGCCTCTCCGATTATGACGAGCGCCACGGCTACCGCGGCCCTGAAGCACGCTTCCCGGGCCGCACCCAGGCAGCCTGGCTGCAGGAGCTGGGCAAGCAGCGCACCCTTGGCGGCCTGGAGCCGGCCATCGTCACCCAGGTCGAAAAAACCGGCCTGAAGGTGCTGACCCGAGACGGCCAGCAATCCGAGGTTGCCTGGGACACGATGAAATGGGCGCGCCCATTCATCAACAGCAACGCGATGGGCCGCGCGCCGCAATCGCCGGCCGACGTGGCCCAGGTCGGCGACCTGGTGCGCCTGCAGCGCCTGGAAGATGGCAAGTTCAAGTTCAGCCAAGTGCCCGGTGCGCAAAGTGCGCTGGTCACCCTGGACCCTTACAACGGCGCCATCCGCGCCCTGGTCGGCGGTTTCTCGTTCGAGCAGAGCAACTACAACCGCGCGATGCAGGCCAAGCGCCAACCAGGTTCGAGCTTCAAGCCGTTCATCTACAGCGCCGCGCTGGACAGCGGCTACACCGCTGCCAGCCTGGTCAACGATGCGCCGATCGTGTTCGTTGACGAGTCGGTAGATAAAGTGTGGCGACCAAAGAACGACACCAACACCTTCCTCGGCCCGATCCGCATGCGTGAAGCGCTGTACAAGTCGCGCAACCTGGTATCGATCCGCCTGCTGCAGGCCATGGGTGTGGACCGCACCATCGACTACATCGCCAAGTTCGGCTTCAACAAGCAGGACCTGCCGCGCAACCTGTCGCTGGCTTTGGGCACCGCCACCCTGACCCCGATGGAAATCGCCACCGGCTGGAGCACCTTTGCCAACGGTGGCTACAAGATCACCCCGTACCTGATTGACCGCATTGAAAGCCGCAGCGGTGAGACGTTATTCACCGCCAACCCTGCCCACGTGCCGCAAGGCGCCGAGGACCAGGCCGGCCTGGCTGCACCCGAGCAGCCGATCAGCACCGCAGCCATGCCAGGCGAAGCACCTTCGGCGTTTGGCCAGGTGACTGCTGCGCCGCCAACACCGGCCGTGGCCGAGCGGATCATCGACGGGCGCACCACTTACATCCTCACCAGCATGTTGCAGGACGTGATCAAGCGCGGTACCGGCCGCCGGGCGCTGGCCCTGGGCCGCACCGACCTGGCAGGCAAGACCGGTACCACCAACGAATCCAAGGACGCATGGTTCTCCGGCTACAACGCCGATTACGTGACCACCGTGTGGGTCGGTTTCGACCAGCCGGAAACCCTCGGCCGCCGCGAATACGGCGGCACCGCGGCGTTGCCGATCTGGATGAGTTTCATGGGCGCGGCGCTCAAGGACAAGCCTGCACATGCCCCGGCAGAGCCGGACGGTATCCTCAGCCTGCGCGTCGACCCGGTCAGCGGCCGCGCGGCCTCGCCAAGCACACCGAATGCCTACTTCGAGCTGTTCAAGGCCGAAGACTCGCCGCCGTCGGTGGATGAGCTGGGTAATGGCTCGGCACCGGGCAGCCCGCTGCCGGCGGATGAAGCGACGCCGATGGATTTGTTCTAAACCTGACAGGCCAACACCGTTCGTGTAGGAGCGGCCTTGTGTCGCGAAAGGGGCGCGAAGCGCCCCCAGCAATATCTGCTTGGTGCATAAATCCTGGGGGCGCTTCGCACCCCTTTCGCGACACAAGGCCGCTCCTACAAGGGACCGCGTCAGCCGGGACATCGGCAAACAAAAAGCCCCGGCTCTTGCGAGCCGGGGCTTTTTCATGACCGCTACAACAGCAATCAGCCGTTGAACACGTCATCCACGCTGGTCAGCGGGTAGTGCTTCGGATACGGCAGGGTAGCCACGCCGGATTCGATCGCAGCCTTGGCCACCGCGTCGGAAACAACGGTGATCAGACGAGCGTCCAGTGGTTTCGGAATGATGTACTCACGGCCGAACTCCAGCGCCTGTACGCCGTAGGCTTCGCATACTTCCTTCGGCACTGGCAGCTTGGCCAGGTCTTTCAGGGCGATAGCGGCGGCGATCTTCATTTCTTCGTTGATGCGCTTGGCGCGAACGTCCAGGGCACCACGGAAGATGAACGGGAAGCCCAGTACGTTGTTGACCTGGTTCGGGTAGTCGGAACGACCGGTCGCCATGATCACGTCGCTGCGCGTGGCGTGAGCCAGCTCTGGGGCGATTTCCGGGTCCGGGTTCGAGCAGGCGAACACGATCGGGTTGGCAGCCATCGACTTCAGGCCTTCCGGGCTCAGCAGGTTCGGGCCGGACAGGCCAACGAACACGTCGGCACCGTCGAGTGCGTCAGCCAGGGTGCGCTTGTCGGTCGCGTGGGCGAACTGCGCCTTGTACTGGTTCAGGTCGTCACGGCCAGCGTGGATCACGCCGCTGCGGTCGATCATGTAGATGTTCTCGACCTTGGCGCCCATGCTCACCAGCAACTTCATGCAGGAGATGGCGGCAGCACCGGCACCCAGGCAGACGATCTTGGCGTCTTCCAGCTTCTTGCCGGCGATTTCCAGGGCGTTGATCATGCCGGCCGCGGTCACGATGGCGGTACCGTGCTGGTCATCATGGAATACCGGGATGTCGCACTGTTCGATCAGGGTGCGCTCGATTTCAAAGCACTCTGGCGCCTTGATGTCTTCGAGGTTGATGCCACCGAAGGTGATCGAGATGCGGCGAACGGTGTCGATGAACGCTTGCGGGCTTTCCGACTCGACTTCGATGTCGAACACGTCGATACCGGCGAAACGCTTGAACAGAACACCCTTGCCTTCCATGACCGGCTTGGAAGCCAGTGGGCCGAGGTCACCCAGACCGAGGATGGCGGTGCCATCGGAAATCACCGCAACCAGGTTGCCTTTGCCGGTGTATTTGTATGCCAGCTCTGGATCACGGCCAATTTCACGTACCGGCTCGGCAACACCTGGGCTGTAGGCCAGGGCGAGGTCACGGGCGGTAGCAGTGGGCTTGGAGAGTTCGACGCTCAGTTTCCCCGGACGAGGTTGAGCGTGGTATTCGAGAGCGGCGGTTTTCAGGTCTGACATGGTGGGCATTCCGCTATTTACTGTTCTGACGGACCGCCGAGGATACGCAAAGAGCCGGGGAGTCACAAGACTGGTCGGTCACTTGTGTCAAGGCCTTTAGCCTACGACTTTACGCTAAAACCCACGGGGGCATACGGCTAACAGTGTGTACAATCCAATAGCGAACTGTCTACATCTTTTAGCCTGAAATGCGCTGCAACATGCTCGGATCGGTCAATGGCAGCACCCAGCGTCGCTGCCCAGGCTTAAGCCCGCCCTTGCGGGAACGGTCCAGCACCCAGCCACGCGCTTCAACCTCGCGCCCCTTGAGATTATCGAAGAAGCTAGCAGGGAAGTTGCGCTGCAGACGAGCGGGAACCTGCAGCACCATGGCACCGCCCAGGTTCAGCCAGACCCCGCCACGATTGCGCTTGACGCTTTCGATGCGACCACTGACAACCGCGAAACCCGACTGCCTGACATCGCCCGCAGGCACTACGGGCGACCGCCGCCACAGACCGACGCCGGCCTGGCGCGCAGCCTGCTCGGCCAACTGCTGGCAGCCACTGAGGCGCACATTGGGGGCAACGGCCACGCGGTAGCCCAGGCCTTCGCTGAGCAGTTGTGCTTCTAGATTGTCGCCATTACGGCTATAGATATGCGCCAGTGTGCGGCCGTACCTGTCTTTGGTCTCGACCCCTGGCACCAGCCCGACACGCCCGTCATTACCTTTGACCAGGGCCTGCAAGCGCCGCCGGGCCGCGTCGGCGTAAGGCTCGCTGGTGCGCCCCTTGCGGCCGATCTCCGGCGCGTTGATACCGATCAGCCGCACACTGCGGCCATCGACCAGGCGCAAGGTGTCACCATCGACCACCTGTCGCACCATGACCTGCTGGGGTTTGTCCGGCAAAGGGCAGAACGCCTGTGCCGGGTGATGCCAGATTGCGCCCACAAAAAAGGCGCCCACAAGGGGCGCCTTCTTCAGCAACAACGCGAAACCCGAAGGGTTCGCCATGCGCATGATTACTTCTTGGTACCGAACATACCGAAGCGGTCGGCGAACTTCTGTACGCGACCACCGGTGTCCAGGACTTTCTGCTTACCGGTGTAGAACGGGTGGCACAGGTTGCAAACGTCGATCGACAGGACATTGCCCAGGGTCGAACGGGTTTCGAACTTGTTGCCGCAGCTGCAGGTGACTGCAACTACTTCGTAGTTCGGGTGGATACCTTCTTTCATGGTCACTTCCTCGAGCTGCGTGCCGCCACCCAACACCAATTGTTGAATACCGCACGTAATTAGGCGGCGAATAATACCAGAGCACACCGTCAGCGCAAGATGTCGCTTGCACCGACCGTCGTCTGCTAGGCTCGCCAGTTCTTGTAATGCCCTCCGAGACTTTCCGCGTGTCCGACGTCATCCTGCGCCTTGCCCTGCCCTCTCCGTTGCGCCGCCTGTTCGACTACAAGGCGCCAGCGAGCATGGCGCGCCAGGCCTTGACCCCGGGCATGCGCATTCGCGTGCCTTTCGGCCGCCGCGAAATGATCGGTGTGCTGGTAGAGGTGTGCGCCCAAAGCGAAGTGCCTGCGGACAAACTGAAGCCCGCCAGCGCCCTGCTCGACCCGGTGTCACCCATTCCGGCCTCGCTGTTCAAGCTGTGCCTGTGGACCGCCCAGTACTACCAGCACAGCCTGGGTGACACCTTGAGCTGGGCCTTGCCCACCCTGCTGCGCCAGGGCGAACCGGCAGAGATGCGCCAGGAGCGTTTCTGGCACATTGCCCCCGGTGCCCGCCTGGAAGACCCGCGCATTGCCCGCGCACCGCGCCAGCGCGACGCCCTCAAGACCCTGGCCCAGCACCCGCACGGTGTGGCCCACAGCCTGCTGGCCAAGCTCAACCTGAACAAGGACAGCCTCGACCTGCTGCTGGCCAAGGAGCTGGTACAGATCGAGGTACGCCGCCACCTGCCAGCGCTGCGCCATGAACACTGGCTGGCACAGCCGGAACTGCCGCTCAACGAAGAGCAACGCGACGCCTTCGACGCCGTGCGTGAGGGCTTTGATGGCTTTGGCGCGTTTCTGCTGGCCGGTGTCACCGGCAGCGGCAAGACCGAGGTCTACCTGCAGCTGATCCGCGAAACCCTGGAGGCCGGCAAGCAGGCGCTGGTGCTGATCCCGGAAATCAACCTCGGCCCACAAACCCTGGCGCGCTTCGAGCAACGCTTCAACGCACGCATTGCCCTGCTGCATTCGGCGGTGAACGACCGCGAACGCCTGGACGCCTGGCTGGCGGCGCGGGACGGCGAGGCCGACATCATCATCGGCACCCGTTCGGCACTGTTCACGCCCATGAAAAACCCCGGCCTGATCATTATCGACGAAGAGCACGACGGCTCTTATAAACAGCAGGAAGGCCTGCGCTACCACGCCCGCGACCTGGCGCTGGTGCGCGCCCACCAGGAGAACATCCCGATCCTGCTCGGCTCCGCCACGCCGTCGCTGGAAACCTTGCACAATGCCCTCACCGGCCGCTACCGCCTGCTACGCATGAACCAGCGCGCCGGCGGTGCGCGCCCGCCGCGCATGTTGCGCCTGGATGTAAAAAGCCTGCCGCTGGACAGCGGCATCAGCGGCCCGCTGCAGCAGGCCATCCGCCAAACCCTGGAAGCCGGCCAACAGGTGCTGGTGTTCCTCAACCGCCGCGGCTTCGCCCCGACCTTGCTGTGCCACGATTGCGGCTGGTTGTCGGAATGCCCGCGCTGCGATGCGCGCATGACCGTGCACCAGCGCTCCGGCGTGCTGCGCTGCCACCACTGCGGCTATGACGAACGCCTGCCGCACCAGTGCCCGCAATGCAACCACGTCGACCTGCGCCCGGTCGGCGCCGGCACCGAGCGCGCCGAAGAACGCCTGAAGGTGCTGTTCCCCGATTACCCGATCCTGCGCGTGGACCGCGACAGCACGTCGCGCAAGGACGCCATGCACAACCTGTTCAGCACGATCCAGAAGGGCCAGCCAAGCATCCTCGTGGGCACGCAGATGCTCGCCAAGGGCCACCATTTCCCGCGGGTCACCCTGGTGGCCATCCTTGATGCCGATGGCGGGCTGTTCTCTGGCGACTTCCGCGCCAGCGAGCGCATGGCGCAACTGATCGTGCAAGTGGCCGGGCGCGCCGGGCGGGCCGAAGAGCCCGGCAAGGTGATCATCCAGACCCACCTGGCCGACCACCCGCTGCTGGTGCAGCTTACCGAGCAGGGCTATTTCGCCTTTGCCGAACAGGCCCTGGACGAACGCCGCGCTGCCGGGCTGCCACCTTACTCACACCTGGCCCTGCTGCGCGCCGAAGCGCACAAGCCGGGGCAGGCCGAAGGCTTCCTTGACCAAGCCTGCGCCGCCGCCGAGCGCCTGGTGGCCGAGCAACGGTTGCCGGGGATCGAACTGCTTGGCCCGGTACCGGCGCCCATGGAACGCCGCGCCGGGCGCTTCCGCGCACAACTGTTGATACAGGCCAATACCCGGGCGCCTTTGCATCGACTGATCAGCGCCTGGTTGCTAGTGTTGGAACAAATGCCGAGCGGGCGCCAGGTACGCTGGTCGCTGGATGTCGACCCGGTAGACCTGTATTGATTTCGGGGGCTGCTTTGCAGCCCATCGCGACGCAAGGCCGCTCCTACACAGAGCGCGCGCACCACCTGTAGGAGCGGCCTTGTGTCGCGAAAGGGCCGCAGAGCGGCCCCAGCATTCTGAAGCCGGGCAAACCCCAAAGGTTGGCAACCCGCTCCCAGCCACGGATAATGCCCAGTTTTTCCACCTGCGCATCCAAGCGCTCCACCGCGCTTGCGGTCGAAAAGAGATCCCCATGAAAGACACCATTCGCCAGCTGATCCAGCAAGCCCTCACCCAACTCGTCACCGACGGTGTGCTGCCTGAAGGGCTGTCGCCGGCGATCCAGGTGGAAAACGCCCGGGACAAGACCCACGGCGACTTCGCCAGCAACATCGCCATGATGCTGGCCAAGCCGGCCGGCATGAAGCCGCGCGACCTGGCCGAAAAACTGATCAACGCGCTGCCGGCCAGCGCCGACATCAGCAAGGTCGAGATCGCCGGCCCGGGCTTCCTCAACTTCTTCCAGAACACCGACGCCCTGGCCAACCGCCTGGATGCCGCCCTGGCTGACGCCCACCTGGGTGCACGCAAGGCCGGCCCGGCGCAAAAGGTGGTGATCGACATGTCGGCACCCAACCTGGCCAAAGAGATGCACGTCGGCCACCTACGTTCGACCATCATCGGTGACAGTGTGGCGCGGGTGCTGGAGTTCCTCGGCGACAACGTGATCCGCCAGAACCACGTGGGCGACTGGGGCACCCAGTTCGGCATGTTGATGGCCTACCTGCAGGAAAACCCGATCACCAGCGACGAGCTGTCGGACCTGGAAAACTTCTACCGCGCCGCCAAGAAGCGTTTCGACGAGTCCGAAGAATTCGCCACCCGCGCCCGCGGCCTGGTGGTCAAGCTGCAGGCCGGTGACCCGGACTGCCTGGCCCTGTGGACGCGCTTCAAGGACATCTCGCTGTCGCACTGCCAGAAGACCTACGAGCTGCTCAACGTCAAGCTGACCATGGCCGACGTGATGGGCGAAAGCGCCTACAACGACGACCTGGCCAACGTGGTCGCCGACCTGAAGGCCAAGGGCCTGCTGGTCGAAGACCAAGGTGCCCAGTGCGTGTTCCTCGAAGAATTCAAGAACAGCGACGGCGACCCATTGCCGGTGATCGTGCAGAAGGCCGACGGCGGCTACCTGTATGCCACCACCGACCTGGCTGCCGTGCGTTACCGCAGCAACGTGCTCAAGGCTGACCGCGCCCTGTACTTCGTCGACCAGCGTCAGGCCCTGCACTTCAACCAGGTGTTTGAAGTGGCACGCCGCGCCGGCTTCGTCGGCCACCCGATGCAGATGGAGCACATGGGCTTCGGCACCATGAACGGCGCTGACGGCCGCCCGTTCAAAACCCGTGACGGCGGCACCGTGAAACTGATCGACCTGCTCACCGAAGCCAAGGATCGTGCCTACGCCCTGGTCAAGGAAAAGAACCCGAGCCTGGCCGACGCAGACCTGCGCCACATCGGCGAAGTGGTAGGCATCGGCGCGGTGAAATATGCCGACCTGTCCAAGCACCGCACCAGCGACTACAGCTTCAACTTCGAACTGATGCTCAACTTCGAAGGCAACACCGCGCCTTACCTGCTGTACGCCTACACCCGCGTGGCCGGTGTGTTCCGCAAGCTGGGCAAGGGCTTTGACGAAGTCGACGGCAAGATCGTGCTGCAGGCCGCCCACGAGCAGGACCTGGCCGCACGCCTGGCGCAGTTTGGCGAAATCCTCAACAACGTCGCCGAAAAAGGGACGCCGCACGTGCTGTGCAGCTACCTGTACGACCTGGCCGGGCTGTTCTCCAGCTTCTACGAGAACTGCCCTATCCTTGCCGCTGAAACCCCGGAACAGCAGCAGAGCCGTCTGCGCCTGGCCGCCCTGACCGGCCGCACCCTCAAACAAGGTCTGGAACTGCTCGGCCTGGAAACCCTGGAGCGCATGTAAGTTGGCTGCCAAGAAAAAACCCGCACCAAAACGCGGCGCCAGCCGCCAGACGGCGCCGGCCAAACAGCCGATTCCCGGCTGGGTATGGCTGGCGGTCGGCTTGACCGTTGGCGCGTTCATCGTATTCCTGATGAAGCTCGAGCCCGGTGGCGATGACATCAAGCGCGCCAAGCCCGAGCAGCAGAAATCGGAAAAAATGGCCGAAGCCGGCAAGCCCGCGCAGACCACGCAAGCCACCCCGCAACAGCCGGTGAAGCCGAAGTACGACTTCTACACCCTGTTGCCGGAATCCGAGGTGATCGTGCCACCAGAGGCGGTACCCGAGAAGACGCCACCCGTGCCAGCCCAGCCGGTCACCCCGGTGACTCCGGCCGAAGCAGCGAAGATTGACACCGCGCGCGCCCAGGCGGCACTGCTGGGGCAGACCCCGCCACCGGCGCCACCGGTGATCAAGCCGGCAGCGACCACCCAGTACTTCCTGCAGGCCGGCTCGTTCCGCAAGCAGGCTGATGCCGACAAGGTACGTGCGCAGATCATCCTGCTGGGGCAGTCGGTGAAGGTGGAATCGGGCACGGTCAAGGAAGAAACCTGGTACCGCGTGCTGGTCGGCCCGTTCAGCAACCGTGAACAGCTGACCGGGGCGCAGAAGCAGCTGGCAGGGGCCGGTTTCGGCAACCTGCTGTTGCAACAGCGGCAGACTCGCCAGTAACACTTGGATGGGGGCGCTTTGCGCCCCTATCCGACCGGTCCGGCGCCCCGGCAAGACCGCTCCTACAGGGACCGCGTAAACCTGGCTGCAGGAACGCGGTCGATGTAGGAGCGGCCTTTAGCCGCGAATGGGCTGCAAAGCAGCCCCAGCAATCTCAACCCCGCCCCGCATTGCGCTCGGACACCTGGCTGTTCAGCGTCCAGAAGTCATACAGCACCCCCACCAGGAACAGCCCGCCGGTAAAGAAGTAGATGATCGCGGTCACCCACTTGCCTTGATACAGGCGATGCAGCCCAAACACCCCGAGGAAGGTCAGCAGGATCCAGGCGATGTTGTAGTCGATGCGCCCGGCCTGAAACCTCAGGTCGGCTTCACGGTCCATGGACGGGATCAGGAACAGGTCGATCAACCAACCGATGCCCAACAGGCCGAAGGTGAAGAACCAGATTGTCCCGGTCACCGGCTTGCCGTAATAGAAGCGGTGCGACCCGGTGAAGCCGAAAATCCACAGCAGGTAGCCAATGGTCTTGCTGTGCGTGTCGTGGTAGGGCGCCCCCTGCTGATAACTGTTCATGCGTGACCCTCGTCGGTTATTCGGAAAATTTTCTAAGAAAAAATGTGACTTTCTGGTCGCAGGCCGACGTATGGCAGGCCACCAATCGACCAACGGATCAGAAATTGATCAAAAAGCTGTTATAAAGTTGCGCGCCTAACACATAACTATTCATAAGAGCTTCAACTATGCCGCCTTTATTCAAGACATGGCTGACCCTCTGTCTATTATTGCCCTTGGCCGCCCACGCCACCAATCGTGAGCAACGTCTTCCCAATGGCTTCACCGGCTACACCAGCAATGCCTCGGTGAAACATGCGCCGGTCAAGCAGACCACCCTGCGCGCTCGCCCCGGCAACGCTGCCAATGTGCGCGCCGTGCAGGTAGCCGCCATGTCGCCGAAGCAGAGCAGCGACGTGCTCAGCCGCGCCGTGAATGTGCTCGGCACCCCGTACGTATGGGGCGGCAGCAGCCCGAAGAAGGGCTTTGATTGCAGCGGCCTTGTCAAGTATGCCTTCAACGACGTCGCCGACGTCGACCTGCCGCGCACCTCCAACGCCATGGCCCAGGGCCACGGCGTGAAGGTGGCCAAAGGTGACCTGAAGCCAGGCGACCTGATCTTCTTCAACATCAAGAGCCGCCGGGTGAACCACGTTGCCATCTACCTGGGCAACGACCGTTTCATCCACGCCCCCCGGCGCGGCAAGCGGGTGAGCATCGACAACCTGAGCAAGCCTTACTGGCAGAAGCATTACGTGGTGGCCAAGCGGGTGCTGCCGAAAGCGCAGCAGCTGAGCCTGGCCAAGCGCTGAGTACTTCTCTGCCTGCAATGGCCCTATCGCCGGCAAACCAGCTCCCACAGGATCACTACAATCTTTCACAACTGTGGTGATCCTGTGGGAGCTGGCTTGCCGGCGATAGGGCCGTACAAACACTACCAATCGCTGATCAGCCCCTTCTCTTTCAACCCCCGCAAAGCCCCCTCCATCGTTCGCATCCCTTTCCCAGCCCCCGCCTGCATCACCGAACACAACTGCGCCATCCGCCCCTCCCGCACCAGGTTGCGCACCGCAGGCGTCGCCACCAGCACCTCCCGCGCCGCCACCCGACCACCGCCCACACGCCTGACCAACACCTGCGCCACTACCAACCGCAACGACTCGGCCAGCATCGCCCGCACCAGCAATTTTTCCTCGGCAGCAAACCCCTCCACCAACCTGTCTATGCTGCCCGCCGCCGAACGTGTATGCACAGTCGCCAGCACCAAGTGCCCAGTCTCCGCCGCGCGCAACGCCAGGCGAATGGTCTCAAGGTCACGCAACTCACCAATCATGATCACATCCGGGTCCTGCCGCAGCGCGCTGCGCAGCCCCTGGGCAAAACCGGCGCTATGGCGGCCAACCTCACGCTGGTTGACCAGGCTGCGCTGGCTGCTGTGGATAATTTCTACAGGGTCTTCCAGGGTAATGATGTGCAGCGCCTGCTCGCGGTTGAGCTGGTCGAGCAGTGTCGCCAGTGTGCTGGACTTGCCGCTGCCGGTCGGCCCGCCCACCAGAATCAGGCCTTCACGACACTGCGCAACAGCTTGAAACACATCCACCAGATCGAGCTCATCCAGTGTGGCGATGCGCCCCGGGATCAGGCGAAACGTGACGGCAGGGCCGTTCAGCTGGCGGAACAGGTTCAAGCGAAAGCGCCCAAGCGCTGGCAACTCCAGGGCCAGGTCCAGCTCATCACCCTGTGCCCACTGCCTGCGCTGCTGGTCATCCAGCACGCCAACCATGGCCTCGCTCAAGGTATCGGCCCCAAAGGCCGGCAAATTCATGCGCTGCAACGCGCCATCCAGGCGCAACATCGGTATCTGGCCCGCCGCCAGATGCAGGTCCGAAGCACCCGCCTCCACGGCCCGGGCCAACAGGTCGGTCACATCCATCAGACTCCCCAAAGGCCTTCAAGTAGGTAGAATGCCGCAAACCCTACAGCTGCCGGCATCCGTCCATGTCCACCCTAGCAGACAACCTTTCCGCGATTTCCGCCCGTATCGCCAGTGCTGCCCAAGCAGCCGGGCGCGAGCCGGCCAGCGTCCAGCTGCTGGCCGTGAGCAAGACCAAGCCCGCCGCTGCCATCCGCGAGGTCCACACCGCGGGTGTGCGCGATTTCGGGGAAAACTACCTACAGGAAGCGCTGACAAAGCAGCAGGAACTCGGCGACTTGCCCTTGATCTGGCACTTCATCGGCCCCATTCAATCGAACAAGACCAAAGCCATCGCCGAGCATTTTGAATGGGTACATTCCGTGGACCGCCTGAAAATCGCCCAACGCCTGTCCGAGCAGCGCCCTGCCGGGTTGGCGCCGCTGAATATCTGCCTGCAGGTGAACGTCAGTGGCGAAGACAGCAAGTCCGGCTGCGCGCCCGCCGACCTGCCGGCCTTGGCACAGGCGGTAGCCGCCCTGCCCAACCTGCGCCTGCGCGGGCTGATGGCCATCCCCGAACCCACCGATGACCGCGCCGCCCAAGAGGCCGCTTTCGCCAGCTTGCGTACCTTGCAGGAAGGCCTGGGCCTTGGTCTGGACACGCTGTCCATGGGCATGAGCCACGACCTGGAAGCGGCGATTGCACAGGGTGCGACGTGGGTGCGTATCGGCACCGCCCTGTTCGGCGCTCGCGGCTCACACAACGGCGGCCATCACTGATCGCATGCTTTACTCACTCTTTTCCACAAGGACCTGACATGAGCAACACTCGTATTGCCTTCATCGGCGCCGGCAACATGGCCGCCAGCCTGATCGGTGGTCTGCGTGCCCAGGGCCTGGACGCCTCGCAGATCCGCGCCAGCGACCCGGGCGCCGAGAGCCGCAGCCGCATCCAGGCCGAGCACGGCATCGAAACCTTCGAGGACAACGCCCAGGCCATCGACGGTGCCGATGTGATCGTGCTGGCGGTCAAGCCGCAGGTCATGAAAGCGGTGTGCCAGGCCCTACAACCCAACCTGCGCGATGGCCAGCTGATCGTTTCGATCGCCGCCGGTATCACCTGCGCCAGCCTGCAAAGCTGGGTAGGCGTCCGCCAGGTGGTGCGCTGCATGCCCAACACCCCGGCGCTGCTGCGCCAAGGCGTAAGCGGCCTGTACGCCACCGCCGAGGTAACCGGCGAACAGCGCCAGCAAGCCGAACAACTGCTGTCGGCCGTGGGCACCGCCCTGTGGCTGGAGCAGGAGCAGCAACTGGACGCGGTGACTGCCGTGTCCGGCAGCGGCCCGGCGTACTTCTTCCTGCTGATCGAAGCGATGACCGCAGCCGGCGAAAAACTCGGCCTGCCACGCGAAACCGCCTCCCAGCTGACCTTGCAGACCGCCCTGGGCGCTGCACGCATGGCCGTTGCCAGCGATGTCGATGCCGCCGAACTGCGCCGCCGGGTCACCTCGCCCGCCGGTACTACCGAAGCGGCAATCAAGTCGTTCCAGGCCGGCGGCTTCGAAGCCATCGTCGAGCAGGCGCTGCAGGCTGCAGCCACACGTTCCGCCGAGCTGGCCGAACAACTGGGCAAATAAGGAGCTCTAGATGAATGCATTGTCCGGCGCCGCGATCTTCGTGGTGCAAACCTTGGTCAGCCTGTACCTGGTGATCGTCCTGTTGCGCTTCGTGCTGCAACTGGTCAAGGCCAACTTCTACAACCCGCTGTGCCAGTTCGCGGTGCGCGCCACCCAGCCGCTGCTCAAGCCGATCCGCCGCATCATCCCCAGCATTGGCGGCCTGGACACCTCGTCGCTGCTGCTGGCGGTACTGATCCAGGCGCTGCTGATGGGCTTCGTGCTGATGGTCACCTATGGCACCTTCGGCGACGTCCTGCACCTGTTGATGTGGGCCATCATCGGTATCACTTCGCTGTTCCTGAAGATCTTCTGGGTGGCGATGATCGTCATGGTGATCGTCTCCTGGGTTGCGCCCAACAGCCACAACCCTGCCGCCGAGCTGGCCTATCAGATCAGCGAGCCGGTGCTGGCACCGTTCCGCCGCATCGTGCCCAACCTGGGCGGCATGGACATTTCACCGATCTTCGCCTTCCTGGCGATCCAGGTGATCCAGTCGTTCGTCATGCCGCCCCTGGCCGCCTATGCCGGCATGCCACAAGAGCTGTGGCGGATGATCTGAGCCTCGTCAGCCCCTGCTTGCTCCCCAGCCGCAAGCCTTTGCTTGCCGCTGGGGGTAGCGCTCTTTAGACTTACGCCTCCGTCAAGCGTGAGCAGGGTCGATGTCCACTGTCTTTCCCGAAGATTCCGTCGGTCTGGTAGTACCGCAAACCGCCCGGTTCGATGAACCGCTGGCCTTGGCCTGTGGCCGTTCGCTGGCCAGCTACGAGCTGGTCTACGAAACCTATGGCACCCTGAATGCCAGCGCGAGCAACGCCGTGCTGATCTGCCATGCCCTGTCCGGCCACCACCATGCTGCTGGCTTCCATGCCGCCACCGACCGCAAGCCGGGCTGGTGGGACAGCTGCATCGGCCCCGGCAAGCCGATCGATACCAATCGTTTCTTCGTGGTCAGCCTGAACAACCTCGGCGGCTGCAACGGCAGCACCGGCCCCAGCAGCATCAACCCTGCCACCGGCAAACCCTATGGCGCAGAGTTCCCGGTATTGACCGTGGAAGACTGGGTGCACAGCCAGGCACGCCTGGCCGACCGCCTGGGCATCCAGCAGTGGGCGGCCATCGTCGGCGGCAGCCTGGGTGGCATGCAGGCGCTGCAGTGGACCATGACCTACCCCGACCGCGTGCGCCACTGCGTCGACATCGCCTCGGCACCCAAGCTGTCGGCGCAGAACATCGCCTTCAACGAAGTGGCGCGCCAGGCCATCCTCACCGACCCGGAATTCCACGGTGGTTCGTTCCAGGACCAGGGCGTGATCCCCAAGCGCGGCCTGATGCTGGCGCGCATGGTCGGCCACATCACCTACCTGTCCGACGACTCGATGGGTGAAAAATTCGGCCGTGAGCTTAAGAGCGACAAGCTCAACTACGACTTCCACAGCGTCGAATTCCAGGTTGAAAGCTACCTGCGCTACCAGGGCGAGGAGTTTTCCGGCCGTTTCGACGCCAATACCTACCTGCTGATGACCAAGGCGCTGGACTACTTCGACCCGGCTGCAGCCCAGGGCGGCGACCTGGCGGCCACACTGGCCCACGTCAAGGCGGATTACTGCATCATGTCATTCACCACCGACTGGCGCTTCTCCCCGGCCCGTTCGCGCGAGATCGTCGATGCCCTGATGGCTGCACGCAAGAACGTCTGCTACCTGGAGATCGACTCGCCTTACGGCCACGATGCCTTCCTGATCCCCACGCCTCGCTACATGCAGGGTTTCTCGAACTACATGAACCGCATTGCCATCTGAGGACAGCATGAGAGCCGATCTGGAAATCATCCACGACTGGATCCCCGCCGGCAGCCGGGTACTCGACCTGGGCTGCGGCAGCGGCGAACTGCTGGCCTCGCTGCGTGACCGCAAGCAGGTCACCGGCTATGGCCTGGAGATCGACGCCGACAACATCGCCGCCTGCGTGGCCAAGGGTGTCAACGTCATCGAACAGGACCTGGACAAAGGCCTGGGCAACTTCGCCAGCAACAGTTTCGATGTAGTGATCATGACCCAGGCCCTGCAGGCCGTGGAGTACCCTGATCGCATCCTCGACGAGATGCTGCGCGTGGGCCGCCAGTGCATCATCACCTTCCCCAACTTCGGCCACTGGCGCTGCCGCTGGTACCTGGCGACCAAAGGTCGCATGCCGGTATCGGACTTCATGCCGTATACCTGGTACAACACGCCGAACATCCACTTCTGCACCTTCGCCGACTTCGAAGAACTGGTGCACGAGCGCCGGGCCAAGGTGCTCGACCGCCTGGCCGTCGACAACATGCACCGCAACGGGTGGGGCGGCCGGCTTTGGCCTAATCTTCTGGGTGAGATCGGCATCTATCGCGTCAGCAGCCCGGGCCTGCAAGAGCACCAGCTCGCAGTCTGACGCCCAGCGGAGGAATCGCCCCATGCGTCGCCTAGCCCTGTTCCTGATCAGCCTGTGCCTGGCCCTGCCGGTATTGGCTGCCGATGCCGCCCGCCCCGAGCGCAAGGAAGTGTTTGGCGACGTGACGGTGCACTACAGCGCCTTCACCTCGAGCATGCTGACCCCCGAGGTGGCTGCGGCCACTGGCCTGGTGCGCAGCAAGAACCAGGGCGTGCTGAACATTGCCGTGTTCAAGGCCAACAAACCCACCACGGCGCTGGTCAGCGGCACGGTCAAGGACTTGACCGGGCGCAGCAGCCCGCTGTCGTTCAAGCAGATTACCGAACAGGGCGCGGTGTACTACATCGCCCAGTTCAAGATCGACCAGGCAGAAACCGTCACCTTCGACCTGAATATCGAAACCGGCGGTGTCAGCAACTCCCTCAGCTTCAACCAGGAAGTGTTCCCAGGCGACTTATGAATTTCCAGCAACTCGTATTGGCCAGCCATAACGCCGGCAAACTCAAGGAACTCCAGGCCATGCTAGGCCAGTCGGTGCAACTGCGCTCGGTCGGCGAATTCAGCCAAGTCGAGCCGGAAGAAACCGGCCTGTCGTTCGTCGAGAACGCCATCCTAAAGGCGCGCAACGCCGCCCGTATTTCCGGCCTGCCGGCCCTGGCCGACGATTCCGGCCTGGCGGTGGACTTCCTCGGCGGCGCGCCGGGCATCTATTCGGCGCGCTATGCCGAAGGCAAAGGTGACGCGGCAAACAACGCCAAGCTGCTCTCAGCCCTGAAAGGTGTGCCTGAAGCCGAACGTGGCGCGCAGTTCGTCTGCGTGCTGGCACTGGTGCGCCATGCCGACGACCCGCTGCCGATCCTCTGCGAAGGCCTGTGGCACGGGCGCATCCTGTTCGAGGCCAGCGGTGAGCACGGCTTTGGCTACGATCCGCTGTTCTGGGTACCGGAGCGTAACTGCTCCAGCGCCGACCTGGCGCCAGTGGACAAGAACCAGCTCAGCCACCGCGCCCGCGCCATGGCCCTGTTGCGCCAACGTCTGGGTCTGGCATGATCGCAACGCTGTCTACCCCCGGCGCGGCGGCCTTTACCAGCCTGCCGCCGCTGGCGCTGTACATCCACATCCCGTGGTGCGTGCGCAAATGCCCTTACTGCGACTTCAACTCCCACGCCGCAGGCCCTGAGCTGCCGGAAGACGCCTACGTCGCCGCGCTGCTGACCGACCTCGACCAGGAAATGGCCGCCGTGCAAGGCCGGCCGATCAGCTCGATCTTCTTCGGTGGTGGCACGCCAAGCCTGTTCAGCGCCGACGCCCTGGGCCGCTTGCTGCGCGGTGTGGAGCAGCGCATCCCGTTCGCGCCAGACATCGAAATCACCCTGGAAGCCAACCCGGGCACCTTCGAGCAGGACAAGTTCAAGGCCTACCGGCAGACCGGCATCAACCGCCTGTCCATTGGCGTGCAGAGCTTCCAGCCGGCCAAGCTGCAGGCGCTGGGGCGCATCCACAATGGCGATGAAGCGGTGCGTGCTGCCGCCATGGCGCGAGCGGCTGGCTTCGACAACTTCAACATGGACCTGATGCACGGCCTGCCCGACCAGTCGCTGGACGATGCACTGGGCGACCTGCGCCAGGCCATCGACCTGGGGCCAACGCACCTGTCCTGGTACCAGCTGACCGTGGAACCGAACACGGTATTCTGGAGCCAGCCGCCAGAGCTGCCCGAGGACGACATCCTCTGGGACATCCAGGAAGCCGGCCAGGCGTTGATGGCCGAGCACGGCTTTCGCCAGTACGAGGTTTCCGCCTACGCCCAGGCGGGCCGTGCCGCGCAGCACAACCTGAATTACTGGCGATTTGGCGACTTCATCGGTATTGGCGCCGGTGCCCACGGCAAGCTGACCTTCGCCGACGGGCGCATCCTGCGCACCTGGAAGACGCGCCTGCCCAAGGACTACCTGAACCTGGCCAAACCGTACAAAGCTGGCGAAAAGCTGCTGCCGGTGGACGAGCTGCCGTTCGAATTCCTGATGAACGCCCTGCGCCTGACTGATGGCGTGGAAGCCGAGCTGTTTACCCAGCGCACCGGCCTGCCCCTGGCGCAGCTACGCGAAGCACGCCGCGCCGCCGAACAAAAGGGCCTTTTGCAGGTCGAACCGGATCGACTGGTGGCCACACCAAGGGGCCAGTTGTTCCTCAATGACCTGCTGCAGTATTTCTTGACCTAAGGATGACCCATGGATCTGGTACTTGATCTGCTCGCGACGGTTTCCCGCTGGAGCCGCAGCAACCTGTCGGAGATTTCACTGGCCTTGGTAGGCTGCCTGCTGGTGCTGTTCGGCACCGATGTCAAAGCTTGGGCCGAGCAACGCCTGGGCAGCCTGGCGGGCGCCCTGCGCGTGCCGTTCATGGCGGTGATGGTGATGGTCGGCAGCGGTGCAGCGCTGATCTACGCGACGCCGTGGGTGGTGAAGGGGCTGAGCCAGTTCAACAACTACGCACTGGCGCCGGTGCTGCTGGTGGTGGTGGTGCTGATTGGCGTGGTGGCGGACCGCCGCGGTTGAGCCACAGGCTTGCTGGATATTTGTAGGAGCGGCCTTGTGTCGCGATGGGCCGCAAAGCGGGCCCAAGATATCAGCGTTGATGCAGCAACCGCCGGGACCGCTACGCGACCCTTTCGCGACGCAAGGCCGCTCCCACATTAACCGTATTGACCGTGTAGGTTCTAAAAGCTGCCCAGGCAAACCAGGGCAGCCCTACCACCTGATTAGCCCTTAACGGGCATCATCGAAGTGGTCACGCATGAAGTCCCGAACGGTCTTGAGCACAATCAAGATCCGGACGAGCTTCCAGACGCGGCTCAGCGCATCAAGCAAACGCTTCATATGCCTTGGCCTCCGTGTTGGCGGGCCAGTCTTCCAGCATCTAACCGGTACTTCGATGCCTTCGAAAACGGTGTGGACGCATTCAGTGAAGTGGCCGGGTTAACGGCCCTTCGAGATCTGTCACCGGCACGGTTCTCAGGCCGCGTCGAAGGGGCCAGAAAGCAGAATTCTTCTCTTAACCGGCCCATCACCAAATTGATCCACACAGGAGCAGCGCGATGATACGTGGAAGATCCCTCCAAAACTGTTAGAAACTCCGACACACGTGATGCTGGATATTTCTGAGCGTTGACCTGCTTTCCTCAGCTACCTATCATGTTTTTACGGTGTGGATGCTTTCAGTGAAGCCCCCGAGCGAAGGATACTCAGTCCTGTCGCTCCCATAAAAAAACCGCTCTTCTCAGAGCGGTTTTTTTGTCTGCATTCCTACAGGCCTCAGCACCTCGAACGGCTGACCCAGCCCATCAATCCACCTTCTCGAACTTCAAATCCCACACCCCATGCCCCAGCCGCTCGCCGCGGCGTTCGAATTTGGTGATCGGGCGCTCTTCCGGGCGTGGCACGTAGGTACCGTCTTCGGCACGGTTGCGATAGCCCGGGGCGGCGCTCATCACTTCCAGCATGTACTCGGCATACGGTTCCCAGTCGGTGGCCATGTGGAACACGCCACCGGGCTTGAGCTTGCGCCGTACCAGCTCGGCGAACTCCAGCTGGACGATGCGGCGCTTGTGGTGGCGCGCCTTGTGCCAAGGGTCGGGGAAGAACAGCATCAGGCGGTCGAGGCTGTTGTCCGCCACGCAACGGTTCAGCACTTCGATGGCATCGCAGTCATACACCCGCAGGTTCTTCAGGCCATGGGTCAGCACGCCGTTGAGCAGCGCGCCGACACCCGGGCGGTGCACTTCCACACCGATAAAGTCCTGTTCAGGCGCGGCAGCCGCCATTTCCAGCAAGGAATGCCCCATGCCGAAGCCGATCTCCAGGGTGCGCGGCGCCGAACGGCCGAACACCTGGTCATAGTCCACCGCGCTGTCAGCCAGCGGCAGGATGTACAGCGGGCCGCCCTGGTCCAGGCCGCGTTGCTGGCCTTCGGTCATGCGCCCGGCGCGCATCACGAAGCTCTTGATGCGGCGGTGTGGGCGGGCGTCGCCTTCGGCGGCGATCGGCGTATCTTGCGAGTCAGTCATCTGGGGCTCTTACTTGATCAGACCATCCAGCGGCGAAGAAGCGCTGGCATAGAGTTTTTTCGGCATGCGGCCGGCCAGGTAGGCCAGGCGACCGGCGACGATGGCGTGTTTCATGGCCTCGGCCATCAGCACCGGCTGCTGCGCGTGGGCAATGGCCGAGTTCATCAGTACTGCCTCGCAGCCCATTTCCATGGCAATGGTGGCGTCGGAAGCGGTACCCACGCCGGCATCGACCAGCACGGGCACCTTCGACTCTTCGAGGATGATCTGCAGGTTGTAGGGGTTGCAGATACCCAGGCCGGTACCGATCAGGCCAGCCAGCGGCATGACCGCGATGCAGCCGGCTTCGGCCAGCTGGCGGGCGATGATCGGGTCATCGCTGGTGTACACCATCACGTCGAAACCTTCCTTGACCAGCACTTCGGCTGCCTTGAGGGTCTCGATCACGTTAGGGAACAGGGTTTTCTGGTCGGCCAGCACTTCCAGCTTTACCAAGGTCCGCGACTCATGGGACTTGTAGCCCTCGAGCAGCTCACGGGCCAGGCGGCAGGTGCGCACAGCCTCGACTGCGTCAAAGCAACCGGCGGTATTGGGCAGAATGGTGTACTTGTCGGGGGACAGCACATCGAGCAGGTTCGGCTCGCCCGCATTCTGGCCAAGGTTGGTCCGGCGCACGGCCACGGTGACGATTTCGGCACCCGAGGCCTCTGTCGCCAGGCGGGTTTCTTCCATGTCACGGTACTTGCCAGTGCCGACCAGCAGGCGCGACTGGAAAGTGCGCCCGGCCAGGATGAAGGGCTTGTCGCTACGAACGTTGCTCATCGTTGTTCCTCGGGAATAGGTTGCAGGGCTTGCTTGTGAACCGCCAGGCTGCTGTCAGCCGCCACCGATGGCGTGGACCACTTCAACCTGGTCGCCGTCGTTCAGCAGCGTGCTGTCGTGCTGGCTACGCGGCACGATGTCCAGGTTCAGTTCCACGGCAATGCGGCGCCCAGTCAGCTCCAGGCGCGTCAGCAGGGCTGCAACGCTCTCGCCAGCAGGCAGTTCGTAAGGTTCACCGTTCAGTTGAATGCGCATGCGCACGGCCACCATTGTTCTTTGGGGCCCGCATTCTAGCGCCGAACCGCCCTGCAACCCAAGGGCGGTGCGCGCCATTAGTCGCGATTGTGGACCAGCTGGTCAGCCCAGCCGCCAGGCTGCCAGGCCCAGGCACAACCAGCCGGCCAGGAAGCACAGGCCGCCAATCGGGGTGATGATGCCGAGTTTGCCAATGCCGCTAAGGGTCAGCAGGTACAGGCTGCCGGAGAACAGCACGATACCCAGCGCAAACAGCCCGCCTGCCCAGCCGACCAGGCGCCCGGGCAGGTGCGCCGAGAGCACGGCAACGCCGAAGATCGCCAACGCATGCACCAACTGGTAGGTCACGCCGGTATGGAAGATCGCCAGGTAGTCGGCCGTCAGCCGGTTTTTCAGGCCATGGGCGGCGAAGGCGCCGAGGGCGACCCCGGTAAAGCCGAAAAAGGCGGCAAGCATCAGGTAGCTGCGAAGCATGGGACGACTCCTTGTATCGGGTCTGTATAATGGCCCCTTCCACCCGAACGGCCAAGCCATCACCATGCTGCCAACCCTTCTCCGCCGCCTTTCTCGCGCCCTGCTCTGGTTCGCTGCCGGCAGCATCGTGCTGGTGCTGGTGTTGCGCTGGGTGCCACCGCCCGGCACGGCGCTGATGGTCGAGCGCAAGGTGCAGTCCTGGGTCAATGGCGAGCCGATCGACCTGCAGCGCGACTGGGCGCCGTGGGAGAACATCTCCGATGAACTCAAGGTCGCGGTCATTGCCGGCGAGGACCAGAAGTTCGCCAGCCACTGGGGCTTCGACATCCCGGCCATCCAGGCGGCGCTGGCCTACAACGAACGCGGCGGCAGCATTCGCGGTGCCAGCACCCTGACCCAGCAGGTGGCGAAGAACCTGTTCCTGTGGTCCGGGCGCAGCTGGTTGCGCAAAGGCCTGGAGGCCTGGTTTACCGCGTTGATCGAGCTGTTCTGGTCGAAGGAACGAATTCTCGAGGTCTATCTGAACAGCGCTGAGTGGGGCAAGGGCGTGTTTGGTGCGCAGGCGGCAGCGCGTTACCACTTTGGCGTCGATGCCAACCGGCTCAGCCGCCAGCAGGCCGCGCAACTGGCAGCGGTGCTGCCCAGTCCGATCAAGTGGAGTGCCAGCCGCCCAAGTGCCTACGTGGCCAGCCGGGCCGGGTGGATTCGCCGGCAGATGAGTCAGTTGGGTGGGCCTGGCTACCTGATGCAGCTCGACACTTCGCGCAAGTTTTAAGATTTCTGAGGCCGCTGTGCGGCCCATCGCGACACAAGGCCGCTCCTACAGGGAATCGCGGTCGCCTGTAGGAGCGGCCTTGTGTCGCGATGGGCTGCACAGCAGCCCCAAAATCTCACAGGCAAAAAAAAACCGCTGCCCCTCACAGGTCAGCGGTTTTCTGTATAACCAAGGCCTGATCAGGCAGCGATCAGCGCCTTGACCTTGTTCATCGCATTCTTCTCCAGCTGGCGAATCCGCTCAGCCGAAACGCTGTACTTGTCTGCCAGCTCATGCAACGTGGCCTTCTCTTCTGCCAACCAGCGCTGGTAGAGAATGTCGCGGCTACGTTCGTCCAGCCCTTGCAGCGCTTCGTGCAGGTTGCTGGTGGAGTTATCGCTCCAGTCGGCATCCTCCAACTGCACTGCCGGGTCGTAACGGTGGTCTTCGAGGTAGTGCGCAGGCGACTGGAAGGCGCTGTCGTCGTCAGCTTCCGCTGCCGGGTCGAAGGCCATGTCCTGGCCGCTGAGGCGGCTTTCCATCTCGCGCACTTCACGCGGCTCGACACCGAGGCTTTCCGCCACGCGATGCACTTCGTCGTTGTTCAGCCAGGCCAGGCGCTTCTTCTGGCTGCGCAGGTTGAAGAACAGCTTGCGCTGGGCCTTGGTGGTGGCCACCTTGACGATGCGCCAGTTGCGCAGGATGAACTCGTGGATCTCTGCCTTGATCCAGTGCACGGCAAACGACACCAGGCGCACGCCCATTTCCGGGTTGAAGCGCTTGACGGCTTTCATCAGGCCGACGTTGCCTTCCTGGATCAGGTCGGCCTGGGCCAAGCCATAGCCGGCATAGCTACGGGCGATATGTACGACAAAACGCAGGTGGGCCATCACCATTTGACGAGCGGCCTCGACATCCTGCTCATAATAGAGACGCTCGCCCAGATCACGCTCCTGCTCGACCGTCAGCAGCGGGATGCTGTTGACCGTGTGCACGTAGGCTTCCAGGTTTGCACCGGGTACCAGGGCATAGGCAGGTTGCAACGATGTGGTCATTCAAGAACCTCCGACTTACAAAACTCGCGCCTTGTGGGCGCTGCCAACATTGACCTGGAACGACGGTACAAGTTCCGCAGTGAAGAAAATGTCAATGCTGGCACGTAAAAACTATCGCGGCGCCAGCTCGTTCAAGTGGCGGGCGACGGCAATCCATGCACCGATATACCCCAACAGCACCGCTCCGATCAAGAGCGACAGACCATCGGACGCCGGCACCCCGCCCAGGGCGAAGTCACTGCCATACAGCCCGGAAAGCCCAACCACGGCCTCGTTCAGCCAGTTCAGGCCAAATGCCAGGATACCCCACGCCAACAGGCCTGCACCCAGGCCATACAGGGCGCCCATGTACAGGAAAGGCCGGCGTACGTAGGCGTCGGTGCCCCCTACCAGCTTGATCACTTCGATCTCGATGCGGCGGTTCTCAATGTGTAGACGAATTGTGTTACCGATTACTAACAGCAGGGCAGAAATCAGCATCACGGCCAAACCGAAGACAAAGCGGTCACCCAGCTTGAGGATGGCCGCCAGGCGCTCGACCCAGACCAGGTCCAGTTGCGCCACTTCTACCCGAGGCAGCTCTGACAAGCGCTGACGCAGGGCATCCAGGGCCGGCTTGTCGACCTCGGTCGGGGTTACCACCACCACACCCGGCAACGGGTTGTCAGGCAGCTCGCGCAAGGCTTCGCCCAGCCCGGACTGCTGCTGGAACTCCTCCAGCGCCTGCTCGCGGCTGACATATTGCGCGTCCGACACCCCGGGCATGCCCTTGATCTCGTCGCGCAGCGCCTCGCCATCACGGCTGCCGGCATCCAGCTTGAGGTACAGCGAAATCTGCGCCGCGCGCTGCCACGAGCCGCCCAGCTGCTCGACGTTCTTCAGCAGCAACGACAGGCCCATCGGCATGCTCAGCGCCACGGCCATCACCAGGCAGGTGAAGAAGCTGCCGATCGGCTGCTTGCCCAGGCGGCGCAGGCTGTCGGCCATGCTGGCGCGGTGGCTTTCCAGCCAGGCGTGCATCAGGGTGCGGAAATCCGGGCCGTCATCGTCTTCGCCGCGCTTTTTCTTCGCCGGCTGCGGGTCGGCCGGTTTCGGCGCAACCCGTTCGGAAACCTTCGGCGTACGTGTAGTGCTCATTGCCCGGCCTCCCCATCGCCGATCAAGCGGCCGCGCTGCAAGGTCAGCATGCGGTGGCGCATGCGCGCAATCAGTGCCAGGTCGTGGCTGGCGATCAGTACCGTGGTGCCCAGTCGGTTGATGTCTTCGAACACGCCCATGATTTCTGCCGCCAGGCGCGGGTCGAGGTTACCGGTGGGTTCGTCGGCCAGCAGCAGTGCCGGCTGGTGGACGATAGCGCGGGCAATACCGACGCGCTGCTGCTGGCCAGTAGACAGGTCGGCCGGGAACAGCTCGCCCTTGTCGGACAACGACACACGCTCCAGCGCCGAGTCCACGCGCTTGGCGATCTCGGCCTTGGACAGGCCGAGAATCTGCAGCGGCAAGGCGATGTTGTTGAACACCGTGCGGTCGAACAGCAACTGGTGGTTCTGGAACACCACACCGATCTGCCGACGCAGGAACGGGATCTGTGCGTTGCTGATCTGGCCCAGGTCCTGCCCGGCCAGCATCAGTTTGCCGCTGGTGGGGCGTTCCATGGCCAGCAGCAGGCGCAGCAAGGTGCTCTTGCCGGCCCCCGAGTGGCCGGTGACGAACAGGAACTCGCCCCGGCGCGCCCGGAAACTCAGCTCATGCAAACCGACATGACCATTGGGGTAGCGCTTGGCAACCTGTTCGAATCGGATCATGGTCAGTCTCGCTCGGCGAACAGAGCCTTGACGAACGGCTCGGCTTCGAAGGTGCGCAGGTCGTCGATGGTTTCGCCCACGCCGATATAGCGGATCGGCAGCTTGAACTGCTTGGCCAGGGCAAAGATCACCCCACCCTTGGCGGTGCCGTCCAGCTTGGTCAGGGCCAGGCCGGTCAGTTCGACGCTCTGGTTGAAGTACTTGGCCTGGCTGATGGCGTTCTGCCCGGTGCCGGCATCGAGCACCAGCAGCACCTCGTGCGGCGCCTCGGCATCGAGCTTGCCGATGACCCGGCGAACCTTTTTCAGCTCTTCCATCAGGTTGTCTTTGGTGTGCAGGCGGCCGGCGGTGTCGGCGATCAGCACATCCACGCCGCGGGCCTTGGCGGCCTGCACGGCGTCGAAAATGACCGAGGCGGAGTCGGCGCCGGTGTGCTGGGCAATCACCGGGATATGGTTACGCTCGCCCCACACCTGCAATTGCTCCACGGCGGCGGCGCGGAAGGTGTCGCCGGCGGCCAGCATGACTTTCTTGCCTTCAAGCTGCAGCTTCTTGGCCATTTTGCCGATAGTGGTGGTCTTGCCGGCACCGTTCACACCCACAACCAGGATCACGTAAGGCTTGTTCTGCGACTCGATCTTCAGCGGCTGCTCGACCGGGCGCAGCAGCGCGGCCAGTTCTTCCTGCAGCGACTTGTACAGCGCGTCGGCATCGGCCAGTTGTTTGCGGGCAACCTTCTGGGTCAGGTTCTGGACGATGGCCGAAGTGGCTTCGACGCCGACGTCGGCGGTCAGCAGGCGGGTTTCGATTTCGTCGAGCAGGTCATCATCGATGACCTTCTTGCCCATGAACAGGCTGGCCATGCCCTCGCCAATGCTGGCGCTGGTCTTGGACAAGCCCTGCTTGAGGCGGGCGAAGAAGCCGGGTTTGGCCTGCTCGGCCGGCGCAGGGGCGGGTTCTGGCGCCACTTCGACAGGTGCAGCAACCACTGCCACCGGGGCCACGACTTCTGGTGCCGGGCGCTCCGGGATGACTGGCGGCGCTTTCGGCTCCAGGTCCGGCACCAGGGCAACCGGCTCTTCGGCAACCGGCAGCACCAGGTTGCTCACCGGTGCGGTTGGCGCCACAACCGGGGCTGGCTCAACGCGGGCCACCTCGACCGGTGCAGCCTGTACTGGCACGGAGGCGACCGGCTGCGGCGCGGGGGCCACCAGCGGCTGGGAAGCAACCGGCTCGGGCTCAGGGGCGTGTATCGGCTGGGAAGCAACCGGCTCTGCAACCGGTGCTTCAACCACCGGCGCTAGCGGCGGCTGGACGGGTTCGGCGGCCTGCTGTGGCTCGCTCAGCGGTGAGACCGCAGGCACCGGAACCGGCTCTGGGGCCTGCAGTGTTTCAGCAACAGGGGCCTCGACCGGAGCGGCTACAGGCTGCTCGACAGCGGGGGCTTCTTTCGCGGGCTCGACAGCTTCCACGGGTTGCTGCGGCTTCTTGCGAAACCAGCTGAACAGGCCTTTCTTTTCACCAGCCTCGGCCGGCGCTTTCTTGTCGTCGTTGGAACCAAACATGGAAGACGGCTATCTCAGGGTAGCGATGGGCCAGCTTTGGCGCATCGGGAATTCTCTCTACGCAGAACAGACTATCTTGAAGCCGGCTGGTTCATGCGCAACGTTTTGTCTTAGTGTCCTGCAGGCCAGAACGGCGACAGGCATGGTCGCCAGGCAACCGGATCAGTATCCTAGCACCTCCTGGCCCGTCGACGCTAAACCCAGCGGGCCGCCGAACAGGTTAAACACCGTATGAATGCTCTAGCCCGCCGCGCCGCTGGCCTGTTGCTTGGCACGCTCTGCCTGCCGCTCGCGGCATTCGCCGCCGATGTGCAACCCACCCACGAATTCATCCTCGACAACGGCCTGAAAGTGGTCGTACGCGAGGACCACCGCGCCCCAGTCGCGGTCTCGCAGATCTGGTACAAGGTCGGCTCCAGCTACGAAACCCCGGGCCAGACCGGTTTGTCGCACGCGCTGGAACACATGATGTTCAAGGGCAGTGCCAAGCTCGGCCCCGGCGAGGCCTCCCGCGTGCTGCGTGACCTGGGCGCCGAAGAGAACGCCTTCACCAGCGACGACTACACCGCCTATTACCAGGTGTTGGCCCGCGACCGCCTGCCGGTGGCCCTGGAGCTGGAAGCCGACCGCCTGGCCAGCCTGCGCCTGCCGGCCGACGAATTCAGCAAGGAAATCGAGGTCATCAAGGAGGAGCGCCGCCTGCGCACCGACGACCAGCCCAACTCCAAGGCCTTCGAGCTGTTCCGCGCCATGGCCTACCCGGCCAGCGGCTACCACACTCCGACCATCGGCTGGATGGCCGACCTGGAGCGCATGAAGGTCGAGGAACTGCGCCACTGGTACGAATCCTGGTATGCGCCCAACAACGCTACCCTGGTGGTGGTTGGTGACGTTACCGCAGACGAGGTCAAGGGCCTGGCGCAGAAGTACTTCGGCAGCATCCCCAAGCGCGCCGTGCCGCCGGCCAAGCTGCCGCTGGAGCTGGCTGAACCTGGCCTGCGCCAGCTGACCTTGCATGTGCGTACCCAGCTACCAAGCCTGATCTACGGTTTCAACGTGCCTGGCCTGCCAACAGCCAAAGACCCGCGCACCGTGCATGCCCTGCGCCTGATCTCGGCACTGCTCGACGGTGGCTACAGTGCCCGCATGCCCGCCCGCCTGGAGCGCGGCCAGGAGCTGGTGGCCGGTGCTTCGTCCAGCTACAACGCCTTCACCCGCGGCGACAGCCTGTTCCTGATCTCGGCCACGCCGAACGTGCAGAAACAGAAAACCCTCGCCGACGTCGAGAAAGGTGTGTGGCAGTTGCTGGACGAACTCAAGACCACCCCGCCCAGCGCCGAAGAGCTGGAACGCGTACGCGCCCAGGTCATCGCCGGCCTGGTCTACGACCGCGACTCCATCAGCAGCCAGGCCACCACCATCGGCCAGCTGGAAACCGTCGGCCTGTCCTGGAAGCTGATCGACAGCGAACTGGACGAGCTCAAGCGCGTTACCCCGCAGGACATCCAGAACGCCGCGCGCACCTACTTTACCCGCGAACGCCTGAGCGTTGCCCATGTACTGCCCGAGGAGTCCGCACATGAGTGATCGTCGCGCACCACGCCCAACCTTGCTGGCCACGGGTATTCGCGCCCTGGCCCTGGCGGCAGTGCTGGCCGCACCGGCCATGGCCGACAACGTCGCCAAGGCCGACAGCAGCGCAGCCCGCCCGGCCAACACCCTGCAGTCTCTGGCCGAGCTGGATGGCAAGGCGCCCAGCCGGCGCCAGCTGAACATCCAGCACTGGAACACCGCCGAAGGTGCCCGGGTGCTGTTCGTCGAAGCCCGCGAACTGCCGATGTTCGACCTGCGCGTCACCTTCGCCGCCGGCAGCAGCCAGGACGGCGGCACGCCCGGCCTGGCGGCGCTGACCAACGCCATGCTCAATGAAGGCGTGGTCGGCAAGGACGTGACTGCCATCGCCGAAGGCTTCGAAGGCCTGGGCGCAGACTTTGGCAACGGTTCCTACCGCGACATGGCCGTGGCCTCGCTGCGCAGCCTCAGTGCCAAAGACAAGCGCGAGCCGGCGCTCAAGCTGTTCACCGAGGTGGCCGGCAAGCCGAGCTTCCCCGAAGACGCCCTCAAGCGCATCAAGAACCAGATGCTGGCCGGCTTCGAGTACGAGAAGCAGAACCCCGGCAAGATCGCCGGCAAGGCGCTGTTCGCCAACCTCTACGGCGCGCACCCCTACGCCCACCCGAGCGACGGCACCGCAGAAAGCATCAACGGCATCGGCCTGGCGCAGCTACGTGCCTTCCACGCCAGGGCCTACACTGGTGGCAACGCGGTGATCGCCCTGGTCGGCGACCTCAGCCGCGCCGAAGCCGAAGCCATTGCCGCCCAGGTGTCTGCCGGCCTGCCCAAAGGCCCGGCACTGCCCGCACCGGCCCAGCCCGCCGACGCCAAGGCCGGCCTGACCCACATCGACTTCCCGTCCAAGCAGACCCACCTGATGCTGGCCGAACTGGGCATCGACCGCCAGGACCCGGACTGGCCGGCCCTCTCGCTGGGAAACCAGATCCTCGGCGGTGGCGCCTTCGGTACCCGGCTTATGAGCGAGGTGCGTGAAAAACGCGGCCTGACCTACGGCGTGTATTCGGTGTTCAGCCCGATGCAGGTACGCGGCCCGTTCATGATCAACCTGCAAACCCGTGCCGAGCTCAGCGAAGGCACGCTCAAGCTGGTGCAGGGCATTCTTGCCGACTACCTCAAGACCGGCCCCACCCAGCAAGAGCTGGACGACGCCAAGCGCGAACTAGCCGGCAGCTTCCCGCTGTCCAATGCCAGCAACGCCAGCATCGTCGGCCAGCTGGGCGCCATCGGCTTTTACAACCTGCCGCTGACCTGGCTGGAGGACTTCATGCAGCAGTCCCAGGCGCTGACCGTCGAGCAGGTCAAGGCAGCCATGAACAAACACCTGTCAGCCGATAAACTGGTGATCGTCACCGTTGGCCCGAAAGTGCCACAGAAACCGCTGCCAGCACCCACTGACAAGCCCTCCGAGCAGCCGCTCGGGGTACCGGAGCACTAATGCCAAGATCCACCCCTCCCGCCCGCCCGCAAGCGGGCCAAAGCAAGGGCCAGGGCCACCTGCGCATCATCGCCGGCGAGTGGCGCAGCCGCCGCCTGGCGGTACCCGAAGGCGAAGGCCTGCGGCCAACGCCTGACCGCGTGCGCGAAACCGTCTTCAACTGGCTGGCGCCCTACATCGAAGGTGCCCGCGTGCTGGACGCCTTCACCGGCAGCGGTGCCCTGGTGCTCGAAGCCCTGTCCCGCGGGGCCAAAGACGCCGTGGCGCTGGACAGCAACCCGGCAGCAATCGCCAACCTGAAGAACAACCTCGAGATCCTGCGTTGCCCGCGCGGGCAGATCCTGCAAACCGACGCCCTGCGTTACCTGCAGGGTCCGGCCAAGCAGCAGTTCGACGTAGTGTTCCTCGACCCACCGTTCCACCAGGACCTGCTGGCCAACACCTGCAACCTGCTTGAGCAAAACCAGTGGCTGAGCGAGCAAGCCTGGATCTACACCGAAAGCGAGGCAGCGCCGTCGACCTTGCAACTGCCCGGTAACTGGCGCCTGCATCGGGAGAAAAAAACCGGGCAAGTGCATTACGCGCTCTGGCAGCGGGGCTAATTATCTAGCGCAGGCCGGCCCATTCATTCGCTGAAGCTGTTCTGGTTCAAACCAACCGGAGCACTTCAGCGATGAGTTTGCCTTCACCTCTGCCACTCGAACTCGACATGGTTTCTGCGGGGCTCGAAGCCCTTGCATGTGCCGCCCCCACACCGCTGCACCATTTCACCCTGGAAAACGGCTTGTCCGTTTACCTGCGGGAAGATCACCATACCTCGCTGGCCGCAGTCCAACTCTGGTATCACGTGGGCTCCAGTGATGAACCCGCCGGCCATTCCAACCTGTCACACCTTCTGGAGCATTTGATCTTCGAAGGCAGCAGCAAGCTCGCGGCTGGCCAATATTCTCGAGTGATCGCGCGTATCGGTGGCAACGCCAATGCCAGTACATACCCAGACGCCACTTCATACGAAATCTCGCTACCAGTCTCCCGCCTGCCAATCGCACTGGAAATCATGGCCGACGCCATGAATAGCGCGACCTTTGCTCAGCCCGAAATGGACCAGGGAATCAAGGCGGTCAAGGACGAACGCCGGCTCAAGTTAGAAAGCCAACCGGACCAACTAGCCTTTGTTCGGCATAACGCTCTGGCGCACGGTAGCAGCCGCTATGCTGACCCAGCGTTCGGCTACCCGGAAGACCTTGACAACATCAAGCTGGAGACTCTGCGCATCTGGTATAGCACATGGTACAAGCCAAACAATGCCACCCTCGTGATTGTCGGCAGCATGGACGTACTGACACTTCGGCAACAGGTAACACAATACTTCGCAAGCTTGTCCAAGGCACGAATCGCAGCCCGGCCGGTTCCGCGACACAACACGCCACTACAGGCGCGCAGCCACACCGTGAGCCTTACCGGGTTAAGGCACGGAATCTTCATGTCTTTCAACGTTCCAGGCAAAGCTACAGCCCCAGACATGACAACGGCGCCAACCCTGGAGCTGCTCTGCGAACTGCTCGGCGAAGGTTCCAGTTCCAGACTGTATAGCGATCTGGTACGGGACAAACGCATTCTCACGGGCGTCAGGGTGACGTATGACCCGTTGGTTCGGGGCGACACGCTGCTAACGATTTCAGCTTATGTGAACACCACCAACGCCACGCCGGAAGAGGCTGCGGAGGCCGTTTACCGACATGTAGACGAGTTGCGCAATACGGAACTTCCAGCAGAGGAGCTTCAGCCTGTGAAGCTGCGCATGCTCGCGAGGCGGCTATTCGATCGCGAAAAGCTTGATTCGCAGGCAGAGCAAATTGGCGCCGCCGCCGCCGCCGGCCTACCAGCCTCGGTTATTGACCAGGACACCTCCACCATCCGCCATCTTAAGAGCGCGAAGGTGCAACAAGTGGCGTTGGATTATCTGGGACGCGAACGGCTGACCATCACTTACCTGCAGCCAGGAGCGCCAGCATGAACCACAACCACTCCCTCACCGCCCGGCCCCTGCTGTGCGATGGCCCTACCACCGACACCTCCCTCACCGCCATGGCCAACTTGCAATCGGCACAAGATATCGAGCTTGCTCAGATCCCGCCCGTGCAAGCCGCCCCGGAACGGTGGCAAACCGCTGAAGGCGCGAAAGTCAGCTTCATTGAAACCCATGGCCGTCCAATGTTCGACCTGGCACTGCGCTTTCGCGCGGGCAGCGTCCTCGATGGCACCAGTCCAGGGCTTGCTGCGCTTGTACTGTCTAGTCTGGATCAAGGAACCGAGCAGCTCGATGCAGCGCAGTTTGCGGCGCAGATGGCGGGTTATAGTGCAATCCTGAGCAGAAAAATCAGCGATGACAGTGCTGTCATCACACTACGCTGCCTGAGCCTGCCCACGTTACGTGCCAGCGCCATGCAGTTACTCACGGACATGCTGGCTCGGCCTGCCTTGCGTAAAGCTGACATCGGAAAAGTCCGCAAGCGCATGGCGTTCAACCGCTCCAATCCAGACATCCCTTCGATACAGCTAGCAAAAACGACAACCGCCCATGTCTTCAACGGGCACCCGTATGCATCCAGCCCCACCAAGGACACTATCAACAGCATCAGCGACGAGCAGATAAGGGCTTTCCACCAACAAACCTACTCGGCCAATAACCTCGATATCGGCCTGGTGGGAAACCTTACCCGCGAAGAAGCAGAGCAACTAACCAACGACCTCGCCCAGGCCTTACCGCAAGGACAGGCTTCACCAGCCCCGCCACCAGCCCCCGAATATCAGCACCTTGTACGGCACCTGGAAGCCGATTGGAGCGCGACCCAGGCAATGCTGATCGTTGCGTCCAGGGTGACACCACGTGATCCGGTGTTCCCTGCATTGACATTGCTCAGCGTGATCCTCGGCGGTACCTACGAATCACGACTGACGCAAGAGCTTCGTACCCTGCGAAAACTGACCTACGCCATCCATTCCTCCCTGAAGCCACTTGATGCCGCGAGCGTGTTAGAAATTCGCTGGGATACCGAGCCACAATACAGAGATGCGGCAGGTGCTCTGGTGTCGGGCCTACTGGCGTGCCTTCGCGAGCGCGGCCCCAGCCAGGCGGAATTCGACATGGCGGTGAACCAGATAGCAGGCGGACTGCATCACTATCTGGCAAACAACGCGAAACTGGCGGAAGCGCTGGCGATACACAGTCATCAAGGGTTACCGGCAGACCACCTTGCCACGTTCCTTGAGAAGCTAGGGGCACTCACCCCTGCGGACCTGCGAAAAGCCGCGCAGGAATGGTTGAGCCCTGACGCGGAGGTTTTCGTCACACTCGGCCCGGCTACAACGCAATTGCCGCTGCCTGTAACGCCGCCGGTCGACCAATAGCGCAAGTACAGTGGCGCTGTTTCATGGCACTCTAGGCAAGCACATCACGAGTCGTCCAGCATGCCCAGCCCCAGCGCCACATTCCGCCCGGCCATCGGCCTGTCCAACCCCCACCTGCAAACCCTGTGGGGGCCACTGTGGCGCAAGTTGCCCGAACTGCAACGCAACCGCGAACGGTTGTGGCTGACCGATGGCGATTTCATAGACCTGGACTGGCACGGCCCGCACCAGTCGCATGCACCGTTGGTGCTTGTACTGCACGGGCTGACCGGTTCCTCCCACTCGCCCTACGTCAAAGGCTTGCAGCAAGCGCTGCAGGGCCGCGGCTGGGCCAGCGTGGCGGTGAACTGGCGCGGTTGCTCGGGCGAGCCCAACCTGCTGCCACGCAGCTACCATTCCGGCGCCAGCGAAGACCTGGCCGAAATCGTTAGCCATCTGCGCGCCCAGCGCCCGCTGGCGCCGTTGTATGCGGTCGGTTATTCACTCGGTGGCAATGTGCTGCTGAAATACCTGGGCGAAAGCGGCGTCGCCAGCCAGCTGGAGGCAGCGGTCGCGGTCTCGGTGCCGTTTCGCCTGGACCACTGTGCCGACCGCATCGGTCAGGGCTTCTCCAAGGTGTACCAGGCGCATTTCATGCGCGAAATGCTGGCGTATGTGCAGCTCAAGCAGCGGCACTTCCACGCCCAAGGCCAGCATGAACGGCTGGCTGAACTCGAACGCCTGGGGCAGCTGACAAACCTGCGCACATTCTGGGACTTCGACGGCAAGGTGACCGCGCCGCTGAATGGCTTTCGCGACGTGCACGACTACTATCGCCGCTCATCGAGCCATTTCTTCCTCGGCCAGAACCGCACGCCGACGCTGATCATCCACTCCAGCGATGACCCGTTCGTGTCCGGCCATAGCCTGCCCACGGCGCGCGAACTGGCGTCGCAGACCCGCTTCGAGCTGCACAGCCGGGGCGGCCATGTGGGCTTTGTCGACGGCAGCCTGCGCAACCCGGGGTATTACCTGGAGCGGCGCATTCCGCAGTGGTTGGTGGAGGGCCAATAAGACACACCATTCTCATTGGTAATACTGGCCTCATCGCCGGCAAGCCAGCTCCCACAGGTACTTCACTGGCCTGACAAGCAGTGGTGTACCTGTGGGAGCTGGCTTGCCGGCGATGAGGCCGGGCCTGCTTATTCGCCCCTCGCTACACCATGCGCGGGGTTGTTGATCCACTCACTCCAGGACCCGGCATACAGCTTGCCCAGCGGGTACCCCGCCAGCGCCAGCGCAAACAGGTTATGGCAAGCCGTCACCCCAGACCCGCAATACGACACCAGTTGCTCCGGCGCCCGCCCGGCCAGCTTTTCAGCAAAGTGCTGTTTGAGTTGTTCAGCCGGCAAAAAGCGCCCGTCAGCCCCCAGGTTGTCGGTAAACGCCGCGCACTGGGCCCCGGGAATATGCCCGGCCACCGGGTCGATCGGCTCCACTTCACCGCGAAAACGCGGCAAAGCTCGCGCATCGATCAGGGTCAGGTCAACACTCCCCAGGCGCTTGCCCAGGTGCTCGGCATCGATCAGCAGCCTGGCGTCCGGCTCACCGTCGAAGGTGCCCTCGCGCCTGGCTGGCGGGTCCAGGCTCAAAGGCAGGTGAGCCGCGTGCCAGGCCTTCAGGCCACCGTCAAGAATCGCCACACCGCTGCGCTTGCCCAACCATACCAGCAGCCACCAGGCGCGGGCGGCAAAGGCGCCGGGGCCGTCGTCGTACAGCACTACTTCGCTGTCCTTGTCCAAGCCCCATTCACGCAGGCGCTCGACCAGCCGCTGCGCATCGGGCAACGGATGGCGCCCGGTACGGCCCTTGCTCACCGGCCCGCTGAGGTCGCGGTCCAGGTCAGCAAAATGCGCCCCGGCTATATGCCCCTGGGCATAGCTGCGCTGGCCATAGTCCACATCCTCGAGGGCAAAGCGGCAGTCGAGGATCACCAACTTGGGCGAGCCCAGACGCTCGGCCAACTGCTGCGGGGTGATCAATTGCGCAAGGGGCATGACAATCTCCTGATCGATGGCACTCGAACCCTGGGCTACTGCTCCAGGGCCTGGTTGAACGGTACATGGAATTCCTGGCACAGCGCGTCCACGGCTTGGCGGGCGTTGTCGGTGACAAAACCGAGCTCCAGCACCAGCACCTGATAGACGCCACGCTTGAAGGCTTCTTCACCCAGGTGCGCGGAATGCTCACGCGTGGTGCTGAGAAAACGCACCCACGAGGTCAGCACGATCCAGGCATTGATGGTCAGCGATTCGATCTGCGCCGGTGCCATGGCCAGGATGCCAGCCTCGACAAAACCGCGGTAGATCGCCTGGCCCTGGCGCAAGCAACGCTCGGAAAAACGCCGGTAACGGGCGGCAAGCTCTGCATCACTGTCCAGCAGGTGCTCCAGGTCGCGGTGCAAGAAGCGGTAGTTCCACATCGCCGCCAGCAAGGCCTTGAGGTAGAAGCGCTTGTCTTCCACGGTCGCGGCGCGGCCTTGCGGCGGGCGCAGGAAGCTGTCCACCAGTGCTTCGTACTGGCTGAACAACAACGCGATGATCGCCTGCTTGTTGGGGAAGTGGTAATACAGGTTGCCGGGCGAGATTTCCATGTGCGCGGCAATGTGGTTGGTACTGACGCTGCGTTCGCCCTGCTGGTTGAACAGCTCCAGGCTGTTCTGCACGATGCGCTCTCGGGTCTTCATCCGCGGGGCCATGCTCAGCTCCCAGTCTGCGGGCTTTCGATAAAGGTTCATCTTACGGTGATTCACGCCACCGATGCACCGTTGTCTTGCATGAAAATAGTCGCACGATGGTACCTATTAGAGTATAGGCTCTAGAGACTTCAAGCCCCGCCGGGAGACCGCCGTGACCTCGCCCTTCACTTTGCCTCCTATGCATTCCGACACCGACCTTGAAGCCCCGTTCGCCGTCCAGCGCCAAGCCTTCGCCGGCAACCCCATGCCGCCCGCTGCCCAGCGCCGGCAGTGGTTGAAAAGCCTGCGCGAGGCACTTCTGGCAAACCAGCAGCAACTCATAGAAGCCATCGATACCGACTTCGGCGGGCGCAGTGCCGATGAGACCTTGCTTGCCGAGCTATTGCCATCAGTGCAAGGGATCCGCCATGCCGAACGCCACCTGCAGCGCTGGATGCGCCCGGCCAGGCGGGCCGTGAGCATGGCGTTCCAGCCAGCCAGCGCGCGGGTGCTGTACCAGCCATTGGGGGTAGTCGGCATCATCGTGCCGTGGAACTATCCGCTGTTCCTCGCCATCGGCCCGCTGACCTGTGCCCTGGCTGCCGGTAACCGGGTCATGCTCAAGCTCAGCGAGGCGACACCGGCCAGTGGCCTGGCCCTGAAAAGGCTGCTGCAACAGGTCTTCCCCGAAGACCTGGTCAGCGTGGTGTTGGGTGAGGTCGAGGTTGGCCAGGCCTTCGCTCGCTTGCCTTTCGATCACTTGCTATTCACCGGCGCCACCAGCATCGGCCGCCAGGTCATGCTGGCGGCCGCGCAAAACCTGACCCCGGTGACCCTTGAGCTGGGTGGCAAGTCTCCGGCCATCGTCTCGGCCAAGGTGCCACTGGCCGCCGCCGCCGAGCGCATTGCCTTCGGCAAGATGCTCAACGCCGGCCAGACCTGCGTCGCCCCCGACTACGTGCTGGTGCCGCGTGAGCGCCTGAACGACTTCGCCGATACCTACCGCAACGTCGTGCGGCGCCTGTACCCACGCATCGCCGACAACCCCGACTACAGTGCCATCATCAACCCTCGGCAACTCAAGCGCCTGGAGCAGTTGCTGGAGGACGCCCGCAGCAAGGGCGCGCAAGTGATCGACCTGTACCCCGCCGAAGCCCGTCGGGGCCGGCGCCTGCCACCGCACCTGCTGACCAAGGTGAACGACAGCATGCAGGTGATGCAGGACGAAATCTTTGGCCCGCTGCTGCCGCTGGTGCCTTACGACAGCCTCGATGACGCGCTGGCCTACATCAACCAGCGCCCACGGCCGTTGGCGCTGTACTACTTCGGCTACGACCGCAGCGAACAGCAACATGTGCTGCAATTCAGCCATTCCGGCGGCGTGTGCCTGAACGACACCTTGCTGCATGTGGCTCAGGACGACCTGCCATTCGGCGGCATCGGGCCTTCGGGCATGGGGCACTACCATGGCCATGAAGGCTTCCTGACCTTCAGCAAGGCCAAGGCGGTACTGGCCAAGCAACGCTTCAACGCCGCCCGGCTTATCTACCCGCCTTATGGCAAAGCCTTGCAGCGCCTGGTCTACAAACTGTTTATCCGCTGAGGGCCGGGCATGCACCGCCGCGATCTGTTGCGCTTCAGCGTTGGCGCCAGCGCCTTTCTGGCGGGCGCCAGCCTGGTCGGCTGCAGCGCGCAAAGTCCGGCGCCTGGCTTCCAGACACTGCGTGCCGACGACTTGCCACTGCTGCGTGCGCTGTTCCCGGTGGTACTGGCCGGCACCCAGGCCACCGAAACGCTGGTGCTGCACAGCCTTGATCGAAAGCTGGCGGCGCTGTCGCCAGAAATGCTCAAACTCACCCGCCAGCTGTTCGACGTACTCAGCCTGCCGCTGACCCGCGGCCCGTTGACCGGTGTCTGGGGCGCCTGGGCGCAAGCCGGGCCCGCGCAGGTCACGGCATTCCTTCAGCGATGGCAGGACAGTTCGCTGAACCTGCTGCGCATGGGCCACGCCTCGCTGCTGCACCGGCCCATAGCGTGGCCGGCTTGAGCGAAGTTGAACTGCACCCCTGGTTTGAACGCATGGAGCAGGAACTGGGCATTGCGCCCTGGGCCATGCCACCGAATGCCAACAACGACGTATTGCGCCGTGGCTGCGAACAGTTGGGCTACCGCTGGGCGGTAATTCCGCGCAACGTGCGTGGCTGCTGGAACCTGGGTTACTGCGGCATGGGCTGCCCGGTGAATGCCAAGCAATCGATGCTGGTAACGCGCATTCCCGCCACCCTCGAACAAGGCGGCGAACTGCTGTACCTGGCCCGCGCCGAGCGTTTCACGCACGATGGCGAGCGTATTCAGGGCCTGACCTGCCAGGCCCTGGATGCCCAGGGCATCTACCCGACGGGCCGGCATATCGGCGTGCGCGCTCGCCACTACGTCCTGGCCGGTGGCGGTATCAACAGCCCAGCCCTGCTGCTGCGCTCCAAGGCCCCCGACCCACAGCGATGCCAGCGCTGCTTCCAGCCTGGCGCAAGCCCTGAGCATGATCGACCGCCTGCCCCTGGAGCCGTTTCGCACGCGCCTGGGCAGCGCCCACGTGATGGGCGGCTGTGCAATGAGCGAAGACCCGCGTCAGGCGGTGTGCGACAGCCTGGGCCGCCATCACCAGCTTGCAAACCTGTCGGTTCACGACGGTTCGCTATTCCCCACCAGCATCGGCGCCAACCCGCAATTGTCGGTGTATGCCATCAGCGCCAGGCTCAGCGAAGCACTGGTCGCCCGCCTGGCACACAGCGCATGACAACGAATACGCGCCCTGTCTATAGTGCCATCAGCCGGCCGCATGACTTGGCCGGGGCGCCGTCGCTGCGCTACCATCCGACTCCCCAACGCACTCCAGCCAGGATGACGCGATGAACCGAGTGTTGTACCCGGGTACTTTCGACCCCATTACCAAAGGCCATGGCGACTTGGTCGAGCGCGCTTCGCGCCTGTTTGACCACGTGATCATCGCGGTGGCGGCCAGCCCGAAGAAAAACCCACTGTTCCCGCTGGAACAACGGGTAGCGCTGGCCCGTGAGGTCACCAAGCACCTGCCCAATGTCGAAGTCATCGGCTTCTCTTCGCTGTTGGCGCATTTTGCCAAGGAACAGGGCGCCAATGTGTTCCTGCGCGGCCTGCGTGCGGTGTCCGACTTCGAATACGAGTTCCAGCTGGCGAACATGAACCGGCAACTGGCCCCTGATGTCGAGAGCCTGTTCCTCACGCCATCGGAGCGTTATTCGTTCATTTCCTCGACGTTGGTCCGGGAAATTGCCGCATTGGGCGGTGATATCAGCAAGTTCGTCCACCCGGTGGTGGCCGAGGCGCTGACCGAACGCTTCAAGAAGTAACCTGTAGCGCCTGATCATCGCGCCCGCGTGCACTGCGGGCGCGAATGCGGCACAATTGTGCCCATTGCGTTGAACATGCCCGGGCGAAGCGCCCCGGCCGGAGTCCCCATGTCCCTGATCATCACCGACGATTGCATCAACTGCGACGTCTGCGAACCCGAGTGCCCGAACGAGGCCATCTCCCAAGGCGAAGAGATCTACGTGATCGACCCTAACCTGTGCACCCAGTGCGTGGGCCACTACGACGAGCCGCAGTGCCAGCAGGTCTGCCCGGTCGACTGCATCCCGCTGGATGAAGCGCACCCGGAAACCGAAGAACAGCTGATGGCCAAGTACCGCCGGATTACCGGCAAGGCCTGAACCCACAGGCCTGCACGGTCCCTGTAGGAGCGGCCTTGTGTCGCGATGGGCCGCGCAGCGGCCCTGGCGATTTCTGCGGCTAAGCTGAAATTTTGGGGGTGCTTCGCACCCCATCCGACCGGTCCGGCGCCCCGGCAAGGCCGCGCCTACAGGGGGCAGCAATCCCCTGTAGGCTTCAGCGCTGGCACCGCGGGCAGAACACACTCGCCCGCTGCCCCAGCTTCACCTCGCGCAACTCCGTGCCACACACCTTGCACGGCTGCCCGCCCCGCCCGTAGACAAACAATTCCTGCTGGAAGTACCCCGGCTGCCCGTCGCCACCGATAAAGTCGCGCAGGGTAGTACCACCCTGCTCGATCGCCGCCGCCAGCACCCGCTTGATCTCGATCGCCAGCTTCAGGTAACGCGCCCGGGAAATCCCGCCCGCCGCCCGGCGTGGGTCGATTCCTGCGGCAAACAGCGCCTCGGTGGCGTAGATGTTGCCTACCCCCACCACCACCGCGTTGTCCATGATGAACGGCTTGACCGCCATCGACCGCCCACGCGACAACTGGAACAGCCGCTCACCGTCGAACAGGTCGGTCAGTGGCTCCGGCCCCAGGCGCAGCAGCAGTTCATGGTTCAACGGGTCCAGGCTCCACAGCATGGCGCCAAAGCGGCGTGGGTCGGTGTAGCGCAGCATCATCCCCGACTCCAGCTCGATGTCGACATGTTCATGCTTGGCCGCCGGCATGCCCCGTTCGACCAGCCGCAGGTTGCCCGACATGCCCAAGTGGCTGATCAGGGTGCCGACTTCGGCATTGATCAACAGGTATTTGGCGCGCCGCTCGACAGTGATGATGCGTTGCCCCGACAGGCGCACATCGAGGTCTTCGGGGATCGGCCAGCGCAGGCGCCGGTCACGCACCACCACGCGGCTGACGCGCTGACCCTCCAGGTGCGGCGCGATACCGCGCCGGGTGGTTTCTACTTCGGGTAGTTCCGGCATGTGTCAGTGCCCGCCCAGCTCGCGAATGTTCTGCTTGAGGTTTTCGAAATCGTATTCCGACAAACCAATGTAATCGAGCACCAGCGGGCCGACCACGCTCCATTCGTGGTCGACTGTCTGGTTACCCAGCACCCGGTAGGACGCGCAGATGTGCTCGGCCATTTTCAGCACTGCCAGCAGGTTTTTCAGCTGGCTCTGGGTATTGCGGCAGCTCTCGTCGCGGAACACCGCCAGGGCATTGTGGTGGTTGGCGATGGCCGCAGTGAGGTGCTCCGGCAGGCGCCAGGACTTGGCGGTGAAGTAGCCGACCACCGAATGGTTGGTGTTGAAGGCGCGGTTTTCGGTATCGACCACCCGCGTTTTCCCATCGGCCTTGGCATAGGCTTCTTCCAGCACATCCATGTAATTGGGGAAGCGCTTGAGCATCAGCGGCACGCCACAGTCGTGGAACAGGCCGAGGGTATAGGCCTCGTCTGCAGGCTGGATGCCGGTACGCTTGGCCAGGGTCAGGCAGGTCATCGCCACATCCTGGGCGGTGTCCCAGAAGCGGTTGAGGGTAACGATGGTCTCGTCGCTCATCTCGCCCTTGATCGACTGGGCGTTGATCAGGTTGATGATCGAACGGCTGCCCAGCAGGTTCACTGCGCGCTGGATCGAGCCGATCTTGTTGGACAGGCCGAACTGCGCCGAGTTGACCAGCTTGAGCAAGGCACCGGAGAGGCCCGGGTCCTGGGAAATCAGCTTGGCGATGGTTTCCAGGTCAGGGTCGGGCATGTACTGCTCGAACTGCAGGTCGACCATGATCTGCGGTTGCGGCGGGATAGTGATGCCTTGCAAGGCTTGCTGGATCTGTTCGGCGCTGAGTTCTTGGGACATACGTGCACACTCGTTTAGGACTGGCGATTTTAACCCTCTGGGGCTCGCCTTGACAGGTGTAGTGGCAGGGAGATCGAGCGCCGCCCGCGCGGCGCTTCGCGGGGCAAGCCCGCTCCCACATCTGTTTCGGGCCAATATCGCCTGCGCCATCGCGCGCGACCGCCTTGTTTGTTCAACGCGATATCAAGGTGGACGCCAAGGGGCCGCGCGCGCATGCCTCAGAAGAAACTGGCCCGAAACAGATGGACTGCCCCCCAAAAGTTGGACAGTTTTAAGCTGCTGCCTGGGTCCTGTACTCGACAGGGCTCAGGCCATTGAGCCTCAGCTTGATGCGGTCA
>NZ_JBJDNB010000015.1:0-125329 GCF_044900445.1 Pseudomonas sp. NPDC089407
TACAGCGACAGCAACCTGAACATCGATGTGGCGCCGCTGAACCTGGCTTACGTGATCTACACCTCCGGCTCCACCGGCCGCCCGAAAGGCGCCGGCAACAGCCACCAGGCGCTGGTCAACCGCCTGTGGTGGATGCAGAAGGCTTATGGCCTGGACGCCAGCGACAGCGTGCTGCAGAAAACCCCGTTCAGCTTCGACGTGTCGGTGTGGGAGTTCTTCTGGCCGCTGATGACCGGCGCACGCCTGGTCATGGCCCAGCCGGGCGCGCACCGCGACCCGCAACTGCTGGTGGAAACCATCAACCACTACGGCATCAGCACACTGCACTTCGTGCCATCGATGCTGCAGGCGTTCATGACCCACGAAGCGGTGGAAAGCTGCACCAGCCTCAAACGCGTGGTGTGCAGCGGTGAAGCGCTGCCGGCGGAGCTGGCGCGCCAGACCCTGCAGCGCCTGCCGGCGGCCGGCCTGTACAACCTGTACGGCCCGACCGAAGCGGCGATCGACGTTACCCACTGGACCTGCCAGCCGGACGAGAGCATCAGCGTGCCGATCGGCCAACCGATCGACAACCTGAAAACCCACATCCTCGAAGGCAGCCTGCAACCGGCGGTACGTGGCAGTGCTGGCGAACTGTACCTGGGCGGCGTGGGCCTGGCCCGCGGTTACCACCAGCGCCCATCGCTGACTGCCGAACGCTTCGTACCGGACCCGTTCAGCGCCAACGGCGGGCGCCTGTACCGCACCGGCGACCTGGCGCGTTATCGCGCCGATGGGGTGATTGATTACGCCGGGCGTATCGACCACCAGGTGAAGATCCGCGGCCTGCGTATCGAACTGGGCGAGATCGAAGCACGCCTGCTTGAACTGCCGAGCGTGCAGGAAGCGGTGGTGCTGGCCCAGGACGGGCCGAGCGGCAAACAACTGGTGGGTTATGTGGTGCCTGCCGACAGCACGCAAGAGCAGAACGCCTTGCGTGACAGCCTGCGCGAAGCCCTGAAGACCGGCCTGCCGGACTACATGGTGCCCGCGCACCTGCTGCTGCTCGACAAGCTACCGGTGACGCCGAACGGCAAGCTGGACCGCAAGGCCTTGCCACAGCCGGATGCCAGCCAGTTGCAAGGCGAGTACATCGCCCCGCAAAGCGAACTGGAGCAGCAAATTGCGGCGATCTGGGCGGATGTGCTGAAACTGGAGAAGGTCGGGCTCACCGATAACTTCTTCGAGCTGGGTGGCGATTCGATCATTTCGTTGCAGGTGGTGAGCCGTGCGCGTCTGCTGGACCTTCAGTTCACACCTAAAGAGTTGTTCGAGAACCAGACGGTACAAAGGTTGGCGGCGGTAGCACGACGTGATGCGCGTGCAGCCATCGATCAAGGGGCGGTTTCTGGCAGCATGCCATTGACTCCGATCCAGCAGTGGTTCTTTACCGAAGACATCCCTCAACGCCAGCACTGGAACCAATCGGTGCTGTTACAGCCGCGCGAAGTACTCAATAGCGAAACCATGAATGCCGCATTGTCTGCGTTGGTGGCGCATCACGATGCATTGCGTCTGGCTTTTGAACAAAGCGAAAGCGGCTGGCGTGCGACATTCCATGACGCGCCCCAGGCATTGCTTTGGACGCGTTCGATACTGGATAGCAGTCAATTGCCGCAGGTGACGGAGCAGGCGCATCGCAGTCTGGACCTTCAGCAAGGGCCACTGTTGCGTGCAGTGCTCATCGACCTGGCCGACGGTAGCCAACGTCTGCTGCTGGTGGTGCACCACTTGGTTGTCGACGGTGTTTCGTGGCGTGTACTGCTGGCCGACCTGCAACAGGCTTACCAGGCTTTGCGGGTCGGGAAACTGCCGCAGCTGCCGCCGAAGACCAGTTCGTTCAAGGCTTGGGGGCAGCAGCTACAGGACTACGCCGCAAGCCCCCGGTTGATGGCACAGATGAGCTTCTGGCAGGCGCAACTACAAGGTGTGAGCGATGCGTTGCCGTGTGACAACCCGCAAGGCGCAAACCTGCAAAAGCACGTGGCGTCTGTCAGCAGTCGTCTGGATAGTGAGAGCACGCGTCAACTGCTTCAGGTTGCACCTGCGGCATATCGCACGCAGATCAACGACCTGCTGCTGACGGCATTGGCCCGTGTGGTTTGCCGCTGGGCTGCACAACCGCAGCTGTTGGTACGCTTGGAAGGTCATGGTCGTGAGGATCTGTTCGAGGGTATCGACCTCAGTCGGACGGTGGGTTGGTTCACCAGCATGTATCCGGTAAGCCTGCAGCCACAGCATGGCATGGCCGATTCGATCAAGGCGATCAAGGAGCAACTTCGGGCGGTTCCGGACAAGGGCATTGGTTATGGGCTGCTGCGTTACCTAGGCGATGACGAGGCACGCAATACCTTGGCGCAATTACCTCAAGGCGACGTGGTGTTCAATTACCTTGGCCAGTTCGATGGTAGTTTTGATGCATCCTCAGGTCTATTCGTGCCTGCCAAGGAATACCCGGGGGCACCTCAAGATGAGTCCGCGCCGCTGGCAAGCATGCTGACAATAAATGGGCAGGTATACGGTGGTGAGCTCAAGCTGAACTGGAGCTTCAGCCTGGATCGGTTCGAGCTGGCATCGCTGCAGCGCTTGGCCGATGACTATGTTGCCGAACTCAAGGCATTGATCGCTCATTGCTGCCAGCAACAGCACATCGGTGTCACACCTTCGGACTTCCCGCTCGCAGGCCTGAACCAAGCTCAACTGGACAGCTTGCCAGTACCTGTTCATCAGGTCGCCGATATCTATCCGTTGTCGCCAATGCAGCAGGGCATGTTGTTCTATACCCTGCAGGGGGCTGAGTCCGGGCTGTATATCAACCGGACTTCAGTAGAAGTGGCCGGCCTTGAGATCGACCGTTTCATTGCGGCCTGGAATCAGGTGATTGCGCGTCATGACATTTTGCGCACCGGCTTTTGGCTTTCGCCGACGCTGGCAGAGCCGCTTCAGGTGGTGCATCGCCAGGCCGAAATGCCTACACGGGTACTGGATTGGCGTGGCCGTGAGGTAAGCGCAGATGATTTGCGCACCTTGGCAGCGGACGACACCGCGCAAGGCTTCGATCTGATGCATGCGCCACTGATGAAACTGATATTGGTCAGGCTGGACGATGAGCGTTTGCATCTGATCTGGACGCGCCACCATATCCTCATGGACGGCTGGAGCAACTCGCGACTGCTGGGTGAGGTTCTACAGTGCTACTACGGTCAGGGGCCGAGTGTGCCGGTCACGCGCTTTGCCGAGTACATCCGCTGGCTCGCCCGCCAGCCGCAGGCTACGTTGCAGGCGTTCTGGTCCTGCAAGCTTCGCGAGCTTGAAAGCCCGACCCTGCTGGCAGGTACTGTTGCCCCGTATGCCGATAGCAAGCTTGAAGGCCACGATGCGTTGTACCTCAACTGGGATGCGGTGAAGACTTCGCGCCTGCGTCGACAGGCGCAGCGTTTGCGGGTAACGCCGAATACGCTCATTCAGGCTACCTGGCTGCTGTTGCTGCAACGCTATACGGGGCAGTCCAGCGTCTGCTTCGGCGCAACGGTAGCGGGGCGGCCTGCGGGCCTTGTGGGCTCAGATAAAATGTTGGGCCTTTTCATCAACACCCTGCCTGTGGTCCAGGCTCCACAACCGGGCGCAGTGGTGTCAGACTGGTTGCAACAGTTGCAGGCCTACAACCTGGAGCTGCGTGACCATGAGCACGCAGCGTTGGCAGATGTGCAACGCTGGGCCGGTCAACCCGGACAGCCGTTGTTCGACAGCATCGTGGTGTTCGAAAACTACCCGGTGGATGAGCGTTTGCGCGAAAGCGCGGGCAGCAAGCTGCGGTTCGGTGAAGTCAGCAACCGTGATGTCACCAACTTTGCCATGGACTTGGCGGTTCACCTGAGCGACACGTTGTCGGTCGAGTTCCTTTACCTGCGCAGCCGCTTTACCCAGGCAGCCACTGACGCCATACGCGGCAGCTTCGAGTCGTTGCTCACCGCAATGCTGGATAATCCTTTAGCTACCATCGGCAGCCTGGATATGCTCACGTCGGCCCAGACGCAACAGGTGGTCGAGCGCAATCAACTGTCTGCGGACGATGGCAACAAGGTGCACCTTGCCGGGCAAATCGCGCGGCACGCCCTCGAGCGTCCTCAGGCGGTGGCAGTGAGTTGTGGTGAGCAGGCGCTGACCTACGCCGAGCTGGATGGTCGTGCCAATAGACTGGCACATCATCTGATCAGCCTGGGCGCGCGCCCTGAAGTCACGGTCGGCATCGCCCTGGAACGGTCAGTGGACGTGATCGTGGCATTCCTCGCCGTGATGAAAACCGGCGCCGCCTATGTACCGCTGGATATCGACTATCCGCAGGACCGACTGCAGTGGATTGTCGAAGACTCCGCCATGAAATTGCTGATCAGTCGCAGTGGCTTGCGTGAGCGCTTTGCCTTGGTTCGCGACTGTGTCGAGTTGGACCTGCTGACAGCGCTGGAGCTGCCTGACAGTGCGCCGCAGCTGCAGGTACAGGACAACAACCTGGCTTACCTGATCTATACCTCCGGCTCTACCGGCAAGCCAAAGGGCGTGGCCGTAAGCCATGGGCAGATACGCATGCATTGCCAGGCCATCGCCCAGTTGTATGAGATGGATAAGGCGACGCGCGAGTTGCTGTTCATGTCGTTTGCATTTGACGGTGCCCAGGAGCGCTGGCTTTCGACCTTGTCGACCGGTGGCAGCCTGGTGGTACGCGACAACCGGTTGTGGACGGCCGAAGAAACCTGGCAGGTGTTGCATGCACAACGTATCGATATTGCCTGCTTCCCACCGGCTTACCTGCAGCAACTGGCCGAATTCGCCGAAGCGTCGAAACAAGCTGCGCCACCGGTACGCATCTATTGCTTTGGTGGCGATGCGGTGCCCGATGCTCTGTTCGAACTGGTCAAACGCACCTTGCGGCCTCACTACCTGACCAATGGCTATGGGCCGACAGAAACGGTCGTCACGCCACTGTTGTGGAAAGTACCGGTGCAGCAATCGTGCGAAGCGGTCTATGCACCGATCGGTACACGGGTCGGTATGCGCACGCTGCACGTACTCGACCAGAACCTGAACCCGTTACCTGATGGCATCGCCGGCGAGCTCTACATCGGAGGCGAGGGTGTAGCGCGGGGCTACCACCGGCGCCCGGCGCTGACGGCCGAACGATTTGTCGCAGACCCTTTCAACCCAGGCTCACGCTTGTATCGCACGGGTGACCGGGTACGACGTCGTGCCGATGGGGTCATCGACTTCATCGGCCGGTTGGACAACCAGTTGAAGATTCGAGGGTTCCGCATCGAACCGGGAGAGATCGAAGCGCGCCTGCGCAATCTGCCGGATATCAAGGACGCGGTCGTTGTGGCTCGCGAGGTTGCCAATGGCAAGCAGCTGGTGGGGTACGTGGTAGCTGCAAGCGCGACGGTAGAGGCGGCGCAGGTGCGTGATGCCTTGCGTGTTGAGCTGCCCGACTACATGGTGCCAGCGCACATTGTTCTGCTTGCGTCGATGCCACTTACGCCAAACGGCAAGATAGACCGTAAAGCACTGCCCGCGCCAGAAGCTAACGGGCAGCGCAGGCGCGTGGCGCCCCGCAATGATGTCGAGCATGTACTGTCGCGTATCTGGCAGGAAGTGTTGGAGGTTGACCAGATCGGGGTCGACGACAACTTCTTCGAGCTCGGTGGCGACTCGCTGCGGGTGCTGAAAATGCTGTCCAAAGTCCGCGCTCACGGTGATCTGACCATTGAGTTGAAGCTGCGCGATGTCATGGCCAAGCCGACTATTGGTGAGTTGTCGGGCTTTTCTGTCGCAGGCAATGACCTTGACCCACTGTTGTTGCTCAACAGCCGTGTCACCGATGCCACACCGTTGTTCTGCTTGCACGCAGGCTTTGGCACTGTGTTTGACTACGAGCCGCTGGCGCGTCGCCTGGATGGCCATTGCAGTGTCTTCGGTTTGCAGTGCCGCATGCTGCTGGATCGTGGCTGGGAGGATGACTCGCTTGAATCGATGGCCATTGACTACGCCCAGTACATTCGCCAGAAACAACCTGAAGGCCCCTATCACCTGATGGGATGGTCGCTGGGTGGAACTCTGGCGCTGATGGTCGCCCGGGAACTGGAGAATCAAGGGCAGCGAGTAGCTGCACTTGGCCTGGTAGACAGCTACATGCCGAAGCCGGGTTCAGTATTGGCTGTAGGCGACTGGGGTAATGATTTGCGAAGCTTCCTGAGCGTCGTGCTGGGCGCTGCAAAGGACGCGTTGCCAACAGCAACGGTACCTGTCGATACCGATACAACTACCTTGGAGCAACTGATCGAACGATGGCGCGCCAACAATGGCGAAGGGGCGGCGTATGCCGAAATCAGCAGCGGCGAGTTGGCCCACACCTTCGTCGTGGCCATGCGATTGAAGGCGCTTTCGTTGATGATCAGCGATTTGCCGAAAACCATGGTGCAGGCTTCATGCTGGTGGGCAGGCAATACCCTCAACCCGTTCTGGGCCCGTCGTAGCAATGTCAATGTAGCCATCAATGCCGGGCATTACGAAATCCTCAAGCAACCGGAAGTGCTCGATGGCCTGGTCGCAATGGTTCGGGAGGTTGACAAGGTCAGCGATTGACAGAGCATGCCCCTGAACAAGGGGCGTTGCCTGGATACAGCAACCTGCGGTGACATTCGTCCAGGATGATACCGCAGGTTTTTTTTGCGCAGGCTGCCAGCCTGCACCAACTGCAATGCAGGACCGTCAGGTGAGTTGGCCTTTAACGATGGATGATGGCCGGCAGCGAGGCAAAAAAACGCCCTTCATGAAGAAGGGCGCTGTCCATTCGAGCGGGCAGAATCAGAAATCGTAACGGACATCGAGTGTTGCGTTACGCGGTGCGCCATAGTGGCCATAACTGCCGGCCATGCCGGAGTAATACTTTTCATCAAACAGATTGTTGACGTTTACGGTAGCCGCCAGGTGTTCAGTCACCTGGTAGCGGGCCATGAGGTTGACCACGGCAAAATCGTCATCCTTGGCCTTGGCATTGTTGATGTTGGCAAAGGTCAGTGATTTGCTCGAATCCCAGTTCACACCACCGCCCACCGTCAACTTGTCCCAGTCGCCCTTGAGATGATAGGTGGTCCACAGGCGGAAAGTGTCCATGGGCAATTGAGTGGTAAGGCGTTCCCCATCGGCGTCCTTGGTTTTGGCGTGACTGTACCCCGTCTGCACGTTCCAGCCCGGTGCGATCTCACCGGTGACCTCAAGGTCGAAGCCTTTGGTCTTGGCCCCGTCAACGGCACGATAGGCCGAGGAGCCGGTCGGGGTAAGCTGGCCGGGATCGAGTTCGGCAAAGTTGTCACGTTCGACCATGAACACGGCAGCGCTGGTGTTAAGACGGCCCTGGAAGAACTCGCCTTTCCAGCCCGCTTCGTAGTTCTTGCCGACTACTGGCTTGAGGACTTTGCCATCCTTGTCCATCGACGTTTGCGGTTTGAAGATATCGGTGTAGCTGAAATACACGGACTGTTCAGGCGTCACGTCATAGATCACGCCGGCGTACGGTGTCACCTGGCCGGTTTCACGCATCTTGCTGACGGTGTTGGTGTTGGCGATCAGCGACGTCAAGTCGGAGTCGTAGGTGTACTGTGAAACCCGGGCGCCTAGCAGCAGGTGAAGATCATCCGTGAGGTTGAAGCGGTTGGCCACGTAGTAGCCGCTTTGGCGAGTCTTGATGTTGAAGATCAACGATGGACGGTAGCCGTCGCGGGCAAGGTAGTTGTCCCACGTGTAGAAATTGAAGGTGGCAATTCCGCCTGTCTGGGAGTGGTGGTCGTTTTCGTACTCGGAGTAGTTGTAGCCCAGTACCAGATCGTGGCTACGGTTGAACAGGTCGTAGGTGCCGGCGAGATTGACGTCCAGGCCTTTTTGCGTTTGGTCGGCAGAGATTTTGGCCCGCTCGGCGCTTGCCGAACCGGTGGCTTCGTTCAGGTATGCGACCCCGGATGTGCTTCGATACCAACCCAGGTCGGCATCACGGTCCACATCCATGTAGTTGGCCACCACCCGAAGCTTCCAGTCGTTCACCAACTGCTGTTCCAGGGTCGCGGTGTAGTTCATGGTTTCGAAGTCGTCATACATCCACCGTGCACCGGAGCTGGTGGAGCGTGAGAAATCGGTTTGCTTGCCATTGGTGAACAACAGTGGAACACCAGGTGAGCCGGTCGACCGGTATTTCTGATAGTCGACACCGAAGCGTACCAACGTCGTGTCGGTCACATCGGCCTCGACAACCCCATAGAAAATTTCACGCTTCTGGTCGTACCAGTCCATGAACGTGTGGTTGTCCTGCTTGGCCGCGACCATGCGTCCTCGTACGTTGCCGCTTTCCGTCAGGGGGCCAGATACATCCGCTTCGCTGCGATAGTTGTCCCAGGAACCCACGCTGCCCTTGATATAGGACTTGAACTCACGGGTCGGTTTTTTGCGGATCAGGTTGATGACCCCACCAGGTTCACCTGCCCCTGTCATCAGGCCGGTGGCTCCGCGGACGATCTCCACCCGGTCGTACAATGCCATGTCCAGCAGTGTGCTGGGCATGTTGCGCGTCTGGTTTTCCTGGCTGGTATTGACGCCATCGAATTGGTAAGTGTCTATGGCACTGCCGCGTGAGTAGACGTTGAAACGCTCCCCGCCGTCCTGGGAAATGGTGATGCCTGGTGTTTGTTTCAGTACGTCAGTAATAGCGCCCAGATGCTGGTCATCCATGCGTTGACGGGTGACAACAGTAATCGATTGGGGGGTTTCGCGAAGCGACAGGTTCATTTTTGTAGCCGTGCTTGTCACGCCTGTCGTGTAAGAGCCTGTGCCTTCGGTAGTTGCGTCCAGGCCGACGCTATTGACGTTGGTCGCCGAAAGCTCGACCTGGCCGTCCTTTGCACTTGAGCTGGCCGTCACGGTCACGGTGTTGCCATCGATCTGGTAACGCAAGCCGGTGCCTTGCAGCAACGTCCGCAACGAAGACTGCAGGTCATGCCTGCCTTTCAGCGCTGTGGAACGCACCCCGCTGATATCCTCCGGGCTATACAGCAACTGGGTATCCGTCTGCTTGGCCAGTGCCTGCAGCGCCGAGTTCATCGACTGCGCCGGAATATCCAACGTCCACTCCTGCGCCTGCACCTGGGCAACCAGCGCACCGGACAGGGCCAGGCCCAGGCCGATGCGCGACAGTGCGCGCTGGGGGCGAAGGGAATGACGGATCAGTAACGCTTTGGCAAGCGGGTTGAGCGGGCCGGGCAAGGACTTGGACATCTATTGCGGTCTCGTTGGCAGAGGGGTTTTTAGTTATGTCAGCTATGTGACGCAGCACGCGAGAAAAACCGGAACGATTCTTATTGGCGATTTTTTTCAGGGCTGCTGCGTCTACTGCGTCACACCTTCACAATTCGCGTGCTACGCGAAAGCCGAGGAAGTCACCACGGGTGGTCTTGAGGCGGTCGTTGCGGTTGGCCGAGCGGGAGAAGATCGGCGGCTCGCCCCAGTCGTTGCCACGCATGTGCGCGCGGATGCATTTGGGGTCGTGGATCCAGGCGCTGCCGTCGCTGGGGGCGCCTTCGTAGCTTTCGTGATAGCAGTCGGCAACCCATTCGTAGACGTTGCCATGCATGTCGTACATGCCGAAGGCGTTGGCCGGGTAGCTGCCCACGGGCGAGGTGAAGGCGTAGCCGTCCTTGGGGCCGTAGGTGTTGGCGTGCTTGCTGATTTCGTACTTGCCCGGCTCGTCGAAGGGGAAGGGGAACGGCCCGGTCGAGCCGCCGCGGGCGGCGTATTCGCGCTCGGCTTCGCTGACCATGCGGTAGGGCTTGCCGGTGGTTTTGGCCAGCCACTGGGTGTAGGCCTGCACTTCGTCGTAGTCGACGCACACTGCGGGTTGGCGGGGGCCTTGCTTGTAGGTCGGCTTGCTGGCTTCGCACCAGCGGCCTGGGCGTTCGTCGCCGCTCTTGATGACGGTGCCGGTGGCCTTGATGTAGGCGTCCAGTTCACCCGCGGTTACCTGGTAGCGGCTCATGGCGAACGGCTTGGCGAAGGTCACGGTGTGCAGTGGGCCCTCGTCGGGCTGGCGGCCGACTTCGTCGTCGGGGGCGCCCATGACATAGCTGCCGGCGGGCAGCACGACCATTTCCGGGCAGTCCTTGCAGTCTTTGAACACATCGCCGGGCTTGGCGGCGTGGGCATAGGCGCTGACCAGCAGCAGGCAGGTGATCTGGGCTGGCCGGTAGAGCCAGGTGGATACGTTCATCGGTATTCCTCGAAGCGGGTGAATGCGTGCTGCGTTTCGCATTCAGACGAGTCGGGGGGGTGAGAAATTAACCAATACAGACGCGGCCTCTTGCCAGTCAGCTAGCGTCACTGGGGCTGCTGCGCAGCCCATCGCCGGCAAGCCAGGCTCCCACAGGGATCGCGAAAATCTTGAGGTTTGCGCCGTACCTGTGGGAGCCTGGCTTGCCGGCGATGGGGCGCGAAGCGGCCCCGGCAATAGCGCCGGCGGGGTAGTTGCCAGCCAGGAAACACCGGGCTATAGTCCAGCCCATTGTTCTCTTCCCGAAGACCTGTTCATGCCAGCCAGCCCCTCCACCACATGCTTTGCCATCGCGCCAGTCGCGGGCATGGTCGTGCGTGGCAGCCAGCAGCCAGCCATGATCAGTCACTACCCACCACCTGTCAGTGGCGTTGTAGGCGGCGTAGCTCCGCCTCCTTGCGTGGTTGTGCTGGGCTGATCGGCTTCTGGCCGCATCCCTTCGCACACGCAACCTACTGAACACGGTCGGCTACTTCCCTCGCTGAAGCGCACGCCGTCCGTTTGGCTTATTCGCCTACTATCAGGTGGCAATACATGTCTGTCTTTAGCAAAGCATCCGTGGCCTCGGCGGCCACCACCAGCCTGTTCGTCCTGCTGTGGAGCAGCGGGGCGATCGTCTCCAAGCTGGGCCTGGCGCATGCCAGCCCGTTCGCGTTCCTGCTGTTGCGTTCGGCATTGGCCCTGACTGGCCTGTTGCTGATCGGCCCGCTGCTGGGGCTGCGCTGGCCGCGCAGTCGCGGGGCTATCCTGCGGGCCCTGGGTACCGGGTGCGTCCTGCTCGGTGCCTACCAGATCTTCTACCTGTTGGCGCTCAACACCCATGTCACCCCAGGCATCATGGCCACGGTGATGGGGGTGCAACCGATCCTTACCGTGGTGCTGATGGAGCGCCAGCGCTCGTGGAGCCGCCTGTTCGGCCTAGGGTTGGGCTTGAGCGGCCTGATCATGGTGGTCTACCAGGGCATCAACCTAAGTGGGGTGTCGCTGGCGGGGATGCTGTTCGCCCTGCTGGCGCTGGCCAGCATGACCTTTGGCTCGATCCTGCAGAAGCGCATCACCGACAACCCCATGGGCACGCTGCCGCTGCAATACCTGGCCGGCTTTGCCATGTGCGCGCTGTTCGCACCGCTGCAGCCGCTGCAGGTGCAGTGGACCGGCGGCTTTATCGGTGCGTTGCTGTGGATGGGCCTGGTGGTCTCGTTGCTGGCGACCTTGCTGCTGTACCGGCTGATCGCCAAAGGCAACCTGGTCAATGTCACCAGCCTGTTCTACCTGGTGCCGGCAGTCACCGCCGTGATGGATTTCCTCATCTTCGGTAACCGCCTGGCGCCGCTCAGCCTGCTGGGCATGGGGCTGATCGTGGTGGGCCTGCTGTTCGTGTTTCGCAAGCCCGCCGCCCGTTTGGCCGAGGCGTAAGCCTTAGCGGAACTCTTCGGGGATGGCGTGGCGCAATACGCCCTCCTCGAAGTCAAGTAGGCCGGCTTCGCGCTGGGTGAGCAGGTAGTAGAGCAGGGTGTCGAGTGACCGCTGCGGCGGCACTTCGACGGCCAGCATCTTCACTGCCGGTTCGGTTTCGCAGGCGCAGCCGAAGTCCTGCAAGGCGGCGCGAACCTGGTCCAGGGTTTCCGGTGGCCGCACGACAATCCGGAACACCGAGCTGCCGCCACTCTGGCGCAGTTCGGCGAACCAGGTTTCGCCGGCCTCTTCGCGGGTGACGATCACGTCGCCCGGGGCAATGCCGTAGACATGAAACGGAATGTTGTCGATGGCATAGCCACCTTCTACCGCCTTGGCCCACAGGCCCTCGACCGAGGCCGGTGGGTAGCCGTTGGCGTCCTGTGCCAGGCGGAACAGGACCTTCTTGTACGTGCTGTCCATCACACCTCCCGCTTCAGTTGCGCGCCGGGCGCAGCACCAGCCACAACGCCGCGCCAATCAGCACGCCGCCGTACAGGTGCGCCATCGACAGCGGCTCGTCGAGCAACCACGCCCCCCACACTACGCCGAATACCGGGATCAGGAAGGTAACGGTGCTGGCTTTTACCGGGCCGATTTCGGCCAGCAGGCGGAAATACAGAATATAGGCGAAAGCGGTGCACAGCAGGCCCAGGCCCAGCAGCGACAGCCAGACCTGCCAGCCACCCCAGCTCGCCGGCGGCTGGGTGAGGGCGCTCCAGGCAAACAGCGGGGTCATCAGCAATGTTGCGCCGAGCATGCTGCCCAAGGCCGAAAGCCGGCTGTCCAGGCCGCTGACCCAGCGCCGTGCGAGGAAACCGGCAAAGCCGTAGCAGGTGGTGGCGGCCAGACAGGCCAGAGCCCCTTGCACCAACGCCATATCGAAGGTGACCGGGCCGGCACCGCTGAGGATGCCGACGCCGAACAGGCCAAGGAAGATGCCACCGAGCTTGGGCAGGGTCATGGCCTCGCGGAAGAACAGTGCACCGATCAGCACGCCCATCAGCGGCGTAGTGGCGTTGAAGATCGCCGAGTAGCCGGCGGGCAGTACCTGTGCGGCCACCGAGTAGAAGGTGGCGGGGATGCCGGAGTTGATCATGCCCAGCACCAGGCAGGCGCCGAGCTTGCCCTGGAAGTCCCAGCGCACGCGGGCGGCGGCGAGCAGCGCGATCAGGCCGAGGCAGGCAATGGACACACGGAAGAACGCGGTCGGCACCGTGCCCAGCTCGGGGGCGATGATGCGCATGAACAGAAAGCTCGCCCCCCATACGGCGGCAAGGGTCAGCAGGCGGGCTAGGGCGATGGGGCTCACAACGGTCTCCGGAGGCAGGGCAGGGGCGCGAGTGTACGCCAGGGTGCGGGGGGATTCTTGTGCTTTCTTGCGGTGTAAACCTGCTCTGACGCAATCGCCGGCAAGCCAGCTCCCACAGGTACTCCACCCTCTTCAGCCCTGTGGTAATCCTGTGGGAGCTGGCTTGCCGGCGATTGGGCCAGCACAGCCTTCGCATTACGGGCAGGCCGACTAAGCTCTCTATCTCACCTTGCCCCGAGGCGCTCCCCATGCCCCAGCCCTGGCCCGCAGTCGAAATCGCCCGCACCATCCTCGCCGGCTTCGACGACTACCGCGACCACTTCCAGCGCATCACCCTCGGTGCCCGCCAGCGCTTCGAGCAGGCGCGCTGGCAAGTTATCCAGCAGGCCGCCGCCGAGCGCATCAACCTCTATGAAGAGAAGGTCGCCGAGGTCAATGGTTGGCTGCGCCAGGCGTTTGCGGCAGACGTGCTGCTGGACGTGGAACAGTGGCCACTGGTGAAAAACGCCTACATCCACCTGATCGACCCGCGCCTTGACGATGAGCTGGCCGAGACCTGGTACAACTCGCTGTTCTGCAGCCTGTTCAGCCATGACCTGATCAGCGACGGCTGCATGTTCATCCACACCACCCGGCCGTCCATGCGTGGCCGCGAACGGGCTGCGCAAACCCGAACCTATCGGCTTGAAGGCGGCCTGAAGGGCTTGTTGCGCGCGCTGTTCGCCGATTACCCGTTCGATGTGCCCTATGGCGACCTGGAAGGGGACCTGGCGCGCCTGGAAGAGCAACTGCGCGAATGCCTGCCTGACTGGGTGTGCAAGGACCCGGCCCTGGCTCTGGAGCTGTTCGTGCCGGTGCTGTACCGCAACAAGGGCGCCTACCTGGTCGGGCGCCTGTACAACAGCGACGAGCAGTGGCCCTTGGTGATCCCCCTGCTGCACCGCGAGGGCCACGGCATCGAGGCTGATGCGCTGATTACCGACGAGTCGGAAGTGTCGATCATCTTCTCGTTCACCCGCTCGTACTTCATGGCCGATGTGCCGGTGCCGGCCGAGTTCGTCAACTTTCTCAAGCGCATCCTGCCGGGCAAGCACATTGCCGAGCTGTACACCTCGATCGGCTTCTACAAGCAGGGCAAATCGGAGTTCTACCGCGCCCTGATCAACCACCTGGCCAGCAGCGACGACCGTTTCGTCATGGCGCCGGGGGTGCGGGGCATGGTCATGAGCGTGTTCACCCTGCCGGGTTTCAACACCGTGTTCAAGATCATCAAGGACCGCTTTGCGCCGTCGAAGACGGTTGACCGTGCCACGGTGATCGACAAGTACCGGCTGGTGAAAAGCGTCGACCGGGTAGGGCGCATGGCCGATACCCAGGAGTTTGCCGATTTTCGCTTCCCGCGTAGCAAGTTCGAGCCGGAGTGCCTGGCCGAGCTGCTGGAGGTGGCACCCTCGACCGTGGTACTGGAAGGCGACACGGTGCTGATCCGCCACTGCTGGACCGAGCGGCGCATGACCCCGTTGAACCTGTACCTGGAGCATGCCAGCGAGGGCCAGGTGCTGGAAGCGCTGGAGGATTACGGCCTGGCCATCAAGCAGCTGGCGGCGGCGAACATCTTTCCCGGCGACATGTTGCTGAAGAATTTCGGCGTTACCCGCCATGGCCGGGTGGTGTTCTATGACTACGACGAAATCAGCTTCTTGACCGAGGTGAATTTCCGCCATATCCCGCCACCGCGTTACCCGGAGGACGAAATGTCGGGCGAGCCGTGGTACTCGATCGGGCCGCATGACGTGTTCCCCGAAGAGTTTCCGCCGTTCTTGTTTGCCGATATTGGCCAGCGGCGGTTGTTCAGCCGTTTGCATGGGGAGTTGTATGACGCGGATTACTGGAAGGGGCTGCAGGCGGCGATACGGGAGGGGAAGGTGATTGATGTGTTTCCGTATCGGCGCAAGGCCCGATAAATGCTTTGCCTGTCCCGGCCCTATCGCAGGCCAGCCAGCTCCCACAGGGCCCCACAATATTCAGCCCTGTGGTAATCCTGTGGGAGCTGGCTTGCCGGCGATAGGGCCGTTGCAGGCAATCAATGAGCTCAGCCCTTCAAACACTTCAACTCACTGAAATCGGTGCGCACTTTGCCCAGCCGCTCCTGCAGAAACCGCCGCTGCTGCGGGGTACTCTGCTGCACCAAATCCACCAGCAAGCTGCGCGCCTGCTGCTCGGTATTCTGATACGCCGCCCGATACTCCGGCGTCCACAAGCTCTCCTTGCGCTGCAACAAGGTCGCCAGGCGCGGCTCGAAGCTGGCGTCGTTGCGCTGGTTCATCGCCAGCAGCAGTTGCTGCTGCCAATGGGCGCGGTTGGCGATCCATTCACGGTTCTGGTCGCCCAGCGCCGCGGACCAGGCTTCTACCCGTTGCTTCTGCACCGGGGTCAGCTCGCCAAACCACGGCGTCAGGCGTTTTTCCATGCGCTCGCTACGGCGGGTTATTTGCTTGGCCAGCGGGGTATCTACATATTTTTTCTGCCGCTCGCTGATGTCGTCGCGAAACGCCTCGCGCATTTCCGCCACTTGGCTATCGCTCATGCCGCGCAGCAATTCAGCGGCCGACGGGGTGATTTCCTCGGCCACCACGCCAATCGCCTGGCGGGCTTCGCGGGTGCGTTGCTGCAGGGCCTGGTCGGTCACCTGATTGTCGGCGACCATGCCGCGTACCCGGTCCAGCCAGTCGAGGTAGCCGGGCAGCTGGGTTTTGCAATGCCAGGCCAGGTGTTGCTTCAGGCGGTCGTCGAGCAGGGTTTTCTGCTCGCGGTTCATGTCCAGGTAATCGCCCAGCGACCACGGCACCAGGTGGTCGAGGTTGCGGTAGGCCAGGTCCATGCGGCTGCAGGCGGCAAGGGCCAGGGCGAAGCCGATGGCGATAAGCAGGGCTTTGGACAGGCGGAGTGGCATGTGCTGTTCCTTGCTGGGACTGGCCAGACGGTAGACGCAAGGGGCGGCTGACGGTTCCACTGTATCAGCGGCCGGGCGACACGCTGGCTTCAGGTGTAGAATAGCCTCCTTGTCTTGAGGATCATCGGAAATGGCTCTGCTTGGGCGTTACAACAGTTTGCAAATCGTGAAACACGTGGACTTCGGTCTGTACCTGGACGGCGGCGCCGATGGCGAGATCCTGCTGCCCGGGCGCTACATCCCGAAAAACGCCGAAACCGAAGTCGATGACTGGCTGAACGTGTTCATCTACCTGGACAGCGAAGACCAGCTGATCGCCACCACCGAGAAGCCCAAGGTGCAGGTTGGCGAGTTTGCCAGCCTCAAGGTCAAGGACATCAACGGTGCCGGCATCTTCTTCGACTGGGGCCTGTCCAAGGACCTGCTGATGCCATACTCGGAAGAAGCGCGGCAGCTGAAGATCGGCGACTACTGCGTGGTGCACGTGTACCTCGACAAGCGTACCCGCCGTATCACCGCCACTTCACGCCTGGACCGTTACCTTGACGTTGCCCCGGCTGACTACAAAGTGGGCCAGCCGGTCGAATTGCTGGTGGCAGGCGAAACGCCGATGGGCTTCAAGGCCATCATCAATAACCGCCACTGGGGCCTGATCCACAAGAACGAGGTATTCAAGTTCCTGCGTTCGGGCATGCACGAGAAGGGCTTCATCAAGGAACTGCGCCACGACGGCAAGATCGCCCTCAGCCTGCAGCCGGTAGGCGCTGCCCTGGCCGACAGCCTGCAAGAGCAGATCATGGCGCGCCTGGAAGCCGAAGGTGGGGTGCTGGGTGTGTGTGACAAGAGCGACCCGGCGCTGATCAGCAAGCTGTTCAACGTCAGCAAGGGCAACTTCAAGAAGGCCATTGGCGGCCTGTTCAAGCAGGGCCTGATCGTCATCCATGACGACCGGATCGAAAAGGCCTGACGGCCTTACACCTGCACGAAGTTGCGGAAGTCCAGCTGCTCGCCACCCGGACGGGTGTCGCGCAGCAGCGAGTCGCGGTCGGCGCTGAGGGCCAGGCTGATGGTCGAGCGGCGCTTGCCGGGCTTGCGCACTTCCATCTGCTCCAGGTGGGCCTTGAGGAAGTTGGTGGGCACCTTCAGGTGCTGCAGCTCATCGTTTTCCGGGGTGTGCAGCAGCAGGTTGACCCAGTCGGCCTGGCCCTTGCCCAGCAGCGCCACCGGCACTTCGAACCACCACAGGTTGCGTTTGTTGTCCAGGATGGCGAACAGGGTGTTGCTGCTGTTCAGCACCGGGCGGGCCAGTGCTTCGTTACGCCGGGCGATGGCGGCGGGTTTGTCGAGTTTCATGCAGGTTCCTGCGGGTTGACGCTATGAAGGCCTGCATTGTGAGGGGTGGCACGGGGGCGGGGCAAGGATTGTAATTTGCTGTGTCTGGGCTGGCCCTTCGCGGGTAAACCCGCGAAGAGGCCAGTTGCCGTACCGACGAACCGGCAGGCTCAACTCAGAAGTGGCCCCATCAGCAGTAGTCACAGTCGCAGAAAAACTGCGTAGGCGTGCACGGGTAATTTGGTGCGGTATTCGCCCGTAGTTTTACCGTTCGGCTTGTGGCTGGAAAATTGGTTGAAACTCCTGGCGCAGACGTTGGGTCCACCCTCTGTCGACACGGTTCACGTGTCTCCATTTGCAGGAGTTTTGCCATGAGCGGTACTAAAGACAAAGCGAAAGGCCTGGCCAACGAGGCGATCGGCAACGTGAAACAGGGTGTTGGCAAGGTGACCGACAACGACAAGTTGCGGGCCGAGGGCAAGGCGCAGGAAATCAAGGGTGAAGGGCAACAGATCAAGGGTGATATCAAGGATGCGGTGAAGAAGCCTTGATTTGAGGGGGCCTGTGCCGGCCTCATCGCGGCTGAAGCCGCTCCTGCATTGGGCAGTGTACGCCGGCCAATGCAGGAGCGGGTTCACTCGCGAAGAGGCCCTCACTTTCGTAAGAATATTCTGTAAATGGCCGGGAGCAGCACAGCATCGGCATGGTCTATTAAACTTGCCTGTTGTAACGATCGAGCGGCGAAAGGAGACGCTATGATTTTTCCCGCCCTGCAGGGCCTGCCCTTGCACCGCGTGCTGGTGCGTACCGTCAAGGAATTCCTCGACGACGAGATGTCCACTTATGCCTCGGCCCTGGCCTACCAGGCGCTGTTCTCGCTATTCCCCTTCCTGCTGTTCCTGATCGCCCTGATCGGCTTCCTGCACCTGCCAGACTTCTTTTCCTGGTTGCGCCTGCAATCGGAACTGGTGCTGCCACCGCAGGCCCTGGAGCAGGTCAACCCGGTTATCGACCAGCTGCAACAGTCCAAGGGCGGGCTGCTGTCGGTCGGTATCGTCATCGCCCTGTGGACGGCATCTGCCGGCGTGCGCCTGATGATGAGTGCAATGAATGCAGCCTACGACGTGCCTGAGGGCCGTCCGGTATGGAAGCGTATTCCGCTGTCCATCTTCTACACCGTGGGCTTGGCCGGCATGCTGCTGGCGGCCGCCGCGCTGATGGTACTCGGCCCGCAGGTCATGGAATGGATCGCCTCCCAGGTTGGCATGGAGGAGTTCATCGTTACCCTGTGGACTGTGCTGCGCTGGCCGGTGATCGTCCTTTTGCTGATGGTGGCGGTGGCGCTTATCTACTACGTGATGCCGGATGTGAAACAGAAATTTCGCTTCATCACCCCGGGTTCGGTATTGGCGGTGGTGGTGTGGATCCTGGCTTCGCTGGGCTTCGCCTACTACGTGAAGACCTTCGCCGACTACAACGCCATGTACGGCAGTATTGGTGCAATCATCGTGCTGTTGCTGTATTTCTATATCTCGGCTGCCGTGCTACTGCTTGGCGCCGAAATGAATGCCGTGATCGAGCACATGTCGGCCGAGGGCAAAGACCCGGGCGAGAAGGATTTCGACGGCGAAAAGCCCAAGGAAACCATCACCGTGCTGGGCCATGAGCACCCGAAACCGAGCGAGCCTCATACCTCCGAGCCTCAACCCCGATGATCCGCGAAATCCTGAAAATGGGCGATGAACGCCTGCTGCGCATCGCCCCTCCCGTACCCGAGCACATGCTCGGCAGTGCCGAGCTGCAGCTACTGATCGACGACATGTTCGAAACCATGCGCCACGTTGGCGGCGTGGGCCTGGCCGCGCCGCAAATCGGTATCGACCTGCAACTGGTGATCTTCGGCTTCGAACGCAGCGAGCGCTACCCGGATGCCGAGGCGGTGCCGCAGACCATTCTGCTGAACCCGGTCATCACGCCGACTTCCAGCGAGGTCGAGGACGGTTGGGAGGGCTGCCTGTCGGTGCCCGGTTTGCGTGGCGTTGTGCCGCGCTTCAAGCATATCTGCTACGAAGGCATCGACCCGCAGGGCAACCCGATCAGCCGCTTTGCCGACGGCTTCCATGCCCGGGTGGTGCAGCATGAGTGCGACCACCTGATCGGCCGCCTGTACCCGTCACGCATCCAGGACTTTGCCAAATTCGGCTACACCGAGGTGTTGTTCCCCGGGCTGGAAGTCAACGACGACTGACCCCGCTGCAGGGCTACCAGCCGTTTGCTGCGCTGGTAGCGTTGCAGGCGGCCAGCCAGGGCTTCTGGCAACTGCCAGGCCTGGTCGAAACCCAGGCGCTGGTAGAAGGGCGCCAGGTCCGGGTGGCAGAACAGCCAGGTTGGCCCATCGGCCTGTGCCAGCGCTGCCTCGACCAATCGCCCGGCCACCCCTTGGCCGCGTTGCTGCGGGTCGACGAACAGGCCGGTCAGCCAGAAACCCTCACCCACCTTGCTCAGACTTAGCCCGGCGATGATGCCCGGGCCTCTGGCCACCCACAGTGTTGCATCGCTCGCTGCACGCATGCGCGAGCCGTGCTGGCGGTAAAAATGGTCCAGCAGCCGGCGTTCTGTGTCCGAAAGTTTCGAACACGATAAATTTTCAGAAATCACGGGCCCTTACCCTGAAAGCTCACCAGAGGCTCTGGCTTAAGGATTTGCAGCCATCTTGTCGCAGATTGTTGCAAATCCGGCAAGGGTGAATATCCGAGTTCGGGGTTCAACTATTGCTGGCCGGGAGTAGACTTTTATTCATCCCCCCTGGCAGTACGAAGCGGGATCGGTACTTCGTGCCCTCTTTTACCGAAGATGGCAACTTCTCCGCGCCGCACACGGCAATAGAAGTCAATCGATCAGCTTGAAAGCTCAAAAGGCAAACCCACATGAAACCATTACTGATTCTTGCATTGGTCGGTATGTCCTCGTTCGCCCTTGCCGATGAGGCCAAACCCGTCTCCAGCCAGCCTGTGGCCCAGCAGTACGACTACTCGATGAACCTCGACATCAAGCGGGTGATCAACCTGTCGACCATCCCTAATGTCTGCGAAGTGGTACCTGCGACCATGACCTATGAAGACCACCAAGGCCAGGTGCATACCATCCAGTATCGTGCCATGGGTGAGGGCTGCCAGCAGGGTTGATCGACGCGGAATCTGAGTGCCACGCAATCCTGTAGGAGCGGCCTTGTGTCGCGAAAGGGCTGCAAAGCAGCCCCAGCAGTTTTTGCATCTGCGCGAAAATCCTGGGGCTGCTTTGCAGCCCGTTCGCGACACAAGGCCGCTCCTACAGTTGGCGGTGTTAATTGATCAGACGTCTAAAAGGCGGGCGAAAGGTCATGAGTTTGAAAGATCCTGAATGAATATTTAGAAGAGCGTGATATCCGAGCTTGATAGCATTCTTTGCGAGTATTTGTGCAGGAGTCAGGACATGAGTTGCATGCGCTACAAAGGCTACGCTGCGCGTATCGAGTACGACGCGCGCGACGACATCTTCGTCGGCCGTGTGCTCGGCATGCGTGACATCATCAGCTTTCACGCCAGCTCGGTCCCTGAGTTGCACGATGCGTTTCGCGATGCGCTTGAGGACTATCTGGCCGATTGTGCAGAGCAGGGCATCGCGCCAGAGAAGCCTGCCTCGGGCAAGGTGATGCTGCGTATACGGCCCGAAGTTCATGCAGCCGCCAGTGTTGCAGCCCGCGCTGCCGGCAAAAGCTTGAACCAGTGGGCCGACGAGGTTTTTGAACAAGCCGCAATGGTCTGAACCAGACTGCTCTGGACTCTTGCTCACTGATAACCTGTCAACTTTGAAGCAGAATAATTTCCAAGCCCTGTCGATTCCTCCGATTCCCGTTCGACCATAGCTGAAGGCACGCTCAACCGCGCGTCCAAACCTATGACCTGTCGGAGGAACCCCCGATGAGTACCGCCGCCGAAACCGAGATCCGCCAACTGATCGAGTGCTGGATGCAGGCCGTGCGCGATCGCGACATCCCCAACATCATTGCCCCCTATGCCGACGACATCGTCGCCTTCGATGCCATCCAGTCCCTGCAATTCAAAGGCAAGGCCGTGTACACGGCGCACTGGGAAATGTGCATGAACATGTGTACCGGTCCCATGGTCTTCGAGCTCGCCGAACTGACAGTGCATGCGGCCGGCGACCTGGCACTGGCCCATTGGCTGAACCGCTGCGGCCCGGGCGACGACGAAAGCCAGTGCGGCTTCATGCGCGCCACCGTGGGCTATCGTCGTCAAGGCGGCCAGTGGCAGGTAATCCACGAACACTGGTCGGCGCCTTTCGACATGGAAACGCAAAAAGCCCTGTTCGATCTCAAGCCCTGAGCCGTTATCGCCAAACGCACTTTGCCAATGCCCTGGAGGCGACCATGAAATACCTGTGCCTGGTCTATTGTGACGAGGGGCTGTTGCACAGCCTGCCCGACAGCCCGGAAGACGCCGAATGCAAGGCTTACGCTGAAGCTGTCCATGGCTCCGGTCGAATGCTCGCGGCCGAGGCATTGAAGCCGGTGCAGACGGCCACCACGGTGCGCATGCGTAACGGGCACATGAGCCTGACCGACGGCCCGTTCGCCGAAACCAAGGAGCAGCTGGCCGGCTTTTACCTGGTCGAGGCCCGCGACCTTAATGAAGCGCTGAACATCGCCAAGGGCATCCCAGCCGCGCGGGTTGGCACTGTCGAAGTGCGACCAGTGCGCGAACTGCAACCCTGACTGCCACGGAGAGACCCCAGCATGAGCCTTGCACCCCTTGCGCAAGCGCAACACGAGTTGTCCATCAGCCGCCTGATTGACGCCCCCCCGGCTAAGGTGTTCCGCGCCTGGACCGAACCCCAATGGCTGATGCAGTGGTGGGGGCCGCACGGCATGACCACCCCGGAGTGCGAGATGCAGTTGTGGGCCGGTGGCCTGTTCCGCACCCTGATGCGGGCGCCGGATGGCAGCGAGTACCCTAACCAGGGCGTGTTTCTGGAAATTGCCGCGCCGCGCCGGGTGGTGTTCACCGATGCTTTCGGCCCCGGCTGGGTGCCGTCCAGCAAAGCGTTCATGACTGCCGTGATCAGCTTTGACGAAGAGCAGGGCAAAACCCGCTACACCGCCCGTGCCTGGCACTGGAATGCCGCCGACTGCCGGGCCCATGAGGAAATGGGCTTCCACCAGGGCTGGGGAGAAAGCCTGGACCGCCTGGTGGAGGTGGTGACCCAGCGGATGCCTGACTGATGGCGGCACCGGCGCAGGTGCGCGCCGAGGTCGAGGCGGTGTACCGGGCTGAGTCGCGGCGCATCCTGGCGACGCTGATTCGCCTGCTGGGTGATTTCGACCTGGCCGAGGAGGCCATGCATGATGCCTTCTTCATTGCCGTCGAGCGCTGGCAGCACGACGGTATCCCCGCCAACCCGCGGGCATGGCTGGTATCTACAGGGCGCTTCAAGGCCATCGATGCGCTACGCCGGCGTGCCCGGTTCGACCGCTCCCAGGCTGACCTGAGCATGCTGCTCGACGGCCAGGCGCAAGACCCCAGTGAAGAAGAGCTGCTGGCAGACGACCGCCTGCGGTTGATCTTCACCTGCTGCCACCCGGCGCTGTCGGCCGATGCGCAGGTGCCACTGACCCTGCGCGAAGTCTGCGACCTGACCACCGAGCAGATCGCCCGTGCCTTCCTGCAAAGCCCTGCCACCATCGCCCAACGGATTGTCCGCGCCAAGGCCAAGATCCGCGATGCCGGCATCCCTTACCAGGTGCCTGAGCTGGTTGAGCTGCCCGAGCGCCTGGAAAGCGTGTTGCGGGTGATTTACCTGGTGTTCAACGAGGGGTACTCAGCGTCTTCCGGGGAGGCACTTTTGCAGCAGGCGTTGAGTGACGAGGCCATCCGCCTGGCGCGGTTGCTGGTGCAGTTGCTGCCTGACCCGGAGGCAGTCGGCCTGCTGGCGCTGATGTTGCTGCAGGCGTCACGGCAACAGGCGCGCACGGATGGCCAAGGCAACCTGGTGCTGTTGGAGCAGCAGGACCGTAGCCTGTGGGACCAGCAACGCATCGCCGAGGGCTGCGAGCTGGTGCGTCAGGCCCTGCAAAGCCGCGGTTTTGGCGCCTATAGCGTGCAAGCGGCAATTGCTGCGGTGCATGCCGAAGCGGCAACGGCTGAAGAGACGGACTGGGCCGAGATCGTCGGGCTGTATGACGTGTTGCAGCGGCATTGGCCGTCCGCCGTGGTGGAGCTTAACCGGGCGGTGGCGCTGGCCAAGCGGGATGGTCCGGCGGTTGGTTTGCGGGTGGTTGAAGGCATTCTGGCACGGGGGGAGTTGCAGGACTATCACCTGGCGCATGCGGCGCGGGGTGAACTGCATTACCAGCTGGGGCAGGTGGAAGATGCACGTGCGGCGTGGCGGCAGGCGCTGGCGCTGACCCGGCAGGCGCCTGAGCGCAGGCATATCGAGCGGCGGTTACAGGCGCTTGAATGATGTTGGCAGTACCGGCCCTATCGCCGGCAAGCCAGCTCCCACAGGATCACCACAGGTTCTGACATTGAGGTAATTCTGTGGGAGCTGGCTTGCCGGCGATAGGGCCAGTGTCGGCTACATCACTTTTCAGCTAGCCACAAAATTCGGCGGCGACACCAGCTCGACGGTCTGCTGCTTGCGCGGCGCGAGGATCTCGGCCTCCCCTTGAACCACCAGCTCATCATTCTGGTTGTACACATTGGTGGCGATGCGCACCTTGAACTTGGGCAGTTTTTCGAGGATTTCCAGGCGTACGGTCAGGGTGTCGCCAATTTTCACCGGCTTCTGGAAGCTCATCTGCTGGCCCAGGTAGATGGTGCCAGGGCCAGGCAGGGTGCAGGCCACTGCCGCGCTGATCAGCGCGCCACTGAACATGCCGTGGGCAATGCGCTCGCGGAACATGCTCTTGGCGGCGAACTCGGCGTCCAGGTGCACCGGGTTGTGGTCACCGGACATTGCCGCGAACAGCTGGATGTCGCGTTCTTCGACGGACTTCTTGTATTCCGCCTTCTGACCTACTTCGAGGGCTTCGTAAGGCGTGTTGGTGACCTGGGACATCGGGGCTTCCTTAAGCGGTAGGCGAGGGCGGCTATCATTCACTGCGCACAGGGCGGCCAAGGGCCAGCGCCTGTTCAAGCCAGCCGAGAATGTCGGCGGTGACCTCGTCACGGTTGGTTTCGTTGAGTAATTCATGCCGCGCTTCAGGATAGACGCGCAGCTGTACATGTCGATTGCCGGTCGCGCGCAGGGCGTCGGCCAGATGGGTGAGACGCTTGCCGGCACTGACCGGATCACATTCCCCACCGATTACCAGCATGGGCAGGTTCGGATCGATCTGCGCGAGGTTACTCGGCTGGCTGATCTGCGCCAAGCCTTGCAGCAGGTCGAGCCACAGCTGGTTGCTGCAGCGAAAGCCGCACAGCGGGTCATTGACGTACAGGTCGACCTCGGCCGGGTCGCGGCTGAGCCAGTCGAAGGCTGTACGGTTGGGCTTGAAGGCCTTGTTGAACGAGCCGAACGACAACCATTCGATCAGTGCGCTTTTACCCAGCGGCCCCTGGCGCCAGGCCTCCAGCCGGGCAATCAGGCGGGCCAGGCGATACAGCGCGGCCGGCTGGTAGTTGGAGCCGCTGAGGATCGCCCCCTGCAGGCTGCCACTGTGGTGCAGCAGGTAGGCCTGGGCGATGTAGCTGCCCATGCTGTGGCCGAACAGGAACAGCGGCGTGCACGGGTATTGCTGGCCGATGTGCTGGGCCAGGCGGCCGAGGTCGTTGACCACGGCATTCCAGCCATGTTGGCGGGCGAACAGGCCGAGGCTGCTCTGTTCGGCAGTGCGCCCGTGGCCACGCTGGTCGGCGGCGAACAGGGCAAAGCCGGCCTCGCTCAGAGCCTGGCCCAGGCGCTGGTAGCGCCCGGCATGCTCGGCCATGCCATGGGCCAGTAGCACCACGGCTTTTACCGGCGTGGCCGGCAGCCATTGGTGTACGTACAGGCTGCAGTGCTCGCTGGCGGGCAGCCAGAAGGCGTCGTGGGGCATGGCGGGTCCTTGTGCGCACGGGTACCCGGACAGTGTATGCACAACCGGCCGGATTGCAGGAAGGGCACAAATAAGATTCACAATGTTAATGGCGGCACTTGGCGTGTATGCCACCTCGGGCTTACCTGCTAACGTCGGATCAACGCCTTTTTGCCAGCAGGCATTCAGGTAAAGGACTAAAGGACGCAGTGCAGGTCCAGGCAGAGGAACAATAATAAATGCAAGCCGACTTCTGGAATGACAAGCGCCCGGCGGGCGTGCCTTCCACCATCGACATCAATGCCTACGCCTCGGTCGTCGAAGTGTTCGAGCGCTCCTGCAAGCGCTTTGCCGACCGCCCGGCATTCAGCAACCTGGGCGTGACCCTGAGCTACGCGGAACTGGAGCGCCATTCGGCGGCTTTTGCCGCCGGGCTGCAGCAGCACACCGACCTCAAGCCCGGCGACCGTATCGCGGTGCAGATGCCCAACGTGCTGCAGTACCCGATTGCCGTGTTCGGCGCCATGCGCGCCGGGCTGATCGTGGTCAACACCAACCCGTTGTACACCGAGCGCGAGATGCGTCACCAGTTCAAGGACAGCGGCGCGCGTGCGCTGGTGTACCTGAACATGTTCGGCAAACGGGTGCAGGAGGTGCTGCCCGACACCGGTATCGAGTACCTGATCGAGGCGAAGATGGGCGACCTGCTGCCGGCCGCCAAGGGCTGGCTGGTCAACACCGTGGTCGACAAGCTGAAGAAGATGGTGCCGGCCTATCAGCTGCCGCAGACCATAGCATTCAAGCAGATGCTGCGCGAGGGGCGCGGGCTGACACCGAAACCGGTGCCGCTGAGCCTGGACGACATCGCCGTGCTGCAGTACACCGGTGGCACCACCGGCCTGGCCAAGGGGGCGATGCTCACCCACGGCAACCTGGTGGCCAACATGCTGCAGGTGCTGGCCTGCTTTTCGCAGCATGGGCCAGATGGGCAGAAGCTGCTCAAGGACGGCCAGGAGGTCATGATCGCGCCGCTGCCGCTGTACCACATCTATGCCTTTACCGCGAACTGCATGTGCATGATGGTCACCGGCAACCACAACGTACTGATCACCAACCCGCGGGATATCTCCGGCTTTATCAAGGAGCTGGGCAAGTGGCGGTTCTCTGCGTTGCTGGGGCTCAATACCTTGTTCGTGGCGCTGATGGATCACCCAGGCTTCCGCCAGCTGGACTTCTCGGCGTTGAAGGTCACCAACTCCGGCGGCACGGCGCTGGTCAAGGCCACTGCCGAGCGGTGGGAGGCGCTTACCGGCTGCCGCATCGTCGAAGGTTACGGCCTGACCGAAACCTCGCCGGTAGCTAGTACCAACCCCTATGGCCAACTGGCGCGGCTGGGCACGGTGGGCATCCCGGTGGCGGGCACCGCGTTCAAGGTCATCGACGATGACGGCAACGAAATGCCGTTGGGCGAGCGTGGCGAGCTGTGCATCAAGGGGCCGCAGGTGATGAAGGGCTACTGGCAGCAGCCCGAAGCCACCGCCCAGGCCCTGGATGCCGAAGGCTGGTTCAAGACCGGTGATATTGCAGTGATCGACCCGGATGGCTTTACCCGCATTGTCGACCGCAAGAAGGACATGATCATCGTCTCGGGTTTCAACGTGTACCCCAACGAGATCGAGGACGTGATGATGGGCCACCCCAAGGTCGCCAACTGCGCCGCCATCGGCGTGCCGGACGAGCGTTCCGGCGAGGCCGTGAAGCTGTTCGTGGTGCCGCGTGAGGCCGGGCTGAGCGTGGATGAGCTCAAGGCCTACTGCAAGGCCAACTTCACCGGCTACAAAGTGCCCAAGCACATCGTGCTGCGCGATTCGCTGCCGATGACGCCGGTGGGCAAGATTCTGCGGCGGGAGCTGCGGGATATAGCTTGAGTTAGCTGCAAGCTGCAAGCTGCAAGCTACAAGCTACAAGCTACAAGCTACAAGCTACATGTCAGAGCGTTGGGTGCGCTCTATCTTGCCGCTTGAAGCTTGAAGCTTGCCGCTTTAAGTTAAATACTCTAAAAATGACCTGCATTCTTCATTGAGTCATTTTTGTGACCGCAAGGCCTGTTTTGGCCTCTAGGCGACCCCAGGCAAAGCTGTTACTCTCGGCCCGCTTTCTGATGATCCGGTTTGCAACGAACCGTCATCTCATATCAATAATAAGCGCATCGACGCGTGAATCGAACTTCGCTGTTGCTGAAGGAGTGGGCTTCCATGATCGAAAATTTTTGGAAGGATAAGTACCCAGCCGGGATTACGGCGGAAATCAATCCTGACGAATTCCCCAATATCCAGGCGGTACTCAAGCAATCCTGCCAACGCTTTGCCGACAAACCGGCCTTTAGCAACCTGGGCAAGACTATCACTTATGGCGAGTTGTATGCGCTGTCGGGGGCCTTTGCCGCCTGGCTGCAGCAGCATACCGACCTCAAGCCGGGTGACCGCATTGCCGTGCAACTGCCCAATGTCCTGCAGTACCCGGTTGCGGTGTTCGGTGCCATGCGCGCCGGGCTGATCGTGGTCAATACCAACCCGCTGTACACCGTGCGGGAAATGGAACACCAGTTCAACGACTCCGGCGCCAAGGCCCTGGTGTGCCTGGCCAACATGGCCCACCTGGCCGAAAAGGTGGTGCCCAAGACCCAGGTCAAGCACGTCATCGTCACCGAAGTGGCCGACCTGCTGCCGCCCATCAAGCGCCTGCTGATCAACAGCGTGATCAAGTACGTGAAGAAGATGGTCCCGGCCTACAACCTGCCGCAGGCCGTGCGCTTCAATGACGCACTGGCGCTGGGCAAGGGCCAGCCGGTGACCGAGGCCAACCCGCAGGCCAACGACGTGGCGGTGCTGCAATACACAGGCGGCACCACCGGCGTAGCCAAGGGCGCCATGCTGACCCACCGCAACCTGGTGGCCAACATGCTGCAGTGCCGGGCGCTGATGGGCTCGAACCTGCACGAAGGCTGCGAAATCCTGATTACCCCGCTGCCGCTGTACCACATCTATGCCTTTACCTTCCATTGCATGGCCATGATGCTGATCGGCAACCACAACGTGCTGATCAGCAACCCGCGTGACCTGCCGGCGATGGTCAAAGAACTGGGCAAGTGGAAGTTCAGCGGCTTTGTCGGCCTTAACACCTTGTTCGTTGCCCTGTGCAACAACGAGGCGTTCCGCGCCCTGGACTTCTCCGCGTTGAAAATCACCTTGTCGGGCGGCATGGCCTTGCAGCTGAGCGTGGCCGAGCGCTGGAAAGCCGTTACCGGCTGCGCCATCTGCGAAGGCTATGGCATGACCGAAACCAGCCCGGTGGCGGCGGTGAACCCGGCCGAGGCCAACCAGGTCGGCACCATCGGTATTCCGGTACCGTCCACCTTGTGCAAGGTCATCGACGACGCCGGCATCGAGCTGCCGTTGGGAGAAGTGGGCGAGCTGTGCGTCAAGGGCCCGCAGGTGATGAAAGGCTACTGGCAGCGCGAAGACGCTACTGCCGAAATCCTCGACAGCCAAGGCTGGCTGAAGACTGGCGACATCGCCCTGATCCAGCCTGACGGCTACATGCGCATTGTCGACCGCAAGAAGGACATGATCCTGGTTTCGGGCTTCAACGTGTACCCCAACGAACTGGAAGATGTGCTGGCAGCCTTGCCGGGCGTACTCCAGTGCGCAGCCATTGGTGTGCCGGACGAGAAGTCGGGTGAAGTGATCAAGGTGTTCATCGTGGTCAAGCCGGGCATGACCGTGACCAAGGAGCAGGTGATGGAGCACATGCGTGCCAACGTGACCGGCTACAAGGTGCCACGACAGATCGAGTTCCGCGATTCGCTGCCGACTACCAACGTGGGCAAGATTCTGCGCCGCGAGCTGCGTGATGAAGAGCTGAAGAAGCAGGGGCTGAAGAAGATCGCGTAATCACAGGGTTACGCGGTCCCTGTAGGAGCGGCCTTGTGTCGCGATCGGGCCGCGAAGCGGCCCCAGAAATTTCAGCATAAAAGCTGATATCCTGGGGCCGCTTTGCGGCCCGATCGCGACACAAGGCCGCTCCTACAAAGCTTGCGCAAACCTCAGATTTAGCGCAATTTTTCCAGCATCTGGTAATACCACATCCCCGCCGCCAACAGCGGATTCCCCAGCAAGTCCCCCATCGGCACCCGCACATGGTTGCACTGGGCAAAGGTGTCGAATTTCTCCAGCGTCCCGGTCAGCGCTTCGGCCATGATTTCGCCCATGATGTGGCTGGTGGCAATGCCGTGCCCCGAGTAACCCTGGCAGTACCAAACGTTGTCCGACAGCTTGCCCAGCTGCGGGATGCGGTTGACCACGATGCCCATGGCGCAGCTCCACTCGAACTCGATCGGCACACCTTTCAAGGCCGGGAAAGTGCGCTCGATGCACGGGCGCAGTTCGCCTTCGATATCCCGTGAGTCACGCCCGGAATAGTTGGCGCCGCCGCCGAACAGCAGGCGCTTGTCGGCCGTCAGGCGGTAGTAGTCGAGCACGAAGCGGCAGTCGTATACCGCCAGGTCCTGCGGGTTGATCTGCTCGGCCAGTTCGCCCAGCGGCGCCGTGGTGACAATGCCACCCATGGCCGGGAAGATCTTGCCCTTCAGCTGGCGCTTTTCCAGCTTGTGATACACATCGCCGGCCAGCATCACCTGGCGGGCCTCGACCCGGCCATGGGCTGTGACCACCGCCGGGCGCGGGCCGTGGACGATGTCCAGCACCTCGGAGTTCTCGAAAATCAGTGCGCCCAGGCTGTGCGCGGCACGGGCTTCGCCCAGGCACAGGTTGAGCGGGTGCAGGTGCAGGTTGCGCAGGTTCTTCAACGCGCCCTGATACAGCGGGCTCTGCAAGTGCTCGGCCACTGCCGTGCGGTCTAGTAGCTGCACCTGCTCGCCCATGCCACGGCGATGGGCTTCGGCCTCGAAGGCGCGCAGCTCGTTCATGTGCGAAGGCTTCATGGCCGCATGCAGGTGGCCGCGCTTGAGGTCGCAGTCGATGCCATAGCGCGCCACGCGCTGCTCGATTACCTGGTGGCCGCGCCAGCGCAGGTGCCAGATAAAGTCGTCGACATCGGCGCCCAGGTGGTTGCGCATCTGTGTGCGCATGGCCTCATCGCCCGACAGGCTGCCGGTGACCTGGCCGCCATTGCGGCCGCTGGCGCCCCAGCCGATGCGGTTGGTTTCGACGATAGCGACCTTCAGGCCGCGTTCGGCCAGTTCGACTGCCGTGGCCACGCCGGTGAAGCCGCCGCCGATGATCGCCACATCCACCTGCACCGTGCCCTTCAGTTGCGGGTATGCGGTGTGGTCGTTGAGGGTGGCGCTGTAGTAGGACGGCGCGCGCTGCGCCGGGCCGTTGTTCAATGCTGCGTTCATGGGTGTCCTTGTTAGGTAGGGGCTCAGGCCTGGTGCAGGTACCAGCGCCAGTCCTGTTCGCTGACTTCGGCCATGAACTGACGGTACTCGGCGCGCTTGACCTTCAGGTACACGCCGAGGAAGTCTTCGCCCAATGCCTCGCGGGCCCAATGCGACTGCTGCAGGGCGTCAAGGGCGGTCAGCCAGTCGGTGGGCAGGTGTTCGGTGGCATTGGCATAACCGTTGCCTTCCACTGGGGCGCCCGGGTCCAGCTGTTCGCGAATGCCGCGGTGGCTGGCAGCAAGAATGGCCGCGGCGGCCAGGTAGGGGTTGGCGTCGGCACCGCAAATGCGGTGCTCTACGTGCCGGCTGTTGGCCGGGCCACCCGGTACGCGCAGGCTCACGGTGCGGTTGTCGACGCCCCAGGTCGGCGCCAATGGCGCATAGCTGTTGGCCTGGAAGCGGCGGAACGAGTTGGCGTTGGGGCAGAACAGCAACAGCGAGTCACGCAGGTGGCGCAGCATGCCGGCCACGGCCTGGCGCAGCAGCGGGGTGCCGGCCTTGTCGTCGCTGGCGAACAGGTTGTTGCCGGCGCTGTCGGCCAGGCTCAGGTGCATGTGCATGCCGGTGCCCGCCAGCTGGGCGAACGGTTTGGCCATGAAGCAGGCCTGCATGCCGTGGGCATGGGCCACCCCTTTGACCAGGCGCTTGTAGCGCACCGCCTGGTCCATCGCTTGCAGCGCGTCACCGTGCTCCAGGGTGATTTCCACCTGGCCCGGGGCGTATTCGGAAATCGCCGTGCGCGCCGGAATGCCCTGGGCCTTGCAGGCGGCGTACAGGTCGGCCAGGAACGGCTCGATCTGTTCCAGTTCGCGCAGCCCATAGACCTGGGTGCTGCGGGGGCGGCCACCGTCGTTGTCCAGCGCCGGTTGCGGGCGACCCTGGGCATCACGCTGCTGGTCGAGCAGGTAGAACTCCAGCTCGCAGGCCATGACCGGGTGGTAGCCGTCGGCCTTCAGTGCCTCGAGGGTGCGCAGCAGCACATGGCGCGGGTCGGCGATGCTGGCCGGCAGGCCTTCGCTCGGGTGCATGCTGACCTGCACGGCGGCGGTCGGCACCCGGCGCCAGGGCAGGCGCACCAGGCTGCCTTCAAGCGGGTAGGCGCGGCAGTCGATATCGCCCACATCCCAGACCAGCCCGGAGTTTTCCACGTCATCGCCGTTCAGGGTCAGGCCGAGGATGGTGCTGGGCAGCGGGCGGCCGGTCTGGTACACGGCCAGCAGTTCATCGCGGTGCAGCAGCTTGCCGCGGGGCACGCCGTTGGCGTCGAGGATGAACAGTTCGAACAGCTCGATATCGGGGTTGTCAGCCAGGAAACGGCTGGCTTGCTCTACGGGTGCAAAGTGCATGATGGATTCGCTCACGGGCGCACAGGGCCACCGCGCAGGCAGGCGGCCCAGTTGAGTCAAACGGCCAGGTGGTGGCCGGCTTTGGTCACAATGGCGTGAGCGAGGTGTCCGGTGGGCGCGCGTGGCGGCAGTGCCACAAGGCCCAGAAGGCGAGAATGATGTGCACCAGCGGATTTTCCCCGGCACGGCTCCGGGCCTTCGGTAGCGAAGGGCGTGAAGACGGTGGGGCGATGGGCTGGGCGGGAGTCATGCCTTTGATACTCACATGCGGCTTAAGGTTGATTAAAGCAGTGAATGGCAACCTTTACATAAGCTCTTGCTAAACTTTCAGCCACTGTGCGATCCCTTGTAGGAGCGGCCTTGCGTCGCGATGGGCTGCGGTAGCAGCCCAAGATCTGCGCCCCGGCACAAATCCACGGGGCTGCTGCGCAGCCCATCGCGACGCAAGGCCGCTCCTACAGGGTGCGCGCCAGCCTGGACAGCAAAGCAGGCCCAAATCTGCGACAATCGCCCATCCTTCGAATGCCGATCATGAAAAAGCAGGCTCACCTGCATCATTAAAAAGCCCCATGACTGACCACGCCATCGACAAACTGCTGCAAAACCTCGACCACGCCATGATTGCCGACCGCCATCGCCTGCGCCGGCAACTGCACGAACTGCGCAAGCGCCCCGATGAGGCGAAGCTGGCGCAATGGGTGGAAAAGGTCCAGGCCTCCTGCGCCCAGGTTACCGCACGCCAGCAGAGCGTGCCGACCGTGCGTTACGACGACAGCCTGCCGATCGCCGCCAAGCGCGACGAAATCAAAAAGGCCCTGGCCGAACACCAGGTGCTGGTAATTGCCGGTGAAACCGGTTCGGGCAAGACCACCCAGCTGCCGAAGATCTGCCTGGAGCTGGGCCGTGGCAGCCATGGCCTGATCGCCCACACCCAGCCACGCCGCATCGCCGCGCGTAGCGTGGCGGCGCGGGTTGCCGAAGAACTGGGCACGCCGCTGGGCGGGCTGGTCGGCTACCAGGTGCGTTTCGAAGACCAGAGCGATGCCAACACCTTGGTCAAGTTGATGACCGACGGCATCCTGTTGGCCGAAACCCAACACGACCGCTTTCTCGAACGCTACGACACGATCATCGTCGACGAAGCCCACGAGCGCAGCCTGAACATCGACTTCCTGCTTGGCTACCTGAAGACCCTGCTGCACCGCCGGCCAGACCTGAAGCTGATCATCACCTCGGCAACCATCGACCTGGAGCGTTTTTCCAAGCATTTCGACGGCGCGCCGATCATCGAGGTGTCCGGGCGTACTTTCCCGGTGGAAACCTGGTACCGCCCGCTCACCAGCGAGCAGGACGAAGAAGGCAACCAGATCGAGGACGACCTCACCGTCGACCAGGCGATTCTCGCCACGCTGGATGAACTGGCCCACCACGAACGCAGTGAAGGCAAGGGCCCCGGCGATGTGCTGATCTTCCTGCCGGGCGAGCGGGAAATCCGCGATGCCGCCGAAATTCTGCGCAAGGCGCAATTGCGCCATACCGAGATCCTGCCGCTGTATGCGCGCCTGTCACCGGCCGAGCAGCAGCGCATTTTCCAGTCGCACACCGGGCGCCGGGTTATCCTGGCCACCAACGTCGCCGAAACCTCGCTGACCGTGCCCGGCATCCGCTATGTGATCGACACCGGTACCGCGCGCATCAGCCGCTACAGCTACCGCGCCAAGGTCCAGCGCTTGCCGATCGAGGCGGTGTCGCAGGCCAGCGCCAACCAGCGTAAAGGCCGTTGCGGCCGGGTCGAGCCGGGCATTTGCGTGCGCCTGTACAGCGAAGAGGACTTCAACGGCCGGCCAGCGTTTACCGACCCGGAGATCCTGCGTACCAACCTGGCGGCAGTGATCCTGCAGATGCTGCACTTGCGCCTGGGCGCGATCGATGCCTTCCCGTTCATCGAGCCGCCAGATGGCAAGGCCATCAGCGACGGCTTCAACCTGCTGCAGGAGCTGTCGGCGGTCAACCGCGAGAACCAGCTGACCCCGCTCGGCCGCCAACTGGCGCGCTTACCGATCGACCCGCGGTTGGGCCGCATGCTGCTCGAAGGCGCCCGCCAGGGCAGCCTGCAGGAAGTGCTGATCGTGACCAGTGCGCTGTCGGTGCAGGACCCGCGCGAACGCCCGCCGGAGCGCCAGCAGGCCGCTGACCAGGCCCACGCGCAGTGGAAGGACGTGGACTCTGACTTCGCCGCGCTGGTCAACCTGTGGCGCGGCTTTGAGGAGCAGCGCCAGGCGCTGACTGCCAACCCGCTGCGCAACTGGTGCCGCAAGAACTTCCTCAACTACCTGCGCCTGCGCGAGTGGCGCGATGCCCATCGCCAGCTGGCGCTGATCTGCCGTGACCTGCAACTGACGGTGAATAAAGAACCGTCCGACTACCAGAAGATGCACAAGGCCATCCTCAGCGGCCTGCTCAGCCAGATTGGCCAGAAGACCGAAGAGGGTGACTACCAGGGCGCCCGCCAACGGCGCTTCTGGGTGCACCCGTCGTCGGGCCTGGGGCGCAAGCGCCCGCAGTGGGTGATGGCCGCCGAACTGGTCGAAACCACCAAGCTGTATGCGCGCATGGTGGCCAAGATCGAACCGGACTGGATCGAGCCGCTGGCCGGGCACCTGGTCAAGAAGAACCACTTCGAGCCGCACTGGGAGAAGAAGCGCGGGCAGGTGGTGGCCTACGAACAGATCACTCTGTACGGCCTGATCCTGGTCGGCCGCCGCCCGGTGCACTTCGGCCCGATCGACCCGGTTACCTCGCGCGAGCTGTTTATCCGCGAAGGCCTGGTCGGTGGCGAAATCCAGTCGCGGGCCAAGTGCCTGGCGGCCAACAAGCGCCTGCTGGAACAGCTCGATGAGCTGGAAGCCAAAGCGCGCCGGCGCGATATCCTGGCCGATGAAGAGACGCTGTATGCGTTCTACGAAGCGCGCCTGCCTGAAGACATTCACCAGACCGCAACCTTCGATGCCTGGTACCGCATGGGCAGCCAGAAGGATGCCAACCTGCTGATCATGCACGAAGAAGATGTGCTGGCCCGCGAGGCCAGCGAAGTCACGGCGGCGCTGTACCCCGACAACCTGCAGGTGGGCGAGCTGCGCTTGTCGCTGACCTATCACTTCGAGCCGGGCCACCCCCGTGACGGCGTGACCGTGCGCGTTCCCGCACCGCTGTTGCCGAACTTGCCGGGCGAGCGCCTGGAGTGGCTGGTGCCGGGCTTGCTCGAAGCCAAGTGCGTGGCGCTGGTGCGTAACCTGCCCAAGGCCCTGCGCAAGAACTTTGTGCCGGTGCCGGACTTCGTCAAGGCATCGCTGGCGCGCATGGCCTTTGGCCAGGGCGCGTTGCCCCAGGCCTTGGGCCAGGAATTGTTGCGCATGACCGGTGTGAGGGTGCCCGACGAGGCCTGGGCCGAGTCCGTCAACCTCGTCGAAGGCCACCTGCGCATGAACATTGAAGTGGTCGATGGCCAGGGCAAGTTCCTCGGTGAAGGTCGCGACCTGGCCGAGCTGACTGCCCGCTTTGTCGCCGCCAGCCAGGCGGCGTTGGCCGTGCCGCGCAATGCCGATGCCGAGAAACCGGTACAGGCCAAAGCGTTCAGCGAAGTGGCGCAGAGTACCCAGCAGAAGATCGCCGGCCTGTCGATGACGGTTTACCCGGCATTGGTGGACGAGAATGGTACGGTGCGTGAGGGGCGTTTCTCGACCCAGGCCGAAGCCGAGTTCCAGCACCGCCGCGCCTTGCAGCGCCTGTTGTTGCAGCAGCTGGCAGAACCGGCCAAGTTCCTGCGTGGCAAGCTGCCAGGGCTGACCGAACTGGGCCTGCTGTACCGCGAGCTGGGGCGTGTCGAAGCGCTGGTCGAGGATATCCTGCTGGCCAGCCTGGACAGCTGCATTCTTGAGGGTGAGCAGCCGTTGCCACGCGACGGCGCTGCCCTGGCCGGGTTGGCCGAGCGCAAGCGCGGCAGCTGGGCCGAGCACGCCGAGCGCCTGGCGCGGCAGACCCTGGAAGTGCTGAAGCTGTGGCATGGGCTGCAGAAGCGCTTCAAGGGCAAGATCGACCTTAGCCAGGCGGTGGCGCTGAACGACATCAAGCAGCAACTGGGCAACCTGGTGTATCCGGGCTTTGTGCGCGAAACACCGGGGGCCTGGTTCAAGGAACTGCCCCGTTACCTGAAAGCGGTGGAACTGCGCCTGGAGAAGCTCGGTTCGCAGGTGCAGAAGGACCGGGTGTGGAGCGGCGAGCTGGCCAATTTGTGGGCGCAGTACAAGGCCCGTGCCGACAAGCATGCCCAGGAAGGTAAGCGTGACGAGCAGCTGACCGTGTACCGCTGGTGGCTGGAGGAATACCGCGTTTCGCTGTTTGCCCAGCAACTGGGGACCAAGGTGCCGATTTCGGATAAAAGATTGAGCAAGCAGTGGAGCCAGGTGGAGGGCTAAACTTCCTTTATTTGTGGCACACTTCGGTGAGATTGGGGCCGCTTTGCGGCCCTTCGCGGCGGTCCGGCGTCCCGGTGAACCCGCTCCTACATACGGCGCGATCCTTTGTAGGAGCGGGTTCACCCGCGAACGAGGGCGCAGCCCTCGCCCCAAAATTGGCACTAAAGTGCCACTAAACCGTCATATTCCCAGCCAGCGCCCCGTGGCGATGGCCTTTGACCAGAGGAACGACCGTGCATAACGTCGTCATCAGCGGCACCGGCCTGTACACCCCGGCCCAGAGCATTTCCAACGAAGAACTGGTGGCCTCCTTCAACGCCTGGTCGCAACAGTTCAACCAGGACAACGCCGCCGCCATCGAGCGCGGCGAAGTAGAAGCCGCTCCGTTGTCCGACGCGGAGTTCATCGAAAAGGCCTCGGGCATCAAGAGCCGCTTCGTCATGGACAAGGCCGGCATCCTCGACCCGCAGCGCATGAAGCCGCGCCTGCCAGAGCGCAGCAACGACGAGCCGTCGGTGCTCTGCGAAATGGCCGTGGCCGCTGCCCACCAGGCCCTGGAGCGCGCCGGCCGCACCGCGGCGGATGTCGACGGGGTGATCGTCGCCTGCTCCAACCTGCAACGCCCGTACCCGGCCATCGCCATCGAAGTGCAGCAGGCGCTGGGTATCCAGGGCTTTGCCTTTGACATGAACGTAGCCTGCTCGTCGGCCACCTTCGGCATCCAGACCGCTGCCAACAGCGTGGCCTTGGGCCAGGCGCGCGCGGTGCTGATGGTCAACCCCGAGGTGTGCACCGGGCACTTGAATTTCCGTGACCGTGACAGCCATTTCATCTTTGGTGATGCCGCCACTGCGGTGCTGCTGGAGCGTGCCGACAAGGCCACCTCTGCGCACCAGTTCGACATCGTCAGCAGCAAGCTGTGGACCGCGTTCTCCAATAACATCCGCAATAACTTCGGCTTCCTCAACCGTGCGGCGGAAGAGGGCGAAGGCGCAGCAGACAAGCTGTTCATCCAGGAAGGCCGCAAGGTGTTCCGCGAAGTGTGCCCGAAGGTGGCCGAGCTGATCGGTGAGCACCTGCAGGAAAACGACCTGCAACCGAGCGATGTGAAGCGCTTCTGGCTGCACCAGGCCAACCTCAGCATGAACCACCTGATCGTCAAGAAACTGCTGGGGCGTGAAGTGGCCGAGCAAGATGCACCGGTGATTCTCGACCGCTATGCCAACACCAGCTCGGCGGGGTCGGTGATTGCTTTCCACCTGTACCAGGATGACCTGGCCAAAGGCGCGCTTGGGGTGTTGAGCTCGTTTGGGGCGGGGTATTCGATTGGTAGTGTGATTCTGCGCAAGCGCTGATATTTGTAGTGCCTTTACCGGCCCAATCGCCGGCAAGCCAGCTCCCACAGGTACTGCACAGACCTTGAGATCTGCGCGGTACTTGTGGAAGCTGGCTTGCCGGCGATTGGGCCGGGTGCATTTCTGCCAGGCAAAAAAAGCGGGAAACGCCGGATGGGGTCGGCATTTCCCGCTTCAGCGTGAAGCAGAGGAGGGTGTTGCTTAGAACTTGGCTTCCAGGTCTACCTGCAGGGTGTCTACGTCAGCATTGCTGTTCGGCAACTGCGACAGGTCGGTCTTGGCCATGAGGTAAGCCGCACCCAGCGAGAAGTTCTTGTCGATCTCATAGCCGACCTTGAACTTGTGCCCACGCGAGCCGGTAAAGCCGTTGCCGAAGTCAGAGTCGGTGAACAGGCTGACCACAGCGTTACGCTGCACGTCACGATAGTTGTAGTCCAGGCTCCAGGCGCCGACCTTGGTTTTCAGGCCGGCCAGCCAGGCCTGGTCTTCGCCATCGGTGCTCTCGGTGTTTTTCACGTACTGGCCGTAGGCGGACAGTGGAATGGCGAAGCCGGTGAAGTCCAGCTGACCGAAGCCTTCGACCAGGTTGAATTCATTGGTGGTGTTGCCAAACGACTGCAGGATGGCTGCTTCCTTGTCGTTATCGTAGCCATAGATGCTGGCACCTACCGTGAGTTTGAGCACGTCAGCCGGTGCGAACTTGGCGCCCAACTGGCCGTGGTATACCTGGGCATCATGCTTGTACTGCACACCGTCGCCGTCGACGTTGTCTTTCAGGGTGTACTGGCCGGCGCTGGCAAACACCTCGGCCCCGCCCAGGTCAGCCTTATAAGTGGCTGCCACGCCTTCCGGGTTAATGTCGCTGTCCCAGATGATGTCACCCATGCTGACCCACGGTTGTGGCATCTTGCCGCCAATCAGGTGCAGGTTGGGCACCGCGGTCGGGTGCCAGTCGAGGTAGGCCAGGTCGACCCACAGCGACTTCTTGTCGAAGTAGTTGTCCAAGCTTTGGTTGGTCGAACGGCGATCGGCGCTGCTGCCGGTGGCGATACGCACGCCGGCGTCGACCTGTGGGTTGATCTCGCTGTAGAAGCCTACACGGGCGCGCACGCGCTGGCGGTCCTGGTTGCCGCTGCTGCTGTTCGGGTCATCAACGTTGACGTCTTCGTAACGCAGGCGCACATCACCCTTGATCTGGGTCTTGGCGGCCCATGCCACTTTTTGTTCGAAGGAGCTCATACGTTCGGACTGAGCTTTCTGGTCGGCCTTTTCCTTGGTTTCTTTTGCCAGGTCGCCCTGCAGTTCGTTGTACTGCGCCTGGTTGATCGAGCCGTTGGCGCGGAGCATTTCGAGCAGCTTGGCGTCGACAGCAGCACTGGCCGGGGCGCTCAGAGCCAGCATCATGCCGGTGAGGCTCACTCCGGTAAGTGTAGAAACAAGACGCATAAGGTTCTCCCTACTGAAAAAAATGGGGGAGGCTCAAGCGCCTGCCCCTGCGTTGGCATGTCTTCGGAAAGGGCCTGAATAGACAGGTTCTGGGGTTCCGGAAAACAGGCGCAAGTATTGCGGGGGCCAATGACAGATTAATGTCTAATTAGTGGCACTGTTGTTAAGTAATTGAGAATAAAAGGATCAGCCCGGCGTTCGTCATTTGAGTGTCGGGCCTTCCTTGGGGATACTGAAGGCCTTCAGACAGCGAGTCGAAAACGTGACCAGCCTGTACAGCCTTGCCCATTTGCGTGATCTTCCGGCGGCCACCTGGGACGCCATGGTGCCGATCGGCCAACCGTTCCTGCGCCATGCGTTCCTCAGTGCCATGGAGGACAGTGGCAGCGTGGCGCGCAACACCGGTTGGGCTGCCGAACACCTGGTGCTGGAGCGTGACGGCCAGGTGCGGGCGCTGTTGCCGGCCTATCGAAAGTGGCACTCGTTTGGCGAATACGTGTTTGATCATGGTTGGGCCGACGCCTGTGAACGCGCCGGCATTGGCTATTACCCCAAGCTGCTCGGTGCGGTGCCGTTCAGCCCGGTCAGCGGCCCGCGCCTGCTGGCCAGCGACCCGGCCGATAGCCTGCTGATGTTGCAGGCGTTGCCGGAGTACCTGAACAAGGGCGGACTGTCTGGGGCACACATCAACTTCACCGACCCGCAGCTGGATGCGCAGATGGCCGGCTTGCCGGGCTGGATGGAACGGCTGGGCTGCCAGTTTCACTGGCGTAATCAAGGCTACCGCGACTTTCAGGACTTTCTCGACAGCCTCAGCTCGCGCAAGCGCAAGCAGATGCGCAAGGAGCGCGAGCAGGTGGCGGGGCAGGGCATCGATTTTCGCTGGTACCGCGGCGATGAACTGGACGAAGCGCAGTGGGATTTCGTCTTCCTGTGTTACGCCAACACCTATGCGGTACGCCGCCGTGCGCCTTACCTGACCCGCGAATTCTTCAGCCTGCTGGCCGAGCGCATGCCCGAGGCGGTACGCGTGGTGATGGCGCGTCAAGGTGGGCGTGATGTGGCGATGGCGTTGAGTCTGGTAGGTGGCGACAGCTTGTTTGGCCGTTACTGGGGTTGCCTGGATGAATTCGACCGGCTGCACTTCGAGACGTGTTTCTATCAGGGCATGGACTTTGCCATTGCCGAAGGGTTGCAGCGTTTCGACGCTGGGGCGCAGGGCGAGCACAAGCTGATACGCGGGTTCGAGCCGGTGCTGACGCGGTCTTGGCATTACCTGCTGCACCCGGGGTTGCGGCGGGCGGTGGAGGACTTCCTGGTGCAGGAGCGGGAAGGGGTGAGGGGGTATGCCGAGGAGGCGCGGGGGATGTTGCCTTATCGGCGGGACTGAGCGTCTCGTATTGCCTGTAATGGCCCTATCGCCGGCAAGCCAGCTCCCACAGGTACCCCACAGATTTCAAGGCTTGTGGTGATCCTGTGGTAGCTGGCTTGCCGGCGATAGGGCCATTACAGGCGTCAGTCAACCCCGACAAACCCCCCGGTCTGGTGGTGCCACAAACGGGCATACAGCCCTTGCTGCTCCAGCAATTCACTGTGGCTGCCACTCTCGACAATCCGCCCCTTGTCCAGCACCACCAGCCGGTCCATCCGGGCAATGGTGGATAGCCGGTGGGCAATGGCGATCACGGTCTTGCCCTGCATCAGCGTCTCCAGGCTTTCCTGAATCGCCGCCTCCACCTCCGAGTCCAGCGCCGATGTGGCTTCGTCCATGATCAGGATCGGCGCATTCTTCAACAGCACGCGGGCAATGGCGATGCGCTGGCGCTGGCCACCCGACAGTTTCACCCCACGCTCACCGACGTGGGCATCGAAACCTGTGCGGCCCTGGGCATCCGACAGTTGCGGGATGAACGCGTCAGCCCGCGCACGGCGTACGGCTTCCTGCAGCTCTGCGTCACTGGCACCTGGGCGGCCGTACAGCAGGTTGTCACGGATCGAACGGTGCAGCAGCGAGGTGTCCTGGGTGATCATGCCAATCTGCGCGCGCAGGCTGGCCTGGCTGACTTCGGCAATGTCCTGGCCGTCGATCAGGATGCGCCCGCCCTGCACGTCGTACAGGCGCAGCAGCAGGTTGACCAGGGTCGACTTGCCGGCCCCGGACGGGCCGATCAGGCCGATTTTCTCGCCCGGGCGGATGTCCAGATTCAGCCCTTCGATGATGTTGGCAGCGTTGCCGTAATGGAAGTCGACATCATCGAAACGCACCGCACCGCGGCTTACCTTGAGTGGCGGGGCATTGGGCGGGTCGGTGACGGTGACCGGCTGGGCGAGGGTTTGCAGGCCGTCCTGGACCATGCCGATGTTCTCGAAGATGCCGTTGACCACCCACATGATCCAGCCCGACATGTTGACGATGCGGATCACCAGGCCGGTGGCCAGGGCGATGGCGCCGACGGTGATCAGCGACTGGCTCCACAGCCACAGCGCCAGGCCGGTGGTAGTGACCACCAGCAGGCCGTTAAGGGTGGTGATGACCACGTCCATGCTGGTGACCACCCGCGACGCCAGTTGGGTTTTCTCGGTCTGTTCGCGGATCGCTTCGCGGGCGTACTGCTGCTCGTAGTCGGTGTGGGCGAACAGCTTCAGGGTGGCGATGTTGGTGTAGCCATCGACGATACGCCCCATCAGCTTGGAACGGGCGTCGGAAGAGATCACCGAGCGTTCCTTCACCCGCGGCACGAAGTAGAACAGTGCGGCGATGTAGCCGACGATCCACACCAGCAGCGGCAGCATCAGGCGCCAGTCGGCCTCGGCGAACAGCACCAGCGAGGTGATGGCGTAGATCAGTACGTGCCATAGCGCGTCCACCGCCTGCACGGCAGAATCACGCAGCGAGTTGCCGGTCTGCATGATGCGCTGGGCGATGCGCCCGGCAAAGTCACTCTGGAAGAAGTTCAGGCTCTGCTTGAGCACGTAGGTGTGGTTCTGCCAGCGGATCAGGCTGGTCATGCCGGGGTTGATGGTCTGGTGCACCAGCAGGTCGTGCAGGCCGAAGAACACTGGGCGCAGCAGCAGGATCACCACCAGCATCCAGATCAGTTCGCCACTGTGCTCGCTGAAGAAGTTGGCGTTGGGCGTGCCTTGGGCCAGGTCGATGATGCGGCTGAGGTAGCTGAACATCGCCACCTCGATCAACGAGGCGAACAGGCCGACCACCAGCAAGGCGAGAAAGCTGGGCCATACCTGGCGCAGGTAATACAGGTAGAACGGCCACACGGTGGTGGGTGGCGATTCAGTGGGTGCTTCGCGAAAGATATCGATCAGCTGTTCAAAACGGCGGTACAGCATGGGTAACGACACTCCTGTTCCATCCGGCCCTCAGGCGGTTGCACGTCCCTGTGCAGCCTGCGGTCAGTCGATGCGTTTGGCCGACTTGATGTACACCGGGTCGGCCGGTACATCACGCATGCCTTTCTTGATGGTGGTTGGCGAGTTGACGATCTGGTCGACCACCTCCATGCCCTTGGTCACTTTGCCGAACACGGCATAGCCACGGTCACGCCCCGGGTTGAGGAAGTCGTTGTCGGCCACGTTGATGAAGAACTGGCTGGTGGCCGAGTTCGGGTCCGAGGTGCGCGCCATCGACAAGGTGCCACGGGTGTTCAACAGGCCGTTGCTGGCTTCGTTCTTGATCGGGTCCTTGGTGTCTTTCTGCACCATCTGGTCAGTGAAGCCGCCGCCCTGAACCATGAAACCCGGGATTACCCGGTGGAAGATGGTGTTGTTGTAGAAACCGCTGTCGACGTATTGCAGGAAGTTCTTGGTGCTGAGCGGCGCCTTTTCGGCATTCAGTTCGATTTCGACCTGGCCGAAGCTGGTGTCCAGCACAACGTGCGGGGTCTTGTCGGCGGCCATGACGCTGGTGGCGAAAGCGACCGAGCAGGCGGTGAGCAGGAGTTTTTTCAGCATGGGCTCAAAGATCCTTGAGAGGTGGAAGCGGCTGCGAGGAATTGCAGCAGGGTCTGGTTAAAGACCTCGGGTTGATCGAGGGGCGTAGCGTGCCGCGAATCGTCGACGACGACCAGCCTGGCGTTGGGCATCAGGGCGACGTAGCGCTGTTTCAGTTGTATCGGGGTGTAATCGTGGTCGGCGGCAATGATGAGGGTAGGACAGTGAATCTGGCCAATGCGTTCCTGCACGCCCCAGTCGACGATGGCGTCGAAACTCTTCAGGTAGGCGCGCTTGTCGTTGCGCGCCCAACGCTGGGCCATCTTCTGCCGCAGGTCGGCTTGCTCGGGTTTGGGGAACAGCCGTTCGGCCAGCCCCTTGCCGACGGTTTCGACACTGAGGATACGCGCCAGGCCCCAGCGCTTGAGCCACCACAGCCAGTCACTGCGGGTACGGCGCTTGACCTCGGGGGCGCTGTTGACGATGCACAGGCTGCGCAGCCACTGCGGGTGGTCGACGGCAAACTGGAAGCCGACCATGCCGCCCATGGACAAGCCGACGAAATGCACCGGGCCGGTGTGCAGGTGTTCGAGCAGGGCCAGCAGGTCGGCACTGAAGGTGGCGATCTGGTAACCGTCATGCGGCTTGTCGGAGCGTCCGTGGCCGCGAATGTCCATGAGGATTACCCGGTAGTGCTGGCTCAGCAGCGGCACCTGCAGCTCCCAGTCCTGGCAGCTGGAGCCCAGCCCGTGCAGCAGCACCAGCGGTTCGCCCTGGCCATATTCCTGGTAATGCAGTGCGCATCCTTCGTGTTCGAAATAGGCCATGGGCGCGGTCCTCTCAGGCTTGTGGGGGGGCTGCGAAGGGCACGTCCAGTGGCGCGGTGTCGAAATTGCGCAGCAGGTCGATGAGAATCTGCGTGGCCGGGCCCAGGGTCTTCTCTTTGCTCGAATAAAGGTAGAACAGTGGGTGGCGGCTGCCACCCTGGTCCAGCGGCAATGGCTTGAGCACGCCTTCGCGCAGTTCGCGTTCGATCATGTGCCGGGGCAGCCAGGCAAAGCCCAGGCCGCTGCTGACGAACGTGGCGGCGGTGCCCAGACTGCCGACGGTCCAGCGCTGCTCTGCACCCAGCCAGCCGACGTCGCGCGGCTGTGCGCGGCCAGAGTCGCGAATCACCACCTGCAACTGGCTTTCCAGGTCCTGGAAGGTCAGCTCACGGCCCAGGCGGTGCAGGCTGTGTTCGGGGTGGGCGACGGCGACGAACTCCACCGCGCTCAGCTCGGCGCCCAGGTAACCGCCGATGCTGTAGCTGCTGATGGCCAGGTCGGCGATGCCTTCGTGCATCACTTCTTCCACACCAGACAGCACTTCTTCACGCAGGCGCACCCGGCAGCCGCGGCTTTGCGGCATGAACGCGGCCAGCGCGCGCACCAGGCGGGCACTGGGGTAAGCGGCATCGACCACCAAGCGCACTTCGGCCTCCCAGCCCTGCTCCATGTGGTGGGCGAGGTCTTCAAGCTGGCTGGCCTGCTTGACCAGGTGGCGCGAGCGGCGCAGCAGCACGTTGCCGGCCTCGGTCAGCACCGCCTTGCGGCCGTCGATGCGCAACAGTGGCACGCCCAGTTGCTCCTGCATGCGCGCCACGGTGTAGCTGACCGATGACTGCGAACGGTGCAAGGCCTCGGCAGCCTGGGCAAACCCGCCGTGATCGACCACTGCTTGCAGGGTTCGCCACTGGTCTAGGGTTACGCGCGGCGCTTTCATCTTTCGCTCCTGTTGTCCTAAGCTGCGCTCTTTGCACGGAGCGCGGCCCATGAAGAAATGTTGTGCGGCAATACTGATGTGCCTGCCCCTCGGGGCCATGGCCTATCCCATCGATGTGGAGAAGGCGCTGACCGGGGTCAAGCTCGACTACACGGCCTACGACACCGCCTACGACATTGGCGCCATCACCCTCAACAACTATGGGCAAGTGCCGGCGGCGTGCAAAGTGACGTTTCGCAACGGCCCGGAAGCACCGCGGGTGCGCCGGGTGAACGTTCCGGCCGGTAAAAGCGTCGATGTCACCGCCAAATTCAACCGGCAGATCATCAAACTGCGAATCGCCTTGAACTGCAGTGCCGAATAAACCGATTAATCGATAGATTGAACCCACTTTTTACGCTTTTTTATCGATAGGTCAACATTTAATCTTCCCTCCATCGAATCGCAACCCTTTTTGCCGATGGAGGCACTCCATGTCCCGCGTACTGATCATCGAAAGCAGCGCCCGCCAGCAGGATTCCGTTTCCCGTCAACTGACCAAAGACTTCATCCAGCAATGGCAGGCCGCCCACCCGGCCGATCAGATCACCGTACGCGACCTGGCGGTAAGCCCGGTGCCACACCTGGATGCCAACCTGCTGGGCGGCTGGATGAAGCCGGAAGAACAACGCAGCGCCGCCGAACTGGAGGCCCTGGCCCGTTCCAACGAACTGACTGATGAATTGCTGGCTGCCGACGTGCTGGTGATGGCTGCGCCGATGTACAACTTCACCATTCCAAGCACCCTGAAGGCCTGGCTGGACCACGTGCTGCGCGCCGGCATCACCTTCAAGTACACCCCGACCGGCCCGCAAGGCCTGCTGACCGGCAAGCGCGCCATCGTCCTGACTGCCCGCGGCGGCATTCATGCCGGCGCCAGCAGCGACCACCAGGAACCCTACCTGCGCCAGGTCATGGCCTTTATCGGCATTCACGATGTCGACTTCATTCATGCCGAAGGCCTGAACATGAGCGGCGAGTTCCACGAGAAAGGCGTCAACCAGGCCAAGGCCAAACTGGCGGCGGTGGCCTGAGGTTTAACGAATTCCCAACCCTGACACCTGGTTTTGCTCCTTTGGGTGTACCTGCCCGGCCAATGGCCGGGCTTTTTTATTCCCGCAGGCCGCCGCGGTTTGCGCTGTGTAGGAGCGGCCTTGCGTCGCGAAAGGGGTGCGAAGCGCCCCCAGGATTTCAGCTTCGCCGCAGATATTGCCGGGGCCGCTTTGCGGCCCTTTCGCGACACAAGGCCGCTCCTACACGGCATTCCCACCCGACCTTACATTCCTCATGGTTGAACTCATTTACCGCAACCCGCTAAGGTCGCGACCTTGATTCACGAGAGGCAACCATGGGCTACCTGATAATCGTCGCGCTGATCCAGGCGTTTTCCTTCAGCCTGATCGGCGAGTACCTGGTCGGGCACGTCGACAGCTACTTCGCCGTGCTCGCCCGGGTGCTGCTGGCCGGCCTGGTGTTCTTGCCGCTAACCCGCTGGCGCCAGGTCGAGCCGCGCTTCATGCGCGCCATGCTGCTGATCGGCGCGCTGCAGTACGGCATCACCTACGTCTGCCTGTACCTGAGCTTTCGTGTGCTCACCGTGCCGGAAGTGCTGCTGTTCACCATCCTCACGCCCTTGCATGTAACGCTGATCGAAGACGCCCTGAACCGGCGCTTCAACCCGTGGGCGTTGCTGGCCGCGCTGGTGGCCGTGGCCGGTGCCGCAGTGATTCGCTTCGACAGCATCAGCGGCGAGTTCTTCATCGGTTTCCTGCTGCTGCAATTGGCCAACTTCACCTACGCCGCCGGCCAGGTGCTGTACCGCCACCTGGTCGCACGCAACCCCAGCGACCTGCCGCACTACGCCCGCTTCGGCTACTTCTACCTCGGTGCCTTGCTGGTGGTGCTGCCGGCCTTCCTGCTGTTCGGCAATGCCCAGCACCTGCCGAGTACCGACGTGCAGTGGCTGGTGCTGCTGTTCCTCGGCCTGTGCCCGACGGCGCTGGGCCTGTACTGGTGGAACAAGGGCGCGTGCCTGGTCTCCGGCGGTACCTTGGCGGTGATGAACAACCTGCATGTACCGGTGGGGCTGCTGCTGAACCTGCTGATCTGGAACCAGCACGAACCGCTGGGTCGGCTGTTCATCGGCGGGGCTATCATCCTTGCCTCAGTATGGCTGAGCCGCCTGGGTGGTCGCGCGCAGACGCCGCTGGCCGGCAAGGCCTGACATGCACACCATCTTCGTCATCGTGGCGCCGATCTTCGCCCTGATCCTGGTCGGCTACCTGTGCCGCAAAACCAACAAGCTAGGCGACAAGGCCGCTGCCGAGATCAACAAGATGGTTGTCTGGCTGTGCCTGCCGGCGTTGCTGTTCAAGGTGACCGCCACGGCCACCTGGAGCGAGATCTGGCACCCCGGCTTCATCGTTGCCTTTGGCGCGGGTGCCCTGGCCATGTTCGTGGTCACGCTGCTGTGGCGCCTGTACAGCGGCCACGGCCTGGTCGCGGCGAGCATCGACGGGCTCAGTGCGGGTTACGCCAACACCGGCTATATCGGCATCCCGCTGTGCCTGCTGTTGTTTGGCCAGGCGGGGTTGCAGCCGGCGTTGATCTCGTCGTTGATCGTGGTATGCCTGGTGTTTGCCATCTCGCTGACACTGATCGAGGTCGGGCTACAGGTGGAGCGGCACATTGGGCGCGCCATCTTGCTGGTAAGCAAGGCGCTGGCGAAGAACCCGTTGGTGATTTCGCCGCTGGCGGGCGCTGCCTGGGCGGTATCTGGCTTGGGTCTGGCGGAACCGGCCATGCACTTTCTGGACATGCTGGCGCTGGCGACCACGCCTTGTGCGCTGATATCGCTGGGTGCGTTCCTGGCAGAAAAACGCCCGGGTACACAGGCCAGCCCGTGGCCGTTGGTGGCCTTGAAGTTGGTAGGGCAGCCAGCACTGACCTGGGTGCTGGCGTTCAAGGTGTTCAGCCTGCCGACCCTGTGGGCGGCCTCGGCAGTGCTGCTGGCCGCGTTGCCGACCGGCACCGGGCCGTTCATGCTGGCGGAGTACTACAACCGCGAAGCGGGGCTGATTTCGCGGACCATCCTGTTGTCGACGGTGGCTTCGCTGGTGACCTTGACCGGCTTGTTGTACCTGCTGGGGTATGCGGGGTAGTGGCCGTTGGAGTATCAGAGCGCGGCACAGGCTGTGATAATGGGCGCAATCACAAGGGCCATGTCATGCTGACCATCTCCAATACGGTGCATCTGCCGAATGCCGACATCGAACTGACCTACATCCGCGCGCAAGGCGCGGGTGGGCAGAACGTCAACAAGGTGTCCAGCGCCGTGCACCTGCGCTTCGACATCCCGGCCTCGTCGCTGCCTGCGTTTTACAAAGAGCGGCTGTTGGCACTGCGTGACAGTCGCATCACCGGCGACGGCGTACTGATCATCAAGGCCCAGCAGTACCGCACCCAGGAGCAGAATCGCGCTGACGCACTGGCACGTCTTGCTGAATTGATCATCGCAGCCGGCAAGACCGAAAAGAAACGCCGCCCCACCAAGCCCACCCTCGGCTCGAAGACCCGCCGCCTTGAAGGGAAGGCCAGGCGCAGCACGGTCAAGGCGGGGCGGGGCAAGGTGGATTTCTAGAGCTGGTGGGGAGCATAGGACTTCAGTCCTGTGCTGCTTGTACTGGCCCTATCGCCGGCAAGCCAGCTCCCACAGGTACTGCACAGCTCTCGAGTTTTGCGCGGAACCTGTGGGAGCTGGCTTGCCTGCGATGGGCTGCGCAGCAGCCCCGGCAATCTCAAGCCTCGCTCATATCTTCCATTCGACGCGTCACAGGTTCTTGCGCCAAACGCCCGCTCAACCCCACCCGCATGTCATTGCCACTCGGTTGCTGATACAGGCTCAAGCCAAACTCCGGCAACACCGCCAGCAGGTAATCGAAGATATCCCCCTGAATCCGCTCGTAGTCCGCCCACACGGTGGTGGTGGTAAAGCAGTAGATCTCCAGCGGCACGCCCTCGGCCGTGGTCTGCATCTGCCGCACCATGCAGGTCATGTTCGGGTGCACGTTGGGGTGGTTCTTCAGGTAGGCCAGGGCAAACGCGCGGAAGGTGCCGATGTTGGTCAGCTTACGGCGGTTGGCCGACAGCTCGGCCACCGGGCCCAGTGCCTCGTTCCAGTTCTGCAGTTCCTGGCGCTTGCCGGCCAGGTAATCGCCCAGCAGGCTCACCTGGGTCAGGCGCTGCTCCTCTTCGCGAGTAAGGAAACGCACACCGGCGGCGTCGATGAACAGGCTGCGCTTGATCCTTCGGCCACCGGACTGCTGCATGCCGCGGTAGTTGCGGAACGACTCGCTCATCAGGCGCCAGGTGGGGATCGAGACGATGGTCTTGTCGAAGTTCTGCACCTTCACGGTGTGCAGGGTGATGTCTACCACATCACCATCGGCCCCTACCTGCGGCATTTCGATCCAGTCACCCACATGTAGCATGTCATTGCTGGTCAGCTGCACGCTGGCAACGAACGACAGCAGGGTGTCCTTGTACACCAACAGCAGCACCGCCGACATGGCCCCCAGGCCGGACAGCAGCAACAGCGGCGAGCGGTCGATCAGGGTGGCGACGATAACGATGGAAGCAAAGATCCACAGCATCATCTTGGCCAGCTGCACGTAGCCCTTGATCGAGCGGGTGCGGGCGTGTTCGGTGCGGGCATAGATGTCGAGCAGGGCGTCCAGCAGGCACGACAGCGCCATGGTCATGAACAGCAGGGTAAAGGCCAGGGCGACGTTGCCGAGGAAATGCTGGGCGGTTTCGGACAGTTCCGGCACCAGTTTCAGGCCAAATTGCAGCACCAGTGACGGCGTGGTTTGCGCCAGGCGGTGGAACACCTTGTTGTGGCGTAGGTCGTCCAGCCACTTCAGCGCCGGTTGGCGGGCCAACAGGCGCGCGCCGTGCAGCATCAGGAAGCGCGCCAGGCGGCCGACTACCAGGGAAACAAGCAGCAGCACCGCCAGGCCGATGGCCGCGTGCAGCATGGGGTGTTGGTCGAGGGTGCCCCACAGGTCGAGGGAGTCACGCCAGATTCGTTGGATATCCATGGGCTTGGGTACAGTCTTTTTGCGAAACGAAGGGCCATTAAAACGCGGATGGCGACGAAGTTGCCAAAAGAAATTCGGCTAAGGCGGCAGAAAACGTTACCCTATGCAACTGAATTTCCCGCACTTGCCTGAGGTTACCTCCGTGTTCTCCCAATTCGCCCTGCATGAACGCCTGCTTAAAGCCGTGGCCGAGCTTAAATTTGTCGAGCCAACCCCGGTGCAGGCCGCGGCCATCCCCCTGGCCCTGCAAGGGCGTGACCTGCGCGTGACTGCGCAGACTGGCAGCGGCAAGACTGCAGCCTTCGTGCTGCCGCTGCTTAACCGCCTGGTCGACCTGAAAGGCGGGCGTGTCGAGATCCGCTCGCTGATCCTGCTGCCGACCCGCGAGCTGGCCCAGCAGACCCTCAAGCAAGTGCAGTTGTTCTCGCAGTTCACCTATATCAAGGCGGGCCTGGTCACCGGTGGTGAAGACTTCAAGGAACAGGCTGCCATGCTGCGCAAGGTGCCGGACGTGCTGATCGGCACCCCGGGCCGCCTGCTGGAGCAACTGAATGCCGGCAACCTCGACCTGTCCCACGTGCAGGTACTGATTCTCGACGAAGCCGACCGCATGCTGGACATGGGCTTTGCCGAAGACATGGAGCGCCTGTGCAAGGAGTGCGAGAACCGCGAGCAGACCCTGCTGTTCTCCGCCACCACCGGTGGCGCGGCCCTGCGCGACATCATTGGCAAGGTGCTGAAGGACCCTGAGCACCTGATGCTCAACAGCGTTTCGCAACTGGCTGAAGGCACCCGCCAGCAGGTCGTCATGGCCGACCACGACCAGCACAAAGAGCAAATCGTGCAGTGGTTGCTGGCCAATGAAACCTTCGACAAGGCGATCATCTTCACCAACACCCGCGCCATGGCCGACCGTATCTACGGCCACCTGGTGGCCAAGGATGTGAAGGCCTTCGTGCTGCACGGCGAGAAGGACCAGAAGGACCGCAAGCTGGCCATCGAGCGCTTCAAGCAAGGCAGCTCCAAGGTATTGGTTGCCACCGACGTGGCCGCCCGTGGCCTGGACATCGACGGCCTCGACCTGGTGATCAACTTCGACATGCCGCGCAGCGGCGACGAGTACGTGCACCGCGTGGGCCGTACCGGCCGTGCCGGCGGCGAAGGCCTGGCGATCTCGTTGATTACCCACAACGACTGGAACCTGATGTCGAGCATCGAACGCTACCTCAAGCAGCAGTTCGAGCGCCGGGTAATCAAGGAAGTGAAGGGGACCTACAGCGGTCCGAAAAAGGTCAAGGCTTCGGGCAAGGCGGCTGGCAGCAAGAAGAAGAAGGTCGAGAAGAAGTCCGGCGACAAGAAAACCGCCGCCAAGCGCAAGCCTACTGCCAAGCCGAAGGCCAACGCGCCGCTGGCCAGCGCTGATGGTTTGGCGCCGCTGAAGAAGCGCAAGCCTGCTGCTGAGTAATCAGCCTCTAGCAGGCTGACGCATTCCCTGTAGGAGCGGCCTTGTGTCGCGAAAGGGCTGCGGAGCAGCCCCAGGATTTCGGCGCAAATGCACAAATTGCTGGGGCCGCTTTGCCGCCCTTTCGCGACACAAGGCCGCTCCTACAGGGGCGCGCGTCAGCAGGAATCACCTCACTCAGCCTTCTTCTCCGCCTGCTTCAACTCCGTGATCCGCTGGTCAATCAGCTGACACTTGTCGGGCAAGTCCTTGCTCGCCGTCCCCAAATCCATCCCTTGTAGCTCGTCATTGATCTCCTTGGCCTTCTGCGGGTTCTGCTCGGTCAACTGGGTAACCAACCCGGCCAGCTCTTCACGTTTCTGCGTCGCTTCTTCGGGTGTGCAGGCCCAGACGGGCAGGGCGCACAGCAGGGCGGCGGCGCAGGCGATGGGTAGCAGCGGTTTCATCGTTTTTACCTCCAGCGGTGGCTATGCGCGGTGGAGAGTTGTGAGTGCAGCGAAGTTCAGGGCTCGCGACCGATGGATCATTTTTCATGATGGAAGTAGTCCGTTTCTGAAAAGCCTCCATATTCCCCCGGCGCCGTTGAACAGCGCGCTACATCACTCTAGGCTCGGAGGAAATGAGAGGGGGACCTGACGTGAGGCCAGAGATCATGAGCAAACCATCGAGAACTGACTGGAGCCGGCTGGCCCGGCAAGAAGACAAGGATATCGACTTATCAGATATCCCAGAGCTGGAGCAGGACTTTTTCCGCGAGGCTGAGCTGCGCGTCCCCGCCGAGCACGGAGCTACCAGCCCCACATAAACCGGTTGTTGCGCCAGTACATGCAAGCGCAGCAAAGCCTTTTGTGACAAGAGTAATGAGATCGAGCACTCCCACTATCACTGGAAAAGCGGTATGTCAGCCCGCGATGTGGGGACGCGCTGTCATGTCTATTCCCAGTGCTTTCATTACGGTCAGGAACGATTTAAGGGTCGGATTGCCATGCTCGCTGAAAGACCGGTAAAGCTGTTCCCGAGACAGGCCGGTTTCTTTCGCCAGCTCGCTCATGCCTTTCGCTCGTGCTACCACGCCGACAGCTTTGGCGACATAGCTGGCATCCCCGGTCTCAAGGGCGTCGGTCATGAACCCCGCTATTGCTTCGGGAGTAGTAAGGTATTCGGCGGGATCGAATTCAGAGAAGGTTTCAGTCATTTTGCATCCTCCACGAACGCAGAATCTGGTGGGCTGCCTTGATGTCTCGTTGTTGGCTGCTTTTATCGCCGCCGCACAAAAGAATGACGAACGTGCTGCCCGCCTGGTGGAAATACACGCGGTAACCAGGCCCATAGTGGACCCTGAGTTCGCTGACGCCGTGGCCAACCGGTGACACATCGCCAGGTAAGCCCTCCATCAATCGGTTGATCCGAGAAATGATTCGGGTTCTGGCACTGATGTCCCGTAGCCCGCTCACCCAATGTCTGAAACTGCTGGATTCGATTTTCTTCATCGAGTGAATGTAGTTTATAAACTACAGATGGCGAGTCAGCAAATGGTTTCTGTCTATTGCCGTATCAGGCGCTTCACGCCCGCGCATTTCCTCCCTTCCAATATCTCTCGGAACACCGCACCCCTTCGGCGAGTCCCACCTGTGTACCCTCTTCCGTCCACAGCAGGAGCCCGTACCCATGAGCATCGCCTACGACTGGGACTTGATCGAACGCTTGCTGCACGAGGTGCAGAACGGCGGCGGTCACAGCTTTACGCCACGCCCCTATGCCGAGCAGCACGCTGCCGCACTCGCCGCCAAAGGTGAGCCGGTGGGTGACCTGGACCACCTGAAAACCCGTGCCTGCGAGTACGAAAAGCTGTTGTTCGAGCGCGGCTTTATCGAAAGCCGGCCTGAAGAGGACGGCGGCAACGGCGAGAACTTCGTGCTGACCGAGCGCGGATCGCGGCTGATGAGCCTGATCGACAGCAGCATCCCTGGCTTTGAGCACCCGCGCCAGGTGCTGGATGAGCAGGAAGATGCGCTGGACGAAACCACGTTTGAACAGGTGTCGGCAAAAGCGCAGATCGCTTGAGGTCGTTTTGAGGCTGGCAAGGGCGGCCATGAAACCCCGATAATCGGTAGCTTCTGAACGCTGCCGAGTCCTTGCCCATGCCCACGATCACCTCAGAGGCCCGCCCATGAGCGCGGTCCGCAAGAACCCAGACGCCTTTGCTTTTCAGGTCATGCTGGGCCTGTGCCTGATCTGGGGCTGCCAGCAGGTGCTGATCAAGAGCGCTGCTGTCGACATAGCCCCGGTGATGCAGGCAGCGTTGCGCAACGGTATCGCCGCCGTGTTGGTGGGCCTGATGCTGTGCTGGCGCGGGGGCTGGGAGCAGGTCGGCAGTACCTGGCGCGCCGGGCTGCTGGCAGGTGGGCTGTTCGGCATCGAATTCCTGTTCATTGCCGAGGGCCTCAAGCTGACCTCGGCAGCGCATATGTCGGTGTTCCTCTATACCGCGCCTGTATTTACTGCACTGGGCCTGCATTTCAGCCTGGCCAGTGAACGCCTGCGGCTACTGCAATGGTTGGGCATTCTGCTGGCTTTTGGTGGCATTGCCATGGCCTTTGCCGGTGGCATGTCGTTCGAGCATATGGATGGCCGCACCTTGCTGGGCGATGCCTTTGGCGTGATCGCAGGGCTGGCCTGGGGGGCAACCACGGTGGTGGTGCGCTGCTCACGGCTTTCGGAAGCGCCGGCGACCTTGACCTTGTTCTATCAGCTGGCGGTGGGTTTTGCCGGGTTGTTGCTGATTGCCCTGCTTAGCGGGCAGATCGGCGAGGTGTCGCTGACGCCGTTGGCCATGGGCAGCGTGCTGTTCCAGGGGATTGTGGTGTCGTTCGTCAGCTACCTGACCTGGTTCTGGTTGCTGCGCAAATACCTGGCGTCAAACCTGGCGGTGTTTTCCTTCATCACCCCGTTATTCGGGGTGACCTTTGGTGTCTTGCTGCTGGATGAGCCTTTGAGCGCGAATTTTGTGGTGGGGGCATTGATGGTGTTGCTGGGGGTGATTCTGGTGAGTGCTGAGCCTTGGGTGAAGCAGCAATTGCGGCGGTTGGTGGGGTGATGGTGTTTACCTGTGCCGGCCTCTTCGCGGGTGAACCCGCTCCTACAAAGGGCAGCGCAGTTCTCGAGGTATGCGCCCCCGTTGTAGGAGCGGGTTTACCCGCGAAGAGGCCGGTACTGACAATTGAGATTCAGGATGTAACCCTGGCCTGACAACCACCAACCTGCTGTACCCCACTGCCAATCAGCACCAACCCCCCAGCCACCGCCAGCCCACCCGCCGCCACCATCAGCGCCGGTTGCAACCCGCCGGCGTAATGGCTGCTGAGCGCCGCCAGCAACGGCCCGCTCAACTGCCCCAGGGCAAAGCACGCAGTCAGCAGCCCGGCATTGCGCTGCGTGGCATGCGGTGCCAGTTCCCGCGAGCGCTGCATGACCAGTTGCATACAGGCCAGGAACGGCCCACCGCACAGCACCACGCCCAACGCCAACCCGACACCCCCGCCCATCAGGCAAGCCAGCACGCCCAGGCCTTGCAGCCACAGGGTGGCGGTCAGCCAGGCCGAAGTGCGTCCGCCGCGGCGTAGGCTCACCAACAGCACACCCAGCGCCGCCGCCAGGCCAAACGCCGGCCAGAACAGGTCAGCCAGCCACTGGCCATGAAACTGCTGGTTGGCCATCTGCGACAGGAAGGTGGCCGGCAGGATGTACCCCACACCGTACAGCGCATACACCAGCCCCAGCCGGCCAATGCCGACACTGTGGGACGGGCCCTGATGGGCTGGCGACGATGTTGGTGCCGCTTGCACCGCCCGGGGCAGCCACGGCCGTACGGCCAGCAGCATCAACAGCGCCGCCACGGCATAGATCAGCCACAGTGCTGCCGAACCCAGCCCCAGCCCATGCGCCACCAGTGCCAGCAGCCCGGTCACGGCAATACCCAGTCCGGGCCCGGCGAACACCAGCGCACCCAGGCGTTGGCGGTTGTGGGCATTGGCCACTTGCTGGCTGAGGCTGGTAAGCATCACCAGCACCCAGGCACTGGCTACGCCAGTGCCAAAGCGCAACAGCAGGTGCGCCCAGAAGCCGTCGGCAGCCCACGAGGCCAGGGTCAGCGCCACGCATAGCCACAGCCCGCCATGCAGGCGCAGGCGCACCTGGCCGGGCGAGCGAGCGAACATCGCGTCCACAGCACCGATGAAATAACCCAGGTAATTGGCCGCTGCCACCAGCCCCGCGACCGTCAAGTCGAACTGGCCTTCGGCAATCAGTTGCGGCAGTTGCGGGGTGAGGGCGAAACGGCCGATGCCCATGGCCAGCATCAGCGCCACAGCGCTGGCCAGCAGTTGAAGAAGTGGCGACATGACAGGTCTCCTGCACGGATGTAAGCGATGACTGGCAGGTTAGGGCGGTTTCATTTTCAATAAAATTGAATAATGATGATCAAGTTGTTCTGTTTTGGAGAATGTCGTGGAATTCAGCCAGCTGCGTATCTTCCAGGCGGTCGCCGAGGAAGGCTCGATTACCCGTGCCGCCGAGCGCCTGCACCGGGTGCCGTCGAACCTGTCGACGCGCTTGCGTCAGCTCGAAGAGCAATTGGGCGTCGAGCTGTTCCTGCGTGAACGCCAGCGCTTGCAACTGTCACCGGCAGGCAAGGTGCTGCTGGACTACGCCAACCGTATGTCGAACCTGCGCGACGAGGCACTGGCCGCGGTGCGTGGCGGCCAGCCCGCCGGGGATTTCGTGCTGGGGACCATGTACAGCACCGCCGCGACCCATTTGCCGGCGCTGCTGGCGCGTTATCACCAGGCTTACCCTGCTGTGAACCTGCAGGTGCGCGCCGCGCCGAGTGGCGAATTGCTCGAAGGCCTGCTCAACCACAGCCTGGATGCCGCACTGGTGGACGGCCCGCTGAACCTTGCCGGGCTGGATGGCGTGCCACTGTGCGATGAGCAACTGGTGCTGATCACCAGCCCTGAACACCCGACGGTGCACAGCGCGAAGGACGTGGTCGGCAAGGCGGTGTTCACCTTCCGCCAGGGCTGCTCGTACCGCATGCGCCTGGAGGCCTGGTATGCCCATGCACATACGCCTATGGGCCGGGTGATGGAGATCGAGTCGTACCAGAGCATGTTGGTCTGTGTGATTGCCGGCGCAGGGGTGGCGATGATGGCCCAGTCGATGCTCGACAGCCTGCCCGGGCGCGACCGGGTAAGGGTGCATCCGCTGCAGGCGCCGTTCGATCAGGCAGTTACCTGGCTGATGTGGCGCCAAGGGATGCGCGGGGCAAATTTGCAGGCCTGGATCGACTTGCAACAAAGCGAAACGATTGACCAGTCGTCGGAATGCGCCGCCACGGCTTGATCCGGGTCAAAATGGCCCATATCTGTAAGAGCAGAGGCATGCGTAATACAGGACATCAGGCTATGATCTGTATGAAACATCGCAGGATTGATTTGCCGTGAGGCTGACCCGTCAAGGGGGCATTATGAATAAACCACTGTCCAACTGGCTCCACGACCTGGCGGTCGCCTTGGGGCTGATTCCACCACCCTTGCAGCCGGTGCCGATCCCGACTGATGAAGAGCAGCGCAAGCGCCAACCGCGTCGTCGCTAATCCTACTGAAGAGCAAAACGAAGGCCGCAGCACCTGGGTGGGGGCTGCGGCCTTTTTGTGTCTGCCTATTATGTGTTGCCTGTGCGGGCCTCTTCGCGGGTGAACCCGCTCCTACAACGGCATGTGTTCCGTTGTAGGAGCGGGTTTACCCGCGAAGAGGCCAGCACAAGCAACCACGATCTATCAGGCCAGCTTCACCGCCACCACCGATTTACGCGACACCAGGCTCACCACCACAAAGCTCACCAAACCAACCGCCAGGCTGTAGTAGATTGGCGTATTGGCTTCCAGCCCGTCCTTGAACATGAACAGCAGCGCGGTGGCAAAGCCCAGCGACATGCTGGCAATGGCCCCGGCGGTGGTCGCACGCTTCCAGAAGATGGCGCCAATCAGCGGGATCAGCATGCCACCGACCAACAGGTTGTAGGCCAGGGTCAGGGCATTGATCACGTCGTTGACCAGCAGTGCGATACCCAGTACTACCAGGCCGGTCAGCAAAGTGAACAGGCGGCTGGTACCCAGGCTCGACTGCTTGCCGCCACGCAACTTGGGCAGCAGGTCTTCGGTGATGGTGGTCGAGGCCGCCAGCAGGCCAGCGCTGGCGGTGGACATCATCGCCGCCAGGGCAGCCGCCATCAGCAAGCCACGGATGCCATCGGGCAGGGTGCTCTTGATCATCTCGGCGAAGGCATTATTCGGGTTGGCAAGGTCTGGCATCAGCACATGTGCCGCCATGCCGATTGCCGCGCAAGCCAGGCCGTACACCACGCAATACACACCCGCAACCGTACCGGCACGCTGGCAGACCTTTTCGTCACGGGCGGTGAACACCCGCTGCCAGATGTCCTGGCCAATCAGGATGCCGAAGAAGTAGATCAGGAAGTAGGTGATGATAGTGTCCCAGCCAATGGTGGTCAGCTGGAAGCTGGCCGCTGGCAACTTGGCCACCAGGGTGTCCCAACCACCGGCCTTGTACAGGCACACCGGCAGCAGGATGAACATCAGGCCGACGGTCTTGATCACGAACTGGACGATGTCGGTCAGGGTCAGCGACCACATGCCGCCAATGGTCGAGTACAGCACTACCACGCCGCCACCGAGTAGCAGCGATGCCCAGAACGGCAGGTCCAGCAGCACCTGCAGGACGGTGGCCATGGCCAGGGTCGAGGTCACGCCGATCATTAGCGCGTACGCCAGCATGATCACGGCGCTGGCCTGGCGTGCAGTGGGGTTGTAACGCTGCTCCAGCACCTGGGTCACGGTGAAGATGCGCAGGCGCAGCAGCGGCTTGGCCAGGAACAGGTTGATGGCGATGATGCCCAGGCCCAGGGCTGCGCACAGCCAGAAGCCGGAGATGCCGTGGACGTAGCCCAGGCGCACGGTACCGACGGTGGAAGCGCCACCGAGTACGGTGGTGGCCATGGTGCCCATGTATAGCACCGGGCCGAGGTTGCGCCCGGCTACCAGGTAATCTTCATGGGTTTTCGCGCGTCGCATGCCATACCAGCCAAGCCCGAGCATGCCGGCGGTGTAGATCATTACAACAATGATGTCCAAGGCCATTGGGGGTCTCCCGATTATCTTTATTATGGCGAGATCGACCACGCGGGCGTTTACACGGCGCCCGGCGGTCTTGTCTTGTGTTGGCGGGCCTCAGTGGCCCTCCCATATGGCTCCTGCCGGGGTACTACAGATACTGCGGGCGCTGTTTGTAGGCGCGGCCTTGTGTCGCGATCGGGCCGCAAAGCGGCCCCGGCGATTCACGCGTCAAAGCATAAGTCCGGGGGCTGCTGCGCAGCCCGATCGCGACACAAGGCCGCTCCTACAACCGAATGCACCAAATGCCGTTTAGCGGCGCACTACACCCGGCAGCACGCAAAGCATCTCGAACAGCAGGTTGGCACCGAGCAGCGAGGTGTTGCCGGTGGTGTCGTAAGGCGGGGAGACTTCGACAAGGTCACAGCCGATCAGGTCCAGGCCGTGGCAGCCGCGGATGATCTCCATTGCCTGGATGGTGGTCAAGCCGCCAATTTCCGGGGTACCGGTGCCTGGCGCCCAGGCCGGGTCGATGCCGTCGATGTCGAACGACAGGTAAACCGGGCCGCCACCGACCTTTTCCCGGACTTCGGCCATCAACGGTTCCAGCGACTTGTGCCAGCACTCTTCGGCCTGAACCACGCGGAAGCCCTGGCGACGGCTCCAGTTGAAGTCGTCGGCGGTGTAGCCCTGGGCGCGCAGGCCAATCTGCACCACGCGGTCGCAGTCGAGCAGGCCTTCTTCCACCGCGCGGCGGAAGGTGGTGCCGTGGGCGATCTTCTCGCCGAACATGTGGTCGTTGACGTCGGCGTGGGCGTCGATGTGCACCAGGCCGATCTTGCCGTGCTTCTTGTGCAGCGCACGCAGGATCGGCAGGGTGATGGTGTGGTCGCCACCCAGGGTCATGGGGATGACATTGTGCTCGACGATTTCGTCATACGCTTCTTCGATGATGCGCACGGCGTCCAGCAGGTTGAAGGTATTGATCGCCACATCACCGATGTCGGCAACCGACAGCGAGTCGAACGGTGCAGCCCCGGTGGCCATGTTGTACGGGCGGATCATTACCGATTCGGCGCGGATCTGCCGTGGGCCGAAGCGGGTGCCGGAGCGCAGCGAGGTGCCGATGTCCAGTGGCACGCCGATGAAGGCAGCATCCAGGCCTTCGGCGCTTTGCAGGTGGGGCAGACGGAGCATGGTGGCGATGCCGCCGAAACGCGGCATTTCGTTGCCGCCCAGTGGTTGGTGGAGAGTCTTGTCCACGGTGGGCCTCATCAGTCGGTCGATTGTTCTGTTTGTTCGAACCTGTGCCGCCGCGCGCCTTTCAACTGTGTTTGTGCCGGCGGGCAGGGACATTTCGGCCAGTCTGCGCAAGGTAGTGCCCGGGAAGAATCGCTACCGACAAATACTTAGTTCAGGAATTTCTGAACTAAAGCCTGGCGCAACGGTTAGACTGCGCGCAAATACACCAGTGGAACCGTTGCACCATGGCCTCGACATTGCCCGACCTGAAACTGCTGCGCATCTTCATCAGCGTGGTCCGCCACCAGGGCTTTGCCAACGCCCAGCGCGAGCTGAACCTGTCGACCTCGGCCATCAGTACCTACATGAGCCAGCTGGAGGGTGCCTTGGGTATCGTGCTGTGCCACCGGGGCCGGGGCGGTTTCAGCCTGACCAGCAAGGGCGAGCTGTTCCACCAGGAAACCCTGCGCCTGCTGGCCGAACTGGACGGTTTCGAGCAGTATGCCGCGGCCCTCAAGGGCGAGCTGCGCGGCACCCTCAACCTGGGGGTGATCGATTCCACGGTTGGCGACCGCGCGCTGCCGCTGGCCGAAGCCATCGGTGCCTACAGCCAGGAGCACCCGGCAGTGCACCTGCACCTGTCGGTGTCCAGCCCGTACGAGCTGCAACTGGGTGTGCAGGACAACCGCCTGGACCTGGCCATCGGTGCGTTTTCCTCGCGCATGAGCGGCCTGCTGTACCAACCGTTGTACCGCGAACAGCACTGGCTGTACTGCAGCAGCCGGCACCCGCTGTACAACGATCGGCGAATTCCCGAGCAGGTGGTAACCCAGCAGCGCATGGTCGGGCGTGGCTACTGGAGCCAGGCCGAACTGGCCCGGCATGGCTTCAAGCACAGCGCTGCAACGGTAGAGAGCATGGAGGCGCAGCTGATCCTGATTCTCTCGGGTGCGTACATCGGCTATCTGCCCGAACACTACGCACAGGCCTGGGTCGACAAGGGCGACTTGCGTGTGCTGTCGCCGTCGACCTTCGGTTACCAGGCGCCGTTCTCGTTGATCATTCGCCGCGGGCGTAGCCGCGAACCGTTGATCCAGACCTTCCGCGATCTGCTCAAAAGCCAGCTCAACGTGGGTTGAGCTGCGTCACATTCATGCATTCCGTCGGGCGACGTTAAATTCCGGCAAAAGCTGACCGCTAACCTGATAGCGCTCTGCTACATATCAACTTGCGCTGATGATTTCCCCTTATTTCATCCTGCAAGGATCGCCCAAGATGCGCATGAATTTGCCCGTCACTGAGCACGAAAGAACCTTTTCCAGCGAACAACGGCTAATTTCCACTACCGATCTCAATAGCCGCATCACCTACTGCAACGATGCCTTTGTGGCGATCAGCGGGTTCACCTACGACGAGTTGGTGGGGCAACCGCACAACCTGGTGCGTCACCCGGACATGCCGCCCGCGGTATTCGGCCACATGTGGGAAACCATCAAGCAGGGCAAACCGTGGATGGGGGTGGTCAAGAACCGGGCGAAGAACGGTGATTACTACTGGGTCAGCGCCTACGTTACGGCGATCTATGAGCAGGGCCGCATCAGTGGCTACGAGTCGGTACGCTCGGTGCCCACGCGCGAGCAGATTCGCCGCGCCGAGGCCTTGTACGGCCGCTTGCGCGATGGCCGCACGCCGGTGTCGTGGGTGGCCCGCCTGGGACATGGCCTGGGCCATGGCTGGCCATTGATCGGTGCGGGCCTGGTGTCGGCGGCAGGCTACTTGTGGCTGCCACCGTATGCCGCGCTCGGCGTGCTGATGGCCAGCCTGCTGCTGGCCTGGTACCTGGTCGAGCACGGGCAGAACCAGACCATTCGCCGCACGCTGGCCGAGCACCCCAAGGCCTTCACCAGCCCCTTGGTGGCGTTGACCTACAGCGACAATCCAGGCCTGCAGGGCCAACTGGACCTCGCCATCCTCAGTGAGGAAGCCCGCCTGCAAACGGCGTTGACGCGCCTGGTGGACGCCGGGGTCGGGGTGAAATCGCGGGCTGCGCAATCCTCCGACCTGTCCGATGCCCAGGCGCAGATGCTCGACCGCCAGCGCAGCGAGACCGACCAGTCTGCCACCGCCATTGCGCAGATGGCGGCCACCATCCAGGAGGTCACCCACAACGTGCAGAGCACGGCGCATGCGGCGGGTGATGCCGACCAGCTGGCGCAGCACGGTAGTGAGCTGGCGCTGCAGAGCCTGAAAGCCATGGGCAGCATGAGCGATGCGGTCAATGACATTGGCCAGGCGGTGAATGCTTTGGCCGAGCAGACCCAGTCGATAGGCAGCGTGGTCGATGTGATTACCTCGATTGCCGAGCAGACCAACCTGCTGGCGCTCAATGCCGCCATTGAAGCGGCGCGGGCGGGCGAGCAGGGGCGCGGGTTTGCCGTGGTGGCCGATGAGGTGCGCTCGCTGGCCCAACGCACCCGTACGTCGACCCAGGAGATACACCAGATCATCGCCTCGTTGCGCGCCGGGGCGGAGCGCGCAGTCAGTACGGCCAACCGTGGCGAACAGATCTCGCGGGACAGTGTGCACAGTGTCGAGGCGGTGCAGGCGGCGTTGACCGGGATTGCCCAGGCGGTCAGTCGGATTACCGGCATGAGCCAGCAGATGGCGACGGCATCGGAGCAGCAAAGCCACGTGGCCGAGGACATCAACCAGCAGATCGTGAGGATTGCCCAGCTGTGCGACCAGAGTGCCGGGCAAGCGCGGCAGGGTGCTGAGATCAGCCAGGACCTGGAGCGCATGGCGGAGTACCTGCATAGCCTGGCGGAGCGGTTCAACCGCTGAAGGCGCTGGGGCCGCCTTGCGGCCCATTCGCAGGCAAGCCAGCTCCCACAGGATCACCGCAGGCCTGAGCCTTGTGCAGTACCTGTGGGAGCTGGCTTGCCGGCGAATGGCCCGCAAAGCGGGCCCATGATCTGTGGCAAAATTGTCCCCGCCAAGGAGACCCCCATGCCCAGACCCCGCTGCGAACGCTGCCTGCGCCCGCTCGACCATTGCCTCTGCCCTTTGATTCCCGCGCTCGACAGCCGCACCCGCGTGATCCTGCTGCAGCATCCCAGCGAAACCGCCCACGCGCTGAACACCGCACGCCTGGCTGCCCTTGGCCTGAACAACGCCGAGCTGCGGATCGGTGAGGTATTCGATGGCCTGGAGCAACTGCTGGCCACGCCCGATTACCGGGTCGTGCTGTTGTTCCCGGGCGACGACGCTCACGTGCTGACGGCCTATGGCGAAACAGACGGCAAACCGTTGCTGCTGATCGTGCCCGACGGCACCTGGCGCAAGGCGCGCAAGCTGCTTTACCTTAATCCGCTGCTAGAGGCGTTGCCGAGGGTGACTTTGGGGCAGGTGGCTGCTTCGCGCTATCGCTTGCGCAAGGCGCCGGAGGCGGGGGCGTTGTCGACCATCGAAGCTGTGGTGGGGGCGCTGAATGCGCTGGAACAGCCAGCCTGCTTCGATGCGCTGCTGGCACCGTTCGAAGCGTTGATCGAAGGGCAGATCAGGGCCATGGGCGAGGAGACGTTCCAGCGTAACCATGGCACCGAGTGAGGGCAGGGGGCTGCTTCGCAGCCCATCGCGACACAAGGCCGCTCCTACAGATGATCGCACCAGCCATTGGCATACGCGATCTCCTGTAGGAGCGGCCTTGTGTCGCGATGGGCCGCAAAGCGGCCCCGGCTATCTCAACCGCGATCAACGCATCTCGGGCAGACGCGCCTCGGTACGTACCTCGGTAGTCGCCAGCGCCTCTGGCGGCAGCGAAATACGCTGCTTGGTCAGCAGCTCGCCCATGGTTGCCAGTACGCGATAGCGCGAGAACTCTTCGGTGTAACGCACTTCGGTGTAGCGGCGGTCGGCGTTGTACAGCTCGTTCTCACTGTCCAGCACGTCCAGCAGGGTACGTTGGCCCAGGCCGAACTGGTCCTGGTAGGCCGCGCGCACGCGCTTGGTGGTCTCGGCGTATTCACGCGCGGTCGGCAGCTGCTTGCTGGCGTTGTTCATGGCGTTCCACGCCAGGCTCAGGTTCTCGGTCAACTCACGCAGGGCGTTGTTGCGGATGTCCAGGGCCTGGTTGATCTTGTGCGCGTCGGAGTTCAGGCGAGCCTTGTCACTGCCGCCGCGGAACAGGTTGTAGTTCATCTCCACGCCGGCTTGCCAGTCATTATTGTTATGACCCTTCTCGCCACCCGTGTTGTTATTGGCACCGGTGGCAAGGATGGCGTCGAAGCGGGGATAGAAGGTCGATTTGCCGATTTCGTATTGCTTCTCGGCGGCATTCACATCCGCTTGTGCCGACTTGATATAGGGGTTGTTCTGGCGCATGCCTTCGCGCGCTTCTTCCAGATTGACCGGCATCTCCACTTTGATCGACTGCGGGCTCTCCAGCTCGTCTGGCACGCGTCCGACTACGCTGAAGAAGTTGGCCTCGGCATCGGCCAGGTCGACTTCGGCGGTGTCCAGGTTGTTTTCTGCCAGGGCGCGACGGGCGCGGGACTGGTCAAGGTCAGCGGTGCTGCCGACGCCACGCTCGTTGCGTAGGCCGATCTGGTCATTGACCCGCAGGTGGGCTTGCAGGTTGTTCTTGGCCAGGGTCACCAGCTCACGGCGCTTGAGCACTTCCAGGTACACCTCGACCGCACGCAGGGCGACATCCTGGGCAACTGCCTGGGTGTAGTAGGCGCGAGAGGTGGAGACAGCCTCGGTGCGGCCCACTTCATTCGAGGTGTTGAAGCCGTCGAAGATCATCTGCCGCAGGCGCAGCTCGGACTGGGTGTAGTTCAGGGTTTCCTTGTTGTGGTTACCCTCGGCTCGGGTGGTGCTATTGTCCGAGCGCTGACGGCCATAGCCGGCGACCAAGTCTACGGAAGGGTAGTAGCCACCACGCGCGAACTTGACGTCTTCATCAGCCGAGAGCTTGCTGTTACGGTTGGAGCTGACCTGCGGGTGGTAGTCCACGGCGCTTTGGACGGCCTCGGTGATCGACATCGCCTGTACGTTGGCACTCGCCAGGGCCAACAGTAATGCACTGGTGATGGGGTTCAAAACGCGCATGGTACATCTCCCTGATCCTGGAATTGATCCTGCTGTTCGCCAAAAAAATGACGATAATTTATCGCGTATAGTGTTGCAGGTTTTTAACCCCACAGCTAAGTACATTCATTGCGATTGATAAGAAGATTTATTCATATCAAACTGCCATATAAGGTTTTTATTGTCTAACTAACGAGGGTACGCAAATAGCTACTGACAGCATCGAGTGCCCTGAAAGCCAAGGTTTACAAGGCGCGCGTACGGTTCCAGAACTATTTCAGATAAATAGGGGCTTAGTTAGGCTAAATTGATATTTGGCGACAAAATATTGTCACTTCCGCACATGCAAGGTTTTTTGCTTGAGGATGTACAGGCTGACCAGCACGGCACTGGTGAGCATGAAGGTACGCGCCCAGAACAGCGGTACCAGGTAGCACGACAGGCCAATGCTGGCCCACATCAGGCCGATGGCGTAGACCTTGCCCTTGAGGGGGATGCCTTCACCACTGAGGTAGTCGCGGATCCATGGCCCCAGCTTGGGGTGATAGACCAGCCATTGGTGAAAACGCGGCGAGCTGCGGGCAAAGCAGGCTGCCGCCAGAAGCAGGAAGGGGGTGGTGGGCAATACCGGCAGGAATATGCCCAAGACACCCAGCGCGACGCTGAGCCAGCCGATGGCCAGCAGCAGGTAGCGCACCGCAGGTTCAGTGGTGGCGTGGCTTGAGCAGTGCCGGTTTCTCGTCAGGCGCGTGCAGCAGCAGGAACAGCGCGGTCAGCGCTTCGGGGATCTGTACGATCATGTCGTCCTGCAGGTTGGCGTTGCTGGCGATGTCGGCGAACTCTGGCTGCTCGTCGAACAGGCCCGAACCCACCATGATTGGCAGCAGCATCTCGCTGACTTCTTCTTCGTCGCGGTCGAACCAGGCTTCTTCACGCAGGAAAACGCCTTCCATGAAGCCGATGCACCAGCCGCGCAGGTCGGAATCGTCCGGTTCTTCGGTCAGGTCGAGGTCGCACGGCAGGTCGAATTCTTCTTCGCTGGCCAGTTGGCGAGCAATGTGCGCCTTGAGCGCCACCAGGGTGGCCTCGATTTCAGTGCGCTGGGCTTCGCTGGCGTAGTGCGGCTCTTCGGCGAACAGGGCGTCGATCCATTCGCGCTCGGGCACTTCTTCGGCGTTGATCGACAGGGCGGTGAGGTAGCCGTGGGCGGCGACGTAGTCCAACGCCTCTTCGTGCAGTTCGTCGGCGTCGAGGAAGGCTTGCAGGCGGGTCAGTTGCTCGGCGAAGGACATTACAGGGCTACCTTGGAGAATAAACGATAACGAATTCTAGCACCTTGCAGCGGCGCCGGGGTAAAGGGAACGTCTATCGCCGTGGTGCCCTGCGCAGTACAACGCTGCGGTATACTCCGCGGTTTTTCATCCAGGCGCAGGCATTGCCGGCCGCCTGGTAAAAACCGCTTACGCATTCGGCGTGTGCGGGGCGGGTTTTTCGTCCAGCCTGTATCCAGGATGGTACGGCGATTTGTGGAGTTGCACATGCTCGAACAGGCTCAGCGCGTTCTCAAGGACATCTTCGGCTACGACAGTTTCCGAGGGCGCCAGGCAGCGATCATCGAATGCGTGGCCAATGGTGGCGATGCCCTGGTACTGATGCCCACCGGTGGCGGCAAGTCGTTGTGTTTCCAGGTGCCGGGGCTGCTGCGCCCGGGCCTGACCGTGGTAGTTTCGCCACTGATTGCGCTGATGGACGACCAGGTCGCCACCCTTGACGAGCTGGGCGTGGCAGCGGCCGCGCTGAACTCCACGCTGACCGCAGAGCAGCAGCGTGAGCTGGCCGGGCGCCTGCGCCGCGGCGAAGTGAAGATGCTGTACCTGGCGCCGGAACGCCTGGTGCAACCGCGCATGCTCGACTTCCTGCGCGACCTGGATATCTCGCTGTTCGCCATCGACGAGGCGCACTGCGTGTCGCAATGGGGCCACGACTTCCGCCCGGAATACCTGCAACTGGGCCAGCTCGCCGAGCTGTTCCCGCATGTGCCGCGCATCGCGCTGACCGCCACCGCCGACATGCGTACCCGCGAAGAGATCGTCCAGCGCCTGCACCTGCAAGGCGCCGAGCGCTTCCTGTCGAGCTTCGACCGGCCCAACATCTTCTACCGCATCGTGCCCAAGGAGGCGCCGCGCAAGCAGCTGATGGCGTTCCTTGGCGAGCGCCGTGGCAACGCCGGCATTGTCTACTGCCTGTCACGCAAGAAAGTCGACGAAACCGCTGCGTTCCTCTGCGAGCAGGGCTTCCCGGCGCTGCCGTACCATGCCGGCCTGGCCGCCGAGACGCGGTCGGCCAACCAGCACCGCTTCCTCAACGAGGAAGGGTTGATCATGGTCGCGACCATTGCCTTCGGCATGGGCATCGACAAACCCAACGTGCGCTTCGTCGCCCACCTCGACCTGCCCAAGTCGCTTGAGGCCTATTACCAGGAAACCGGCCGCGCCGGCCGTGACGGCCTGCCATCCGATGCCTGGATGGCCTACGGCCTGCAGGACATGGTGATGCTCAAGCAGATGCTGCAGAACTCCGAAGGTGACGAGCGCCACAAGCGCATCGAGCAACACAAGCTCGACGCCATGCTGGCCCTGTGCGAAGAAACCCGCTGCCGCCGTCAGTCGCTGCTGGCCTACTTCGACGAAGTCCTCGAACAACCCTGCGGGCACTGTGACAACTGTGTCGACAACATCCAGACCTGGGACGCCACCGAGCCGGCACGCCAGGCTTTGTCGGCGGTGTTCCGCACGGGTCAGCGCTATGGCGTCGGCCACCTGGTCGATGTACTGCTGGGCAAGGACACTGAGAAGGTGCGCAACTTCGGCCACGAGAAGCTTTCGGTGTTTGGCGTGGGCAAAGGCCTGGCCGAGGTCGAGTGGCGTTCGCTGTTCCGCCAGTTGGTGGCCCGTGGCCTGGTCGACATCGACCTTGAAGGCTATGGCGGCCTGCGCCTGTCCGACAGCTGTCGGCCCCTGTTGCGTGGCGAGGTCACCTTGCAGTTGCGCCGCGACCTCAAGCCGCAAACCACCGCGAAAAGCGCGTCGTCCAGTGGCGGCAGCCCGGCCAGCCAGCTGGTGCGTGCCGAAGAACGCGAGCTGTGGGAAGCACTGCGCACCTTGCGGCGCAAGCTGGCCGAAGAGCACAGCGTACCGCCCTATGTCATCTTCCCCGACTCGACCCTGCTGGAAATGCTACGCAGCCAGCCGGTCAGCCTCAGCGACATGGCCCAGGTCAGCGGCGTGGGGGCGCGCAAGCTGGAGCGCTATGGCCAGGCATTCCTCGAAGTGCTGAACAACGGTGGCGGCACCGACGAGGCGCCAAAGGTGGTGCTCGACCTGCGCCACGAACTGGTCAGCCTGGCCCGCGCCGGCATGACCCCGGCGCAGATCGCCGGGCAGCTCAACTGCAGCGAAAAGAACGTGTACAGCCTGCTGGCCGAGGCATTGGGCCGCCAGGAGCTAAGCCTGGACCAGGCGCTTGACCTGCCGGAAGACCTGATGATGGAGGTGCAAGACGCCTTCCTCGATGGCGAAGGCGAGTTGCCGCCTGTGTCGGCCATTGCCCCGCTGTTTGGCGCGCGCGTACCTGAAGGGGTGTTGTATTGCATCCGTGCTGCGCTGGCCGCGGAGTTTGAGCTGTAACCCTTGGCAGGATCGAAGGCAGATGCGCGATCTGCTGACCTTTGTCATGCTTTTTGACGATTATCGAACACGCAAGTGTGCCCGAGCCTTGCCTCGTGGGGCCGGGCATGGTTAGCTGCCTAATAATTAGATCTACTCAATGAGTTGCTTATGCCCCTGACCGACAACCAACACCGCTTCGGCATGCAGCTGGCCCAGATGTCCCGGGGTTGGCGTGCCGAGCTGGACCGCCGCCTGGCCGGGCTCAACCTGTCCCAGGCGCGCTGGCTGGTGTTGCTGCACCTGGCCCGTTTCGAAGAGGCCCCGACCCAGCGCGAGCTGGCCCAGAGCGTGGGCGTTGAAGGCCCGACCCTGGCGCGCCTGCTCGATAGCCTGGAGGCACAAGGGCTGGTGCGTCGGCAAGCGGTGCTGGAGGATCGGCGGGCGAAGAAAATTGTACTGTGCCCGCCGGCCAAGCCGCTGATCGAGCAGATCGAGACCATCGCCAACCAGCTGCGCATCGAGCTGTTTACCGGGGTGGACGAGGCTGACTTGCAGGTGTGCATGCGCGTGCATGCCAAGATCCTGGCCAACCTGGAGAAATCCTGAGGGCCATTGGGGCCGCTTTGCGGCCCTTTCGCGACACAAGGCCGCTCCTACAGGGGATCGCGTAAACCTGTAGGAGCGGCCTTGTGTCGCGATGGGCTGCAAAGCAGCCCCGGCAATTTAGAAGGTATGCCCCAGGTTCAGATACACCGCCTGCTCATGCGCACTGTTGGCGCCATAAGTAAAGTTCAGTGGCCCCAACGGCGTCTCCAGCCCCAGGAAGATGCTCGCCGCATCGATGTAGCCACTGTCGAACGCGTTGTCGTTGTTCCACGCCCGCCCGCGCTCCAGTGACCCGCCGATGTACAGCGGGAAGTCCAGCGGCACATAGGCCCGTGGCGTCAGGCGGCGGTAGTAGACCACCCGCATCAGGCTCACGTTCTGCCCCGACACCGAGTCCTGGCGGAAGCCTGACAGCTCCCGCGCCCCGCCCATCACGAAGCTCGAGGTGACCACTTCGGTCTCATCCAGCGTGCGCCCGTAGCGCCCGCCCAGCACGAAGGTGTTCGGCCCGCTGCTGATGGCCTTGTCCAGGTTTAACATCCACTGCCGGTAATCCTGGTCGGAGTCCAGCGACTTGTCGTACTTGCGCAAGGTCAGGCCGATGTCCTCGCCGCGGTGCGGGAAGTACACGTTGTCGAGGGTGTCGAACGAGTATTTCAACTCGTAGAAGCCTTCGTTGAAACTGACCTTGGGCAGGTCCTGGTCGCCAATGCGCACCTCCGCCTCGCCCCAGGCCTTGCCCACGCCCAGGCGCACCTCGCCGCTGGTGCCGATCTGCCGGCCCACGTTCAGGCCAAAGCCGTAGCGCTCCAGGCGGTATTCGGCGACCGGGTCGTTGTCGAGGGTGGCTTCGATGTTCTGCGAGCCGAAATCCAGGTAGGGCGCGACGAAGTAGCGCGAGCCCACGTCCAGCGGCTGGTAGAACTCGCTGTACAGTTCTTGCTGGTCGCCGATCTGGCCGCGGGTCAGCCATTCTGCGCCCAGGCTGTTGATGCCGTTGACCCGGTAGCTGGCGCCCAGGTTGAAGGCGCTGTCGCCGCGCAGGTCATCGGACAGGTTCAGGCCCAGGCGCAGGTAGTCGGTGCCACCACGGCGGCCACGGGCATTGATTACCAGCGTGTTGTCGTCACCCTTGTGCACCACGCGGTACTGCACCCGATCGAAGTAGTCCAGGCCGTACAGCGTGCCCATGTCGGTCTGCAGGCGGTCCAGCTCCAGCGGCGCATCGATCGGCTGGCGAATGTAGGAGCGGATCACATCGTCGCTGACCTTGGAGTCGTTCTCGATCCTGATCGCGGTGATCACCGGTGTGCGCTGGCGTGGCGAGCGGGCCACGGCCAGGCTGCTGTCGCCCTCGGGCTGGCGCAGGGCGGCAAGGCGTGGGTCGAGCAGGCGGGTGGCGCGGTAGCCCGCGTCGATCATGTCCCGGGCACGGCCGAAATCGGTCACGCCGAAGGCGGTCAGCGACGGCTGGATGAGGATGTCGTCACGGTGCAGGCTGGCCAGCTGTTCTTCCGAGTTGCGCCGGGTCATCAGGGTGATCGACTGGTTGAGCACATCGACCACGGTCAGCAATTGCTTGCGGTCGCGCAGCGGGGTACCGATGTCGACCACGATGGCCAGGTCCACGCCCATTTCGCGCGCCACGTCGACCGGGATGTTGTCGACCATGCCGCCGTCCACCAGCAGGCGGCCGTCCAGTTCGACCGGGGCGAACACCGCCGGGATCGACATGCTGGCGCGGATTACCTGCGGCAGGTGGCCACGGCGAAACACCACTTTTTCACCACTGGCGATGTCGGTGGCCACCGCGCGGAAGGGGATCGGCAGCTTGTCGAAGTCACGGGTGTCGGCGGTGTGCGCCAGCTTGCTTTCCAGCAGAAGCGACAGGTTCTGGCCCTGGATTACCCCCAGCGGCAGGCCCAGGCTGCCGTCGTCGCGAAAGCTGAGCTTCTGTTTGACCAGGAAATCGCGGTCATCCTGCTTGCGCCGGAACGGCACATCCTTGCGCGGTGGGGCGTCAGACAGCGCCTGCTGCCAGTCGAGGGTGGTGGCCAGTTTTTCCAGCTCTTCGACACTGTAGCCCGACGCATACAGCCCGCCGATCACCGCGCCCATGCTGGTGCCGGCAATTGCATCGATGCGCACGCCCTGTTCCTCCAGGGCCTTGAGCACACCAATGTGGGCCAGGCCACGGGCCGCGCCACCCGACAGCACCAGGCCGACCTTGGGCCTGGCCGGTTCGGCGGCGCTTGCTGTAAGCGAGGTGAGGGCGAGCAGGAAACAGAACAGCAAACGGCGCATCGTGAGTCTCAAACCGTGGGCTAAAGACCGCTAGTATAAGCGGCCCCTCAGCAGGAGATGTTTCACCATGGCCGACAACAAGCCGGAAATCGTCATCACGTATTGCACCCAGTGCCAGTGGCTGCTGCGCGCCGCCTGGCTGGCCCAGGAACTGCTCAGTACCTTTGCCGACGACCTTGGCCGAGTGGCGCTGGAGCCTGGCACCGGCGGTGTCTTCCGCATTACCTGCAACGGCGTGCAGATCTGGGAGCGTAAGGCCGACGGCGGCTTCCCCGAGGCCAAGGTGCTGAAGCAGCGGGTACGTGACCAGATCGACCCGCAGCGCGACCTGGGCCACAACGACCGCTGAATCAGGCGCCCTCGGCCAGTGGCCGTTGCTTGGGCGGCTGCTCGGCAGCCAGGCGGCTGGAGAGCACGATGGCGAAGATGATCAGCGCGCCGCCCAGCAGCATGCGTACGGTGGGGGTTTCGGCAAACACCACCCAGGCCACGGCAATGCCGTAGATAGGCTCCATGCCGAACACCACGGCAGCGGTACGCGCCTTGATCACTGCCAGGCTGGCAACGAACAGGCTGTGCGCCACGCCGGTGCAGAAGATGCCGAGCAGGGCGATCCACAGCCAGTCCATGCTCGCGACACCGGCCAGGCCCGGGGCGGCGAACGGCAGCAGGCACAGGCCCACCACCAGGTTTTGCCACAACGCGGCCTGTACTGCCGGCAAGCGGCCGGAGCCGGCGCGGTTGGTCAGCGACAGCAGCGAGAACAGCAGGCCCGAGAGCAGCGCCCAGAGCAGCCCGCCGGTCGCTTCGCTGGCCAGGTCGAAGGCCGGCGTGACCAGGATCAGGCCGATGCTGACCAGCAGCACCAGCACGGCCTCGTTGCGGCGGATGCGCTCGCGGAACAGCAGGCCTTCGAGAATCACGGTAAAGGCCGGGAAACTGGCGAAACCGAGGGTAGCAATGGCCACGCCACCGACCTTGACGGCAATGAAGAAGCTGACCCAGTGGCCGGCCAGCAGTACGCCGCCCAGCAGCAGGCGGCGGGCGTCCTGGCCGCTGAGGCGCTGCCAGCCGGGGCCGGCAACGCTGGCGAACAGGGCCAGGGCAAGCACGGCGAAGGCCGCGCGGCCGAACACGATGATCGCCGGGCTGGCGCTGGCGGCCAGTTTGCCGAAGACGCCGGTGAGGCCAAAGAACAGCGCGCCAATGTGCAGGGCGCCGAGGGCGGTGCGGTGGTTCATGATGGGTCCTTGCTCAAGATCTCTGCTCACTGTGCCGGCCTCTTCGCGGGTGAACCCGCTCCCACAGGGTTTCGCTGCCCTGAAGGTTGTGCAATACCTGTGGGAGCGGGTTCACCCGCGAAGAGGCCGGTACAGGAAAAGTGTAAAGCCTCAGGCAATCAAGTTCTGTCGCAAGACTGCTGTCAATTGTCGCCAGACTCGCGCCGCAACGCCAAAGGCTTAGAACCAAACGCCCGTAACATCGCCGCCGAAAACGCACTCTGCGAGCTGTACCCCACCTGCGCGGCAATCTCGCCCATCGGCAGCAGGGTCTGCAGCACCAGCCGCCGCGCCTTGAGCAAGCGCCGTTGGCGAATGTAGTCCATCGGCGTCATTGCGCACTCGGCAGTAAAGCGCGCATGTAGCCGGGCACTCGACAACCCGGCGATGCGCGCCAGGTCAGCCACTTGCAGCGGGTAGGCCGCCTGCTGCTCGATATGCGCATCGAAGGCCGCATACGGCAAGCGCTGGCTGGCGCGCACGCTGGCCGCCGCCGTAGGGTTGAGGCTGGCCAGCAGCAGTGCTGCGCCTTGCCGGGCAATCAACGGGTCATCCATGGGGCTGGCTGCCAGCCAGTCCACCAGCTGCTGCTGGCGCTCATCCAGGCCCAGGGCGGCCGGGCGGTCCAGCAGACGGCGGCTGGCGTCGGCATGCTCGCCCAGCTGCTCGTGCAACCAATGCTCGCCCGGCACGTCCAGCACCAGGCAATCGCTGCCGCCGTCGCTGGCACAGGTGTGGTGAGCGCCGGCCGGTACCACGATCAAGCCTTGTCGACCGACCCCGGCACCTTGCCCCTGTACCTCGAACTCCAGGCGACCGCGCAGGCCGAACACCAATTGCGGGTGTTCGTGGCTATGGGCAATCAGGCTGTCGCGGTAATGGCGCAGCGAGAGGATCGGGCCGGCGGTCATGGAGGGTCCTCGCGGGGCAGAGGCCCATTGTGCCTGATTCGCTGCACACCATCACTCGTCACCGTTTTGCCACGGCGCTGTCATGCACGCCTGCCAGTCTCCAGCTAACTGCGCCGGAGCCTGCCCATGACCCATGCCGAACTGTCCCGTCCCTCGCGCAAGCAACGCGTGCGCACCCTGTGGATCTCCGACGTGCACCTGGGCACCCGCGACTGCCAGGCTGAACACCTGTCGCAGTTTCTCAAGGGCTACCAGGCCGACCGTGTCTACCTGGTAGGTGACATCATCGATGGCTGGAAGCTGCGCGGCGGCATCTACTGGCCGCAAGCCCACACCAACGTGATCCGCCGCTTGCTGACCATGAGCAAACGCGGCACCGAGGTGATCTACGTCACCGGCAACCATGACGAATTCCTGCGCCGCTACTCCAAGCTGATCCTCGGCAACATCCAGCTGGTGGATGAGGCCGAACACCTGACCGCCGATGGTCGCCGGTTGCTGGTGATCCATGGCGACCAGTTCGACGTGATCACCCGTTATCACCGCTGGTTGGCGTTTCTGGGCGACCGCGCCTACGAATTTACCCTGGTGCTCAACCGCTGGCTCAACCACTGGCGTGCGCGCTATGGCTATGGCTACTGGTCGCTGTCGGCGTACCTCAAGCACAAGGTAAAAGGGGCGGTGAACTTCATCAGCGACTTTGAGGATGCGATTGCCCACGAGTGCACCCGGCGTGGTTTTCATGGGGTGGTGTGTGGGCATATCCACCATGCCGAGATCCGCAAGGTGGGCGAGGTGGAGTACCTCAATTGCGGGGATTGGGTGGAGTCGTGTACGGCGTTGATCGAGCACTGGGATGGCAGTATTGAGCTGTATCGGTTGGCTGAGGCGCAGGCAGCGGCGGCGGTGCGGGAACTGGCGTAAGGGTTGATGGCCATGGGGCTGCTTTGCAGCCCATCGCGACGCAAGGCCGCTCCTACAGGGGGCCGCGCAAGCATGGGAAAACGCGGTCGGTGTAGGAGCGGCCTTGCGTCGCGATGGGCGCAAAGCGGCCCCAGAATCCTACAGCTTGAGCTTGCCCAGCAGGATATCGCGGAACATCACGAAATCGCCGGCAAGGCTATAGAACGGATAGCTAAAGGTCGCCGGCCGGTTCTTTTCGAAAAAGAAATGCCCGACCCAGGCAAAACCGTAGCCGAACAGCGGCACGGCCAACAACAGCATCCATTTGCCACTGCCAATGGTGTAGGCCAGCAGCGCGATCACCAGGCTGGTGCCGACAAAGTGCAGGCGACGGCAAACGGGGTTGCTGTGCTCCCCCAGGTAGTACGGGTAGAACTCGGCAAAACTGCGAAACTGCGCTGTGCGGTTCATGACAGTGCTCCGGGATTAATACTTCTGGACAAGATGCACGGCGTGGAGCCTGAATCGAGTCTAGAGTGATTGGCAGCACCTACCAGTGACAATAGGCGCCAATTGAGTATCCTTGGGGTTCACCGCAGGAGCGGTCAGGAAGAAGCCTGTCATGAGTGAAAGAACCACGTCAGCCAGCTGGGCATCAGGGATCGTGAAGGCACTCGAACTGGAAGGGCTGGACTGCCAGGCCATGTTCAAGCAGCTGGGGCTGGACTTCGCTGCCCTCGACGACCCCGACGCACGCTTCCCGCAGGACTCCATGACCCGGCTCTGGCAACTGGCCGTTGAGCTGTCCGGCAATGAGGCCATCGGCCTGAACATGGCACGGGTGGTACGCCCGGCGTCGTTCCATGTGGTGGGCTATGCGTTGATGTCCAGCCGCACCCTGGCCGAAGGCTTCGAGCGGCTGGTGCGTTACCAGCGCATCATCGCCGAAAGCTCCGACCTCAGTTTCGTCCTTGGCGCCGAGGGCTACTCGCTGATCCTCACCGTACACGGCGACCACCTGCCGCCGACCCGGCACAGTGCCGAAGCCTCTCTGGCCTGCGCACTGGCGCTGTGCAAATGGTTGAGCGGCCGGCCGGTGCAGCCACGACGGGTGCTGGTGCAGGGGCCACAGCCCCGCAATGTCGAGCCATACAAGGTGGCGTTCCATTCGCCGCTGGTGTTCGGTGCGCCGCACGATGCGCTGGTGTTCGAGCGCGCCGACATGGAGGCGCCTCTGCCGACCGCCAACGAAGCCATGGCGGTGCTGCACGACCGTTTTGCCGGTGAGTACCTGGCGCGCTTCTCCGAAAGCAAGGTTACCCACCGTGTGCGCCAGGTGCTGTGCCGCATCCTGCCGCAGGGTGAGCCCAAGCGTGAAACCCTGGCCCAGGCCCTGCACCTGTCGCAGCGCACTTTGCAGCGGCGGCTGCAAGAGGAGGGCACCAGCTTCCAGACCCTGCTCGACGACACCCGCCGCGAACTGGCCGAGCAGTACCTGGCCCAGCCGGGCATGACCTTGCTGGAGGCGGCTTACCTGCTGGGCTTTGCCGACCCCAGCAACTTCTACCGGGCGTTCCGCCGCTGGTTCGATGCCACGCCCAGCGAGTACCGCGCCCGCCGGGGTGCGGAAGCCGAAGTGCTCAGTGACGCCAGAACGCCGGCATACACAACACAAGCACGGTGATGATTTCCAGGCGACCCAGCAGCATGCCGGCAGCCAGGATCCACTTGGCTGCGTCCGGCAGCGTGGCGTAGTTACCCGAAGGGCCTATCACTTCACCCAAACCTGGACCCACACCGGAAACCGTGCCGGCGGCGCCGGTCAACGCGGTCATCCAGTCCACCCCCAGCAGCGACAGCAGCAGCGCCATGACGCAGATGGTGATGGCGAAGAAGAACGAGAACGTCAGGATCGAGCGCACGATGTCTTCGTCGAGGCGGTGGCCGTTGTACTTCTGTTTGATCACCGCGCGCGGGTGAATCAGCTGGTTGAGGCTGGCCTTGAGCAGGATGTAGGCCACCTGGAAGCGGAAGATCTTGATACCGCCTGCGGTGGAACCGGAGCAGCCGCCCACGAAGCCCAGGTAGAAGAACAGCATCAGCGAGAAATTGCCCCACAGACTGTAGTCGCCCAGGGCGAAGCCCGTGGTGGTGACTACCGAGGTCACGTTCAGCGCCACGTGGCGCAGGGCGTCGAGCCAGTGCAGGTTGGTGCTGTACCAGTACCAGGTGCCCAGCACCAGCCAGGTGACCACCAGCATGCCCAGCAAACCCTGCACCTGCTGGTCGCGGATCAGCGCCTTGCGGTTGCCGCGCAGTGTCGCCACATACAGGGTGAACGGCAGGCTGCCCATGATCATCACCACCACCGCCACCCAGTGCACGGCGGGGATATCCCATTTTGCCAATGACTGGTCAGAGGTGGAGAAACCGCCGGTAGAGATTGCCGACATGGCGTGGTTGATGGCATCGAACGGGCTCATGCCGGCCCACCAGAAGGCCAACGAGCCGAGGATCGAGAAGCCGACGTAGACCCCGACGATCGACTTGGCGACCATGTGCGAGCGCGGCATGACCTTTTCGGAACGGTCGGACGACTCGGTCTGGAACAGGCGCATGCCACCGATGCGCAGCAGCGGCAGGATTGCCACCGCCATGGCGATGAAGCCAATGCCGCCAAGCCAGTGCAGCATCGAGCGCCACATCAGGATGCCGGGTGACATGCTATCCAGCCCGCTGAGCACGGTGGCGCCGGTGGCGGTGATGCCCGACATGCTCTCGAAGAAGGCATCGGTATAGCTGATGTGCTGGGTCAGCAGGAACGGCAGGGCGGCGAACACGCACACCACCAGCCAACTGCACACCGTGAGCAGGTACATGTCGCGCGGTCGCAGGTGCACATGCTCCGGGCGCCCTTGCGCTACCAGGGCCAGGCCGGCAATGAAGGTAATCAGGCTGGACCAGAGGAACGACGGCATGTCGCTGGTGCGCTCGAAGATCACCAGGGTCGCCATGGGCACCGCCATGCCCACGGCCAGGGTAATCAGGAAGATGCCGATGATGAAACCAATGATCCTTAAGGTCGGCAACGCCATGTGATCTGCTCTGACTCGATTCGGAAGGGCGCCATTCTACCTATGGGTTGGTGAGCTGCAAGCTGCGAGCTGCAAGCTGCGAGCTGCAAGCTGCAAGAAAGAGCAGCGTACGCCGGCCAGCTTCTGCTTGAAGCTTGCAGCTTATAGCTAGCAGCTTGAGAATGGCCGCACATTCACCTGCCAGGAGGGTAGCCGATGGAGGCTCTCGACGCATTGCTCAACCGTGTTTCCGTGCCACGCCTGACCGAGCCGGCGCCCAACGCCGCGCAGCGCGAGGCGCTGTTCCAGGCTGCCTTGCGCGCCCCGGACCATGGCCAGCTGCGGCCATGGCGTTTTCTGACCATCGAAGGCCAGGGCCGCGAGAAACTGGGCGAGCTGTTCGCCGAAGCGGTGCAGCACAAGGGTGATGCCACCCCGGCTGCGCTGGACAAGGCCCGCGCCATGCCGCTGCGTGCACCGTTGCTGATCGTGGTGATTGCCAAACTGCAGGACCACTTCAAGGTGCCCAAGTTCGAGCAGCGCCTGGCTGCGGGCTGTGCGGCGCACGGTATCCTGATTGCTGCGCATGCGCAGGGGATCGGCGCGGTGTGGCGCACCGGTGACATGGCATTTGATGCCCATGTGCACAAGGGGCTGGGTCTGGCTGAGAACGAAGAGCTGATTGGCTACCTGTATGTCGGCACGCCGCTGGCCGAACCGCGTACGGCGCCGATTCTGGAGACTGCCGATTTTGTCAGTGGTTGGGGTGAGTAACGGCTGAAAATGCTGGGGCTGCTTTGCAGCCCTTTCGCGACACAAGGCCGCTCCTACAGGGGGGCATAGGCCTCAAGCTTACGCGATCCCTGAGCGGCCTTGTGTCGCGAAAGGGCCGCAAAGCGGCCCCGGCGATCTCAGACTGTACCTGCCTCCACAGGCAACTCCAGCCTCGCCACAAACCCACCCTGCGCATGATTGCCCAGCACCAGGCTGCCGCCATGCCGCTCCGCTGCCTTGCGCGCAATCGCCAGCCCCAACCCATGCCCCGGCGCTTCCTGCCCCGGCGCGCGGAAGAACGGTTCACCCAACTGCGCCAGGTGCTCCGTGGCCGCCCCCGGCCCGTGGTCGCGCACACTGATCACGATCCGCTCCTGCTCGCGCACGGCGCTGACCTCCACCGGCTGCCCCGGCGGGTTGAAGCGCAGGGCATTGCGCAGCAGGTTATCCACGGCCCGCTCGATCAGTGTTGGCCAGCCTTGCAAGGTCAACCCCGGCTGGGCCTCCAGGCGCACGTCTTGTTCAGGCGCGCCGAGCAGGGCGTCTTTGCGCACGCTGCCGAGCAGGGCATTGAGATCGACCGGTTCGGCATGGGCTTGTTCGGCATCCACGCGGGCCAGGGTAAGAATTTCGCTGATCAGGTCTTCCAGCCTGTCGCACTCGCGGGTCAGGCGTGGCCACAGGGTCTGTCGCTGTTCGGGTTCAGCGCGTTCGGCCAACGCCAAGGCGATGCGCAGCCGGGCCAAAGGTGAGCGCAGCTCATGGGACACGTCGCGCAGCAGCTGGCGCTGGCTGCCAAGTGTGCTTTGCAGGCGCGCACCCATCTTGTTGAAGTCCTTGGCCAGCACACCGAACTCGTCGCGTCGTGCCGCCAGGCGCGCCAGGCTGTTCTGCTGGTAGGTGCTCTGGCCCAGGTCGTGCACGGCGCTGCGCAGGCGGCTTAGCGGGCGGGTGATGGACAGCGTCACCAGCAGGCTGAACAGGGTCAGCACCACCAGGGCGATGCCCAGCGCACTGAGTGGCCACATCAGGCTTTCGCGGTGCCAGGCATCCAGTGCCGGGTGGGGGATGCGGTAGATCAGCAGGTAGGTTTCGCCGGTGTCGGGGCTGGTGTATTCCTCGGTCAGCCGGCGCCACGGCAAACGTCGCTCATCATTGTGCTGGCGCGCCTCGAAGGCTGCCGCACGGCGTGGGAAGGTACCGGGCACCAAGGCCTCGCCGCTGTCATCGAGCACCTGCACGTCGATCTTGTAGCGGTCCTTGCGCCGCTCCAGGAAGTGCTGCGCCGCATCCAGGCCTTCTTGTTCGTAATGCTTGGCCCATTTGCTGGCCAGGGTATTCAGGCCCGGGTGGCGGCTGAGGATCCAGGCGTCCTGGTTGAGCATGTGGCCAAGCAGGATCGACAGGCCTGCGACCAGGGTGATGGCCAACCAGAAGCTGGCCAGGATGCGCCAGAACAGTGAACGCAAGTGCACCTCCTAAACAGAAAAAGCCCGGCTCGCGCTGGGGCGGGCCGGGCATGTGGCGGACAGCTTACTGGGCCTTGGTGCCTTTTTCAGCTTTCCAGGCCTGGAACTCCTGCCACTCGGCTTTCTTGGCGGCGCGTTCCTTTTGCAGTTCGTCGAACTTCTTCTGCTGGTCAGGCTTGAGCAGGTTGCGCACTGCGGTGTCGGTCTTGGTGCGGCTGGCCTGCAGTTCGTCCTTCATGGCCTTCTGATCAGCGGCCGGCAGCTTGGCCAGGTAGCGTTCGGTGATGTCGCGGCGCTGCTGCATCTGCTCGCCCATCAGCTTGCCGATCTGCTGGCGCTGGTCACGGCTCAGGTCCAGTTGGTGGAAAGGCGCATCACCGCGATGATGCGGGCCGTCGTGACGCGGGCCGCCGTCAGGCATGGCCATGGCCACGGTCGGCAGGGCGGCGGCGAACATCAGGGCGATAAGGGTCTTGCGCATGGTGTCTCTCCTTTCATAGGCCGGTGGTTACCGGATGAGCACAGTCTAGGGAGATCACCGTCAAGCGCAGTCAGCGGATGGTAAAGGCTCGGTAAAGATGAGTCAGGGCTGCTTCGCGCCCCATCGTCGGCAAGCCAACTCCCACAGTGATTGCATAAGGCTTGAGGGTCGATGCGGTCGGGGTGGGAGCTGGCTTGCCAGCGATGGGGCGCGTAGCGGCCCCGGCGATGTCACAGGCAGTAGTAATAGCCCCGGCTGCGCAGGGCGACGATGCGAGGCCGGCCATCGGCGTGCGGGCCGATCTTCTTGCGCAGGTTGCTGACGTGCATGTCCAGGCTGCGGTCGTACAGGGTCAGCTTGCGGCCCAGGCCGATCTGCGCCAGCTCCTGCTTGTCCAGTGGCTCGCCGGGCTGGCGCAGCAGGGCTTCGAGAATGCGGCTTTCGGACAGGGTCAGGGTCATTTCGCGGCCATCGATGCTGGCCACGCCGCGGGCCGGGCTATACACCAGGTCGCCCAGCTCCACCTGGCTGGTGGTGGCGGTGGGGTGGCTGCGGCGCAGCACTGCGCGCAGGCGGGCGGTGAGCTCGCGCGGGTCGCAGGGTTTGGCCAGGTAGTCGTCGGCGCCCAGCTCCAGGCCGAGAATGCGGTCTAGCGGCTCACCACGTGCCGAGAGCATCAGCACCGGAAGCTCGGCGTGCTCGCTGCGCAACTGTTTGAGCAACTCCAGGCCACTGCCGTCGGGCAGCATCACATCCAGCACCACGGCATCAGGGGCATGCTCGGCCAAGGCCTGGCGTGCGCTCTGGCCATCGTGACAGGCACGTACGGTAAACCCTTCCTGGGTCAGCCAGCTGCCGAGCAGCTCGCACAGTTCCTGGTCATCATCAATCAGTAACAGCTCGCTCATGACTCACTCAATTCAACCATTGACGGCGGTCAAATCGGCCCGCCAGTGGCAAAGATACCGCAGACTGATGGCAAGCGTATAACTGCGGGTACCGCGTGGGCTTCTTCGCGGGTGAACCCGCTCCTACAAGGACCGCGCGGTTCCTGTAGGAGCGGGTTTACCCGCGAAGCAGGCGACGCGGTCTCAGCTCACGGCAACACTTGCTTGAACGGTTTGACCACGACCTTGTCGTACACGCCCGCGGCAATGTAAGGATCGGCATCGGCCCAGGCCTGCGCCGCCGCCAGCGAGTCGAACTCGGCAACGATCAGGCTGCCGCTGAAGCCCGCGTCCCCTGGGTCGTTGCTGTCGATGGCCGGGTGCGGGCCGGCCAGCACCACGCGGCCTTCGGCTTTCAGTTGCTGCAGGCGTTCAATATGCGCCGGGCGTGCGGCCAGGCGCTTTTCCAGGGAGTTCGCGACGTCGCTGGCGATAATGGCGTAGAGCATGTCAATCCTTGGGTTTGGAGGTAGAAGGGTCGTCGTGCAGGTGGCGCGACAGGTACACGCCTTGCGCCACCAGGAAGATCACGGTCATGCCCAGGCTGCCGAACACCTTGAAGTCCACCCAGAAGTCCTGAAAGGTGAAGGCGACGAACAGGTTGGCCGCGCCGCAGAACAGGAAGAACGCGATCCAGGCCACGTTAAGGCGAGCCCAGATGGCATCGGGCAGGGTCAAGGCGTGGCCCATGATGCGCTTGATCAGCACCCGGTCGCCGATGAAGTGGCTGCCGGCAAAGCCCAGGGCGAACAGCCAGTTGACCACCGGTGCCTTCCACTTGAGGAAGGTTTCGCTGTGAAAGGTCAGGGTCAGGCCGCCGAATACCAGGCAGGCAACCAGGGTCAGCCACTGGCCCTTTTCCAGCTTGCGCTGGCGCAGGAACAGCGCGCCGTATACCACCAGTGAGCTGATGATCAGCATGGCCGTGGCGCTGTAGATGCCGCCAAACTCGAAGCTGTGGCCGGCGACTTCCATGGGGCGCGGGTCGAGCTTGTAGACGATGAAGAACAGCAGCAGCGGGATGAAATCGATGAATTGTTTCACAATGGCAGCCAGAATCGGGATGTGACGGCATAATAACAAACATCGAATCCAGCGAAAGCGCTCCTCCATGAATGTTGATCTGCACTGTCACAGCACGGCCTCCGACGGCGCCCTGTCGCCCTCGGTACTGGTTGCCCGGGCCCATGAGCACGGGGTGCAAACGCTGGCCCTGACTGACCATGACACCCTCGAAGGCCTGCCCGAGGCACGCCAGGCCTGCCTTGAGCGGGGCATGCGCTGGGTCAGCGGGGTAGAGCTGTCGTGCACCTGGGGTGGCGCCACCATCCACGTGCTGGGCTATGACTTCCCGCTCGACGCGCCGCCGTTGCTGGCGGCGATCGAAGCATTGCACCGCGGGCGCTGGCTGCGCGCCGAAGAAATTGACAAACGGTTGGCCGCCAAGGGCATGCCCGGCACCCTTGAAGGCGCCCGCGCCGTGCAGCATGAGCTGGGCGACAGCGGCAATGCCCCGGCGCGCCCTCACTTTGCCGAGTACCTGGTGCGCGCCGGGCACGTCAAGGACCGTGGCGAAGCGTTTCGCAAGTGGCTGGGCGCCGGCAAGCTGGGGGACGTGAAACAGCATTGGCCGACCCTCGACGAAACCGTTGCCACGTTGCGGCAGTCCAACGCTTGGGTGAGCCTGGCGCATCCCATGCACTACGACCTGACCCGCAGCAAGCGCAGACGGCTGATTGCCGACTATATTCAGGCAGGTGGGCAGGCACTCGAAGTGGTCAACGGGATGATGCCTGCCGAGCAAGTGGGCACCCTGTCCATCCTCACCCGTGAGTTCGGCCTGCTGGCAAGTGCTGGCAGTGACTTCCACGGCCCCGGCACCTGGGGCGAGATCGGTGCCTACCGGCCATTGCCCGAGGACCTGCCACCTTTGTGGCCTCGATTCAGCCATGAACAGCCTTTGGCGCTATGAACAGGATGACTACGTGAGCCAATTTTTCCAGATTCATGCGGAAAACCCGCAGGCGCGCCTGATCAAACAGGCCGTCGAGATCATCCGCAAGGGTGGCGTGGTGGTGTATCCGACCGACTCGGCTTACGCGCTGGGTTGCCAGATCGGCGACAAGGGCGCAATCGAGCGTGTGCGTACATTGCGCAAGTTGGACAAACAGCACAACTTCACCCTGTTGTGCTGCGATCTGTCGCAAATGGGGCTGTTCGCCAAGATCGATACCTCGACCTTCCGCCTGCTCAAGGCGCACATCCCGGGGCCTTACACCTTCATTCTCAACGCCACCCGCGAAGTGCCGCGCCTGCTGATGCACGAGAAGCGGCGCACCATCGGCCTGCGCGTGCCCTCCAACCCGATCGTGCTGGCGCTGCTCGAAGAGCTGGGCGAGCCGTTGATGAGCGTGAGCCTGATCTTGCCGCCTGAAGAAGAGCCCATGACCGACCCTTACGAGATACGTCAGCGGCTGGAGCACCATGTCGACCTGATCATCGACGGCGGTTACGGCGACCTCAAGGCCTCGACCATCATCGACCTGACAGGTGATGAGCCTGCGCTGATCCGCGAAGGCTGCGGCGACCCGACGCCGTTCCTGGTCGACGCGTGAGCCAGTTGGAAGCGCCCGAGGCGCCGGCCGAGCAGGCCGAGGAACCTCGGCAGTTGCAATTGGCCTTGGTCTACGGCGAAGCCCTGACCGAAATGCCGCTGGACCTGTACATCCCGCCGGACGCCCTGGAAGTCATTCTTGAAGCCTTCGAAGGCCCGCTGGACCTGTTGCTGTACCTGATCCGCAAGCAGAACATCGACATCCTCGACATCCCGGTGGCGGAAATCACCCGCCAGTACATGGGGTACGTGGAACTGATGAAAAGCGTGCGCCTGGAGCTGGCTGCCGAGTACCTGGTGATGGCCGCCATGCTCGCCGAGATCAAGTCGCGTATGCTGCTGCCGCGTTCGGCCGAGGTTGAGGGAGAGGAGGGCGACCCGCGCGCCGAACTGATTCGCCGCCTGCAGGAGTACGAGCGTTTCAAGGCCGCCGCTGAAGGCATCGACGAATTGCCACGCGTTGGCCGAGACGTGGTGGTGCCGCGGCTGGAAGCGCCGCAGGCCAAGGTGCGCAAGCTGTTGCCCCAGGTCAGCCTGGAAGAGCTGCTGGTGTCCATGGCCGAGGTGATGCGCCGCAACGACCTGTTCGAGAGCCACCAGATCACCCGTGAAACGTTGTCCACCCGCGAGCGCATGAGCCAGGTACTGGAGCGCCTCAAGGGCGGCGCTTTTGTGCCGTTTGTCGAGCTGTTCGGCGTCGACGAGGGCAAGCTGGGCGTGGTGGTGACCTTCATGGCGATTCTTGAGCTGGTGAAGGAATCGCTGATCGAACTGGTGCAGAATGAACCTTTCGCCGCCATCCACGTGCGGCTTCGCCCGGCGCTTGTTGAAGAACCCGATGAACCTGAATGAACCCCGCGACCTGGCGTCGCTGATAGAAGCCTTCCTGCTGGCTTCGGGCAAGCCGCAATCCCTGGAGCGTCTGTACGAGTTGTTCGAAGAAGCCGAGCGGCCTGAGCCCAAGGTGTTCAAGCAGGCCCTGGAGGTGCTGGGCAAGTCGTGCAACGGTCGCGCCTTCGAGCTCAAGGAAGTGGCCAGCGGCTACCGCCTGCAGATTCGCGAGGACTATGCCCCCTGGGTCGGACGCCTGTGGGAAGAGCGCCCGCAGCGCTATTCGCGTGCCTTGCTGGAAACGTTGGCATTGATCGCTTACCGCCAGCCCATCACGCGCGGCGAAATCGAGGACGTGCGTGGTGTGGCGGTAAACAGCAACATCATCAAGACCATGATGGAGCGTGAGTGGATTCGCGTGGTTGGCTACCGCGAAGTGCCCGGGCGCCCGGCGATGTTCGCCACCACCAAGGCGTTTCTCGACCACTTCAACCTCAAAAGCCTGGATGAGTTGCCAGCCTTGGCCGAACTGCGTGCGATGGAGCCCGAGCCGTTGCTTGACCCGGACGATGCGCCCGTGCCGGCGCACCTGCAGGCGCTGGCCGATGCCAGCCTGGGTGAGGAAGAAGAAGGGGGTGAGCCGAAGGAAGAGACCAGCTTCCGCAGCCTGCTGGTGGAGCTGGACCAGATGGAAGAAGGGCTGAAGACTGATTTTGATGATTTGCGGGAAGAAGAGCCTGAGGCCTCGGTGGAAGAAGAGGGCAAGTTGCAGCCCTGATTCTTTCGTTGCTTGTGTTGGCCCTATCGCCGGCAAGCCAGCTCCCACAGGTACCGCACCGCTCTCAAGACATGTGTTGCTCCTGTGGGCGCTGGCTTGCCGGCGATAGGGCCAGTGTGGCCCACACACCACCATTAGGCAGAAACCCCTGCCAATGCCCACAAAACCCTCTACGCTCCAGTGCGTTCTACCGCCGAACCGCGTATGATGCGCGGCCTTTTGGCGCGTCCGTCGCCAGAACACCTATTTCATTCCTACACCGGGAGGTGCCCAGATGAGTGAGCAAGACCTGCAAAATACCGAAATCACCCCGCCAGCTGGCGAAAAGCTGCAGAAAGTGCTGGCACGCATTGGCGTGGGCTCGCGCCGTGACGTCGAGGCCTGGATCAGCCAGGGTCGCATCAAGGTCAACGGCGTTGCCGCCACCCTCGGCCAGCGCGTCGATCTGCACGACGCCATCGCCGTGGACGGCAAGCTGATCAAGCGCGAGGAGGCTGCCGAGGCCACCCGCCGCGTGATCATGTACAACAAGCCCGACGGCGAAATCTGCACCCGTGACGACCCGGAAGGCCGCCCGACCGTGTTCGACCGCCTGCCACGGCCAAAAGAAGGCCGCTGGATCAACATCGGCCGCCTCGACATCAACACCACCGGCCTGCTGCTGTTCACCACCGACGGTGAACTGGCCAACCGCCTGATGCACCCGTCCTATGAAATGGACCGTGAGTACGCGGTACGTGTGCGTGGTGAAGTCGACGACGAGATGATCGAGCGCCTGAAGGCCGGCGTAATGCTGGAAGACGGCCCGGCCAAGTTTACCGACATCCAGAAAGCGCCCGGTGGCGAAGGCTTCAACCACTGGTACCACTGCGTGGTGATGGAAGGCCGCAACCGTGAAGTACGCCGCCTGTGGGAATCCCAGGGCATGGTGGTCAGCCGCCTGAAACGCGTGCGTTTCGGCCCGGTGTTCCTCAACTCCGACCTGCCGATGGGCCGCTGGCGTGAAATGTCCCAGGGCGAGATCGACATCCTGGCCGCTGAAGTCGGTTTGCAGCCGGTGGCGCTGCCAACCCTGAACCTCAAGGCCAAGGACAAGATGGAGCGCCTGCAGCGCAAATCGTCCCGCCCGATGGGGCGTGGTGAGCGCGTGCGCAACCTGCGCCCGGCGCATGAAGGGGCTGCCACCGGTGAGCGCCCTGCGCGTCAGCCGCGCGAAGAGGCCCCACGCAAGGGTAGCCGCGGCAGCGCCGTTGCCGAGCGCCCGAGCGAGATGCGCAAGCGCCCTGGCAAGCCTGACGGTGACAAGCCGACCGGCCGTGGTCGCGGAAAGCCGCGTGGCTGATTGGCCAATGTGGTAGTCGAGAAACCAGCCTTCGGGCTGGTTTTTTATGGCTGTGAGAATTTGGGGCTGCTGCGCAGCCCATCGCGACGCAAGGCCGCTCCTACAGGAGATCGCACAAACCTGAAATTGACGCGCTCTGTGTAGGAGCGGCCTTGCGTCGCGATGGGCCGCAAAGCGGCCCCAAGATATTGAACCAAAAGAATTTTTCGGACGACTGGCAAGTTCCCAAACCACTCTGTAAAGATATTTATACAAATATGGCCGATTTCAGTCCACATTTCGGAACAAGGTTAATCCTGTAAACAAACCTTGCCGCTGCCCGGGCGCAAACGCCTCCGCCCCGGCGCCACCCACCCTTGCCCAAACCCCCGCCCCACGGTGTTATAGCCGCCATTGCCGTGTGCAAGAGCCCGTCCACAGAGCCTGGCTGACAAAACAACAAATGGAGGCGCCATGTACGCCGATCACTCCGCCTTCCAAGGCCCACACCACAGGATCGCTGCGTTTTTTCCCGAGGAAACGATGCAACGCGTTGACGCCTGCGCGTTTGCAGGGGTATACAGTGCGCCGCGTTTTACCTGTGACCCTCTTGCGTACCGCGCACTCTTGATTACACCCGGCTGAGCCGCCTGCGGCGATAACCGAGATCAGGAAACCCAAGGTAACCACCTTGCCCATTCCGCTGCGCCACGAGCGCGGTGGGTCCGATTCCGTCACAGATAAAAACAATGCAGGTGACTTCGTTCATGAGTGGACAAAACATGCATTCAGGCGAGCTCAAGCGGGGCCTGAAGAACCGCCACATCCAGTTGATCGCCCTCGGCGGCGCGATTGGTACCGGCCTGTTCCTCGGCTCGGCAGGCGTAATGAAATCCGCCGGCCCGTCGATGATCCTTGGCTATGCCATTTGCGGCTTCATCGCCTTCATGATCATGCGCCAGCTGGGCGAAATGATCGTCGAAGAGCCGGTAGCCGGTTCGTTCAGCCACTTTGCCCACACCTACTGGGGCGGTTTCGCCGGCTTCCTGTCGGGCTGGAACTGCTGGGTGCTGTATATCCTGGTGGGTATGTCGGAACTTTCGGCGGTCGGCAAGTATGTCCACTACTGGTGGCCGGAGATCCCGACCTGGGTCACCGCAGCCGCATTCTTTGTGCTGATCAACGCCATCAACTTGATGAACGTGAAGTTCTTCGGTGAGGCCGAGTTCTGGTTCGCCATCATCAAGGTCGTCGCCATCGTCAGCATGATCGGCCTGGGTGCCTACCTGTTGACCAGCGGCAGCGGCGGCCCAGATGCCACCGTCGCCAACCTGTGGTCGCATGGCGGCTTCTTCCCCAACGGTGTCAGCGGGCTGGTGATGGCCCTGGCCTTCATCATGTTCTCCTTCGGTGGCCTGGAAATGCTCGGCTTCACCGCTGCCGAGGCCGACAAGCCGAAGACCGTGATCCCCAAGGCGATCAACCAGGTCATCTACCGCATCCTGATTTTCTATGTCGGTGCCCTGGTGGTGCTGCTGTCACTGACCCCGTGGGACAACCTGGTCGCCAGCATCGACGCTTCCGGCGGCAGCTACGGCAGCAGCCCGTTCGTGCAGGTGTTCTCGCTGCTGGGCAGTGACGTGGCCGCCCACCTGCTGAACTTCGTGGTCCTGACCGCCGCGCTGTCGGTGTACAACAGCGGTACCTACTGCAACGCCCGCATGTTGCTGGGCATGGCCGAGCAGGGCGATGCCCCGGCGTCGCTGGCCAAGGTCGACAAGCGTGGTGTGCCGGTGCGTTCGATCCTGGTGTCTGCGGCGGTGACCCTGATCGCCGTGCTGCTCAACTACCTGATGCCGCAAAACGCCCTGGAACTGCTGATGTCGCTGGTAGTGGCGACCCTGGTGATCAACTGGGCGATGATCAGCTACTCGCACCTGAAGTTCCGCCAGCACCTGGACCGTACCGGCCAGAAGCCACTGTTCAAGGCCCTGTGGTACCCCTACGGCAACTATGTGGTGCTGGCGTTCGTGGTGCTCATCCTCGGCATCATGCTGATGATTCCGGGCATCCAGGTGTCGGTGTATGCAATTCCGGTTTGGCTGTTCGCCATGTTTGTGGTGTACATGGTCAAGCCACGCCGTCAGGTGCGGGCACCTGGGGTTGCCGGTCAAGCGGCCAAGTAAGCAACTGCAACTGCTGCCACCAACCCGAAGCCAGCTAGCTGGCTTCGGGTTTTTGCGTTAACCGCAGGGACATTGCTCGCCCTCTGCCTGCCAGACGATGCCGGGTGGCAACCGGATACCGCCTGATGCCGTCCGCCGCCGCCGATGCTACTGCCATTTTCGAGCAGGGTTTCAGGCAGACATGGCTACCGACACACATCCCTCCATACACACCGATCTGATTGCACAACTGCAACGCTACCAAGACAGTTTCATTGCCAGCCGGCTTCCTGGCTGGTTGAAAAAACTCAAGCCAGCGCATTTTGCCCTGCTTAGCGAGGCGTTGCAGGCCAGCCTCGTTACGCGCCGGCAGCTCTCTGCAATTTTTGCCAGGTTGCAAAATATTGATGAATTTGCGCGCAAGTGTATTGCCGACCAGTTCGAGCTGAGTGCGGCGCCTGACAAGCTGTTCCTACGGCAGTGGTACACCTATGTATCGCCCTCGGTGCATTGGGCTACGAGTCGGCTACCCACGCTGGATCGTGACTGGTACGACACGTCGTTGTTATGGGCGGCATTACAGAACTTCAGTGATGACCACGTCACGATGGAGGCAGATTGCCTGGTCGATGTGGCCGGCCACAAGGTCGCGCAACCTTCGGCCAAGGCATTCATCCAGGCGTGCCGCAGGCTCGATATCGGCGGGAAATACCAGAAACACTTGCAATCTTTGCTGGAAACGCCCGGCAGTGCGGGCGCGGGCGAGCAGGGTTTCGCTGCGCTGCTGCAGAAGCAGATACGTTCGATGATGCTGGTCGATGCATTCAAGGCACACGCTGATGGCGTTCTCAGCGAAATGCAACTGGACTGGGTAATCGGTATTTATCGGCAAGGTCGTCCTGGCCGACTGGCGGGTGCGCCGGTGGTTGCCAGGAAGCTGCAGGCATTTGGTTGTGAGCTTCAGCAAATTGTAGTGTTCGACGTGGTCGATGAAGGCTTTTTTCGAAACACCAGTAAAGCCGTGCTGGTTTACATACCTGCAGACCCGCAAGGCGCCTGGAGCGTAAGTAACGACTTGGAAACGTTTGCGCGCAGCGTGCTGGGGCGTCGCCTTCGCGACGCACAGTATCGAAAGTTTTTCAGCCGGTATGTACGCAGGCGTGACAGCCAGCATTTCTTTTTCGAATTGCATAAACGAATGGTTGATATTGCAGGCGATGAAACCCCGGCGCTGGACCAACGCATGGTTCGTGACCTGGACTCGCTATTTCAGGGGCTGGCCACCAGGCGCATCAGGCAGATCAAGGATGACGCTGCAATGATTGCCGTCCCGGTAGCCGACATCGATACTGCCGCGCGAGCAGATCATGACCGGCGCATGGCTGCTGAGGGATGGGCGGGTTTGACGCTTGCCAGCCTGTTTGTGCCGCAGTTGGGCGTGATATTGCTGGCGGTGATGGCCTGGGAACTGCTGGATGAGACGTTTCAAGCTGCCGCGGATTGGCGCGAGGGTGACAGCGCTGCGGCGCTGGAGCATCTGCTGAACGTAGGCAAGCGTGTGGCCACTGTCGCTGCGCTTGCTGCAGGCGGTATAGCCGCGCGACATGCTTGGCAACGCGCCGTAATGGTTGATGATATGGTGCCAGCTGTGCTGGAGGACGGCACTGAAAAGCTGTGGAAGCCAGACCTTGCGCCCTACGTGAGCGCGCCGCCACCCGCAACCGCCGTACTCGATGCGCAGGGGATTTACCGCCAGGGCACGCAATGCTGGGTCGAAATGGACGGAGCTTATTACGACGTGTACGAGCAGGCTGACGGTGAGTGGTACCTTCGCCGCTACGCCAACTATTCGCCGCAACTTGAACACAATGGGGCGGGGGCGTGGCGGCTTTGGAGCGAGCGCCCGGAACAATGGAGCGACACGCACCGGATGTTCAGCCGACTGGGCGGACAATGCGGCCGGCTTCCGCGTAGTTTGATCGAGCATGTTCTGGCCGTGCATGGCCTGAGCGCGCCTCAGCTCAGGGCGTTGCATGTGTTTGGCCGAGCGCCCGAGGTTGAACTGGTCGACACGGTGAACCGGTTTGCGATTGCCCATCGAGTGGCCGATTTGCAGCAGCGCTTGCAGGCCGGTGAGGAGGTCGTGGACACGCCACTGCTGCTCAAGGTTCATGAACTTTGCGGTGCAACTGTGGTGGCGGATGAACGCATGGCGCAAATGGTCGCCGATAATCGACGTCGTCTGTTCCAGATGCTCTACGATCAGGACGACGTAATGGAGGATGCCACTCGCCCTCTGCGCCGGGTTTTTCCCAGCCTGCACCGGTTGGCGGCTCAGCAGATTATTGAAGAGGCCACAGCCGCTCAGCGTAACCAGCTCGCCGATTCCGGAAGGGTCCCTTTCGCGATGGCGCTTGCGGCCAGGCAGCGAGTAGTGCGGATAAGGGTGGCGCGAGTGGGGGAGGGGCTGTGGATCGATGCACCTCAAACCCTGGACTTCGCCAGGGCGGTGCTCAAGCTTTTGCAGGGCTTGCCCGGGGTAGCTGCCGACAAAAGCTGGCATTTGATCGACGCACAAGGTCGCTGGGCGTCTTTCCCCGAAACTGGCCAGTCCACTGCGTTTAACGTGCTCTATCAAGACGGTGCGTTCTGGTTGCGGGATGCTCAGGGCAACGATCAAAGCGCCCCCGGCGAGCTGTTCGAAACCCTTGCCGATACGTTCAGTGCGCACGAGCGCGCAGCCATGGCAATCGAGGCGCCATTTGCTGCCAACCTGCGCCATGCGGTAGCGGCGCGCTGGGCTGCACATCGACAGGACATCGCGACGCTGTTCGGCGCTGATCGCCCTGCGCCCACCTTCGTGCTACCTACGCGGCTGGATGATGGCAGAATTGGCTATCCACTTTCAGGTGGCAGGCGCCTATTCGGCGCGCACCCGCCCGCCGCGCTGCCTACCCGGTTACGACAGTTATGCACTGGCGCCAGTGATGAACAGATCGAGCGATGGTTGAATGCGGCGGGACCCGAGCATGGCGCAACTGCAATAGGTGAATTCGAGCGCCAGTTAAAGCGCTTGAAGACCAGCCTCACGCAATGGCAGCGCCGTGGCGCGCTGAAGTTCGAATGGCTTGAACGCTATGGGTTTCGCAAGATACTGATCGCGCGTTGGCGCCACGTGGTGCTCGGTAGATATTTGAACCTGGAGTTACCCAGTGCATTGTGGGATTACGAGCTTGGTATAGCGCAGTTGCCTGACCTGCCTGAAACCATTGTCTTCCCCCATATTACCCAATTGGCGTTCCGAGACTCTGAGTTAACATCGATTTCACCTGGATTTCTCCGGGCATTTCCCAACTTGAAGGGGTTGGAACTCAGCAACGGTGAGCTTCGCAAGATTTCCTTACCCGCCTTTTTACGCCAACAGCTGACGTCGCTGGACCTGTCAGGAAACAGAATCAGGCTCGATGCCGAGCAGGTGGCGGAGCTGGAAAGTTGCTCGGCACTGGTGTACCTGAATTTGTCGGATAACCCTTTGAAAGCGAGCTTTTCCATCAGTCGGATGTCGGAACTGCGTTCATTGATGCTTTGCTCGACGCGTTTGACGACGTTGCCGGACGGCGTGTTGACGCACCCGAAACTGTCCAGGCTAGAGCTGATTGATAGCACCATCACCACCTTCCCCGCAGGTTTTTGGAGCGCGTCCATCGTGCAGGCAGGGAGATTTCGGATAGGCAGGTCGGGTGAGGCTGAGCGGCGCTGGTACGACCCTGAGGATATCCTGAATCCAGTACCCAAACGCTACCTCTGGCAAGACGCTGTGGACTTGCCCGACAGAAGCGATATGGCCACATTGTGGCAAAGCCTCGAGGAAATGCCGGGCTCGCATGATTATTTCAACCTGCTCGCGCGGTTGAGTACCTCTGCTGAGTTTGCCACTGACGTGGGTGCGAATGCGCTTGCCTATCGGGTGTATGAAATGATGGAGGCGATCAAGGAATTTGGCGATTCGCTGGTGATCACTGAAGGCGAGTTGGCAACGGCCATCGAGCAGAAAGTGGCCCAGGCTAGCGCGCGCGGGCTGACAGTGGACAGCGCAAAGCTGCTGGCCGATACCCGGGAGGCCTTCTGCTTCCGGGCGGATTTCTTCAGCGCATCGGAGATCGATGGCTGCGGTGATGATGCGCTCTCTCGCTTTATTGATCTTGAAATGTATATCAAAACCTGGAAGCTCAGCCGTGACCTTGACGCCACTGCCGAGGCCGAGCTGCTCAGAATAGGTGCCCAGTTCTGGCGCTTGCAAAAGCTCGATGAGTTTTCCGAGTTGCATGCGTATCGGAACGGTTTGGGCCGCAAACTGGTGGATGTGCAGCTGATGTATCGCATGGATTTGTTCGACAGCCTGCAACTGCCGATCCGGCGCCCGCTCATGCGGTTCATCGGCACGGTAACCCCGGCCGAGCTGACCGTGGATCAGGACGGGGTGTTGAATTACATCCGTGAGCGTCAGACGGTTGCCGTAATGGCCAGGTGGTACTGTCAGCAGCCCTATTGGATAAAATACCTTGAGCGCTCATCGCCGGCCCGCTTCACGTTAACGCAACAAAAGCTGATCGAGAAGAACAGGTTGCACACCCAGGACGATGTAGCAGGCATGGAGGCGTTCAACCGCTGGGAAGCCGATTGGCTGCGCGATCAGCGTTTGGCGTTGACCGAAGAATGCATGCAGCGCGCAGCGCATATGTGGACTGTCCACATCCCTGAATGAGCAGAGGTGCCCACCAGGATAGTTAGCTAGATCTGCCCCAGTAACCAGCTACGGAACGCTTTCAACGATGGCAGCGCTTCGTTTCTGGCGGGGTAGATAAGGTAGTAACTGCGCTGACTGGCGATGGCGCTCCCGGGGCTGAACAGCTCGCCGTTGATCAGCTCTTCGTCTACCAGAATTCGGGGTACCAGGCCGATCCCTATGCCGGCTCGAACGGCCTGGATCAAGTGCGAGGTCAGTTCGAAACTCGGCCCCAGGCGCATTGCGCGATGCGACAGGCCGTGGTGCGAAAACCACTCACCCCAGGCATGGGGGTTGTTGGCGACGTTCAGCAGCACCTCCTGGCTGATGCGTGCCGGGTCCCAGCCCCGGGTATCGGTGCCGGCCTGCGGCGGCAGAATGACCACCAGCTCTTCGGCGTGCAGGCGATGGCAGATGAGCCCCGGCAGGTCGTGGCTGGCCACGGCGATAGCGGCGTCGATCTCGCTGGTCTCGAAGTTGATGGCTTCGATACGGGAATGAATATGCACCAGCATGCCGGGGTGCGCGCCGTAGAACGCATGCAGCCGCGGTAACAGCCATTTCGAACCGAACGTGGGCAGCGTGGCCAAGCGCAAAGTGCCCACACCCGACTGGTAGGCCAGGGCCTGCAAGGTGGCGCTGCGGATGCGCCCCAATGCCTCGCTGAGCTCGCGCTGGTACAGGCGACCGACATCGGTCAACTGCACCTGCCGGCCCTCGCGGCGGAACAGGGTCAGGCCCAACTGCTGCTCCAGCGCCTGCACCTGGCGGCTGACCGCACTCTGGGTCAGCGACAGCTCGGCTGCAGCACGGGTGTAGCTTTCATGCCGGGCGGCGGCCTCGAATGCCAGCAGCAGCGACATGGACGGTGTCAGGTGGCGGTAATTCATTCATAAAAGTCATTGATAGCGGCAGGATTATCCGTTTGCCCCTGAAGCCAAACTACAGGAACATTGACCCATACGTCATCCCTGCGTGTATCAACCCATGCCGGTACGACAGGAATCCCGTGAACTAGCCAATATCAAGAGGCCATCCTTCGATGATCGCCCAGCTGCCGACCGTTGCACCGAGCGCCAACTACCCCGAATTTCTCGAAGCCCTGCGCAACAGCGGGTTTCGTGGCCAGATCAGTGCCGACTACGCCACCCGTACGGTGCTGGCCACCGACAACTCGATATACCAGCGCCTGCCGCAAGCAGCGGTGTTCCCGCTGGATGCCGACGACGTGGCGCGCGTCGCCACGCTGATGGGCGAGCCGCGCTTCCAGCAGGTCAAGCTGACCCCGCGTGGCGGTGGTACCGGCACTAACGGCCAGTCACTGACCGACGGTATCGTCGTCGACCTGTCGCGGCACATGAACAACATCCTCGAAATCAACGTCGAGGAAAGCTGGGTGCGGGTGCAGGCCGGTACCGTCAAGGACCAGCTCAACGCGGCGCTCAAACCACACGGGCTGTTCTTCGCCCCCGAGCTGTCCACCTCCAACCGCGCCACCGTCGGCGGCATGATCAACACCGATGCCAGCGGCCAGGGCAGCTGCACGTACGGCAAGACCCGAGACCATGTGCTGGAGCTGCACAGCGTGCTGCTCGGTGGTGAGCGCCTGCACAGCCTGCCGATCGACGATGCCGCGCTGGAGCAGGCCTGCGCCGCGCCTGGCCGGGTTGGCGAGGTGTACCGCATGGCACGGGAAATCCAGGAAACCCAGGCCGAACTCATCGAAACCACCTTTCCCAAGCTCAACCGTTGCCTGACCGGCTATGACCTGGCGCACCTGCGCGATGAGCAGGGCCGCTTCAACCTCAACAGCGTGCTGTGCGGTGCCGAGGGTTCGCTGGGTTATGTGGTCGAAGCCAAGCTCAACGTACTGCCGATTCCCAAGTACGCGGTGCTGGTCAACGTGCGCTACACCAGCTTCATGGATGCCCTGCGTGACGCCAATGCGCTGATGGCGCACAAGCCGCTGTCGATCGAGACCGTGGACTCCAAGGTACTGATGCTGGCGATGAAGGATATCGTCTGGCACAGCGTTGCCGAGTACTTCCCGGCCGACCCCGAGCGCCCGACCCTGGGTATCAACCTGGTGGAGTTCTGCGGCGACGAGCCGGCCGAGGTCAATGCCCGGGTGCAGGCCTTCGTCGCCCACCTGCAAGCGGATACCAGCGTCGAGCGCCTTGGGCATACCCTGGCTGAAGGCGCCGAGGCCGTGACCCGTGTCTATGTCATGCGCAAGCGTTCGGTGGGCCTGCTGGGCAACGTCGAGGGCGAAGTGCGCCCGCAGCCGTTCGTTGAAGACACCGCGGTGCCGCCGGAGCAACTGGCCGACTATATCGCCGACTTCCGCGCGCTGCTCGATGGGTATGGCCTGGCCTACGGCATGTTCGGCCACGTCGACGCCGGCGTGCTGCACGTGCGCCCGGCACTGGACATGAAAGACCCAGCCCAGGCCGCGCTGGTCAAGCCGATCTCCGATGCAGTGGCGGCGCTGACCAAGAGTTATGGCGGCCTGCTGTGGGGCGAGCACGGCAAGGGTTTGCGCTCGGAATACGTGCCCGAGTACTTCGGCGAACTGTATCCGGCGCTGCAGCGCCTGAAAGGCGCCTTCGACCCGCATAACCAGCTGAACCCGGGCAAGATCTGCACCCCTCCGGGCAGTGCCGAAGGCCTGACCCCGGTGGATGGCGTGACCCTGCGCGGTGACCTCGACCGCACCATCAACGAGCGCGTGTGGCAGGACTTCCCCAGCGCCGTGCATTGCAACGGCAACGGCGCCTGCTACAACTACGACCCCAACGACGCCATGTGCCCGTCATGGAAGGCCACCCGCGAGCGCCAGCATTCGCCCAAGGGCCGTGCCTCGCTGATGCGTGAATGGCTGCGCCTGCAGGGTGAAGCGAACATCGATGTGCTGGCCGCGGCGCGCAACAAGGTGTCGTGGCTCAAGGGCCTGCCGACACGCCTGCGCAACAACCGCGCGCGCAACCAGGGCCAGGAGGATTTCTCCCATGAAGTGTACGACGCCATGGCCGGCTGCCTGGCGTGCAAGTCGTGCGCCGGGCAGTGCCCGATCAAGGTCAACGTGCCGGACTTCCGCTCGCGCTTCCTCGAGCTGTACCACGGCCGCTACCAGCGCCCGCTGCGCGACTACCTGATCGGCTCGCTGGAATTCACCATTCCGTACCTGGCGCATGCGCCGGGGCTGTACAACGCGGTGATGGGTTCGAAGTGGGTGAGCAAGCTGCTGGCCGACAAGGTCGGCATGGTCGACAGCCCACTGATCAGCCGCTTCAACTTCCAGGCTACCCTCAGCCGCTGCCGTGTTGGCATTGCCACGGTACCGGCCCTGCGCGAACTGACCCCAGCCCAGCGCGAGCGCAGTATCGTGCTGGTGCAGGACGCCTTCACCCGCTACTTTGAAACGCCGCTGCTGTCGGCCTTCATCGACCTGGCGCACCGTCTGGGCCACCGAGTGTTCCTGGCGCCGTACAGTGCCAACGGCAAGCCGCTGCATGTGCAGGGCTTCCTCGGTGCATTCGCCAAAGCGGCGATCCGTAACGCCACCCAGCTCAAGGCCCTGGCCGATTGCGGCGTGCCGCTGGTGGGCCTGGACCCGGCAATGACCCTGGTGTACCGCCAGGAATACCAGAAGGTGCCGGGCCTGGACGGTTGCCCGCAGGTGCTGCTGCCGCAGGAGTGGCTGATGGATGTGCTGCCCGAGCAGGCGCCGACCGCGCCGGGCAACTTCCGTTTGATGGCGCATTGCACCGAGAAGACCAACGTGCCAGCCAGTACCAAGCAGTGGGAGCAGGTGTTTGCCCGTTTGGGGCTGAAGCTGGTGACCGAGGCGACCGGTTGCTGCGGCATGTCCGGTACCTACGGGCACGAGGCGCGCAACCAGGAAACGTCACGGACCCTCTTTGAGCAGAGCTGGGCGACCAAGCTGGACAAGGAAGGCGAGCCGCTGGCGACCGGGTATTCGTGCCGTAGCCAGGTCAAGCGCATGACCGAACGCAAGATGCGCCACCCGCTGGAAGTGGTGTTGCAGTACGCACAGCGCTGAGCTTGAGGGCCCCGGGGGCTGCGTTGCAGCCCTATCGCCGGCAAGCCAGCTCCCACAGGATCACCACAGGCCAGAATATTGTGGTGATCCTGTGGGAGCTGGCTTGCCGGCGATAGGGCCAGTGCAGGCACTGTAAGGGTCAGGGTTCTTGTGTGCGATCTCTACCCCGACGCGCCTGCCGATACAAATACAGGCTCAACACCAACCCGCAAGCCGCCGCCGCAGCCGCAAACAAAAACATCGAAGCAAACCCGAACCCCGCCGCCACCGCGCCCACCAATGGCCCGGTCACCCCCAGCGACAAATCGATGAACAGTGAGTAAGCCCCCACCGCAGCCCCGCGGTTGGCCGCCGACACCTGGTTCACGGCTTCCACACCCAGTGCCGGGAACACCAGCGAGAAACCAAACCCGCTCAACGCAGCCCCCGCCAGTGCCAGTTCGGCACTGGGTGCCAGCCACAGCATCAGCAGCCCCAACGTTTCCACCGACAGGCAAGCGATCGCCACGCGAAACCCGCCAATCCGGTTGATCAGGTTGCCGAACAGCAACCGTGCACTGATGAAGCTGGCACCAAACAGGCTCAGCGTCAGCGCGGCATTGCCCCAGCCACGGCTGGCGTAATACAGGGTGATGAATGTGGCGATGGTGCCAAAACCTATCGAGCCCAGTGCCAGGCCGGAGCCATGCGGAAACACCTTGCCCAGTACCCGCAGAAAGGGCAGGCGCACGCCGCTGACAATGGGCGCGGCCTGCTTGCGCCAGGCCAGCAGCAAGCCGAGTACGCACAGCAGGATGATGCTGACGCCCATGCTCCATAGCCCCAGGCCCTTGACCATCAGTACGCCCAGCGGGGCGCCGATGGCCAGTGCACCGTAACTGGCGATGCCGTTCCAGGAGATGACCTTTGCCGTGTTGGTGGCGCCCACACGGCCAATCCCCCAGCCGATCGCGCCCGAACCCACCAGGCTTTCGGCGCTGCCCAGCACCAGGCGGCCGACCAGCAGGCAGGCCAGGCTCAGCCACGGCAGGTGGGTGAGGAAGGCGCAGGCCAGCATGAATACGCCACTAAGGCCGCAGCCGGCAAGGCCGTACATCACGGCTTTCTTGCTGCCGTGGTTGTCGATGATGCGGCTGGCGGTCGGGCGGCTGAGCAGGGTGGCCAGGTACTGCACGCTGATCACCAGGCCGGCGACCACGGCGCTGAAGCCCAGGTCGTTGTGTACATAGCCAGGCAGTACGGCCAGCGGGATGCCGATGTTCAGGTAGCCGATGAAGGTGAAGAGGACAATGGAGACGACTTGCAGGGTGACCGCAAGGGGGCGCGGTGAGTCGGGCATGGGGGCCTACGTGGGTTCTGGACGGTGTGAAAACGTGATGACGGGGGTGGCCCGCAGGTCAGCCGTTTTCACACAGTCGGGGGTGCGCAGTTATTCCTGGTCAGCGCTGGATTGATCGTCACCATCCTGCTCGGCGGCAACTGCCGGCTCGGCGTGGACGGTAACGGTTGGCTCTTCTGGGTTCAGGCTTGGGAAGGGAAGATTCGGGATCTCATGCATCTCGTCGTTCCTCGCAAGTGTGAGTGAAAAGTCTGCGCCAGGCGCGTTTGGAGCTTCACAAAGCTGGGGCAGGATACACAAGTCTGGATGACAGTTTGAATTTTTTCCCGTTCGTTTGTCGGTTTTGCGGGCGAACAGCGCACAATTTTCACATGAAAAAGGGCCGCTTCGCGCCCCATTCGCGGGACAAGCCCGCTCCCACAGATATCGCGCACAAGCCTGTGCAGGCATGGTCTCTGTGGGAGCGGGCTTGTCCCGCGAATGGGGCGCGAAGCGGCCCTTTCTTGTTACTTACTTACGGCCTTCAGCCGTTTCCGCCACCTTGTCAGTCCGCGCACACATGATGAAATCGTTACGGTGCAGGCCCTTGATCGAGTGGCTCCACCAGGTCACGGTCACCTTGCCCCATTCGGTCAGCAGCCCCGGGTGGTGGCCTTCGGCCTCGGCGATTTCGCCCACGGCATTGGTGAACGCCAGGGCGTGCTTGAAATTCTTGAACAGGAACACGCGCTCCAGCTCCATGTGGCCGTCACGTACTTCGATGTTCCAGTCCGGGATTTCGCGGATCAGTTCGGCCAGCTCTTCGTCGGTGACCTTCGGGGCGTCGGCGCGGCAGGCTTCGCAGTGGGCTTGGTTCAAGGCATTCATGAGGTGTTTTCCGGTTCGAGTTGTTATCGGCAAGGTCGCTCAGGCGGCGACCTTGGGTGGAAATTTCGGGGCGTGCAGGCCCAGCTGCATGGCTTGGTGGACCATGCCCATGATGTCTTCGTGGGCCAGGTCGAACAGGCGCTTCATGTTCGGTAGCACGAAATACACGGGCTGCAGGATGTCGATGCGGTAGGGCGTGCGCATGGCCTCGATCGGGTCGAAGGCCTGGTGCTCAGGCTCGCCAGACAAACTGTAGACGGTCTCCTTCGGCGACGAGAGGATGCCGCCACCGTAGATCTTGCGGCCCTGTGCGGTTTCCATCAGGCCGAACTCGATGGTCATCCAGTACAGGCGCGCCAGGTACACGCGCTGTTCCTTGGTCGCGGCCAGGCCGAGCTTGCCGTAGGTGTGGGTGAATTCGGCGAACCAAGGGTTGGTCAGCAGCGGGCAGTGGCCGAAAATCTCGTGAAAGATATCGGGCTCTTGCAGGTAGTCCAGCTCTTCCGGGGTGCGGATGAAGGTGGCAACCGGGAAACGCTTGCTGGCCAGCAGCTCGAAGAAGGTCTGGAAGGGGATCAGTGCCGGTACCCGGGCAACTTGCCAGCCGGTGGTGGCGCCCAGCACCTTGTTGACTTCGCCCAGTTGCGGAATGCGGTCATGCGGCAGCTTCAGCTGGTCGATGCCGTCCAGGTATTCCTGGCACGCGCGGCCTTCGATCACTTTCAACTGGCGGGTGATCAAGGTGTTCCACACCGCATGCTCTTGCTGCGGGTAATCGATAAAACCATGCGCATCGGGCTCGCGGGCCACGTATTGCGTCTGTTTCATAAGGCTCTCCTGGTGAGGGCTTTTCTTGTTATGTGCAGGGCATGCCTTAGGAATATCCCTTCGCGCGCTGCTTTGCACGAGGGCAAGCAAGTGTGGCCAAGGGTTGATACCTTGTTTTCGTAACGATAATTTTACAAAAATGGCCAGGTGTCGGAAAATCCGAGGCATCTGGCTGATGGTTACCCTGTTTTTGTCAGCTTATCTTTACGACTTTTCTGCGCGGTGTTGAAAAACATTGGCGCCACGAGAGCCTTCATGCGCATCAAAGTGCACTGCCAAAACCGCATCGGCATCCTGCGCGACATCCTCAACTTGCTGGTGGAGTACGGCATCAACGTGCTGCGCGGCGAGGTGGGTGGCGACCATGGCAATGCCATCTACCTGCACTGCCCGAACCTGATCAATCTGCAGTTCCAGGCCTTGCGGCCTAAGTTCGAGGCCATTGCCGGGGTGTTCGGCGTCAAGCGCGTGGGCCTGATGCCCAGCGAGCGCCGGCACATGGAGCTGAATGCACTGTTGGGGGCGTTGGACTTCCCGGTGCTGTCGGTTGACATGGGCGGCAGCATCGTTGCAGCCAACCGCGCTGCCGCACAATTGCTGGGCGTACGCGTGGACGAGGTGCCGGGCATGCCGCTGGCGCGTTACGTAGAAGACTTCGACCTGCCGGAGTTGGTGCGGGCCAACCAGTCGCGCATCAATGGCCTGCGCATCAAGGTCAAGGGGGATGTGTTCCTGGCCGATATTGCGCCACTGCAGTCTGAGCATGACGAGAGCGAAGCGCTGGCCGGTGCCGTGCTTACCCTGCACCGCGCCGACCGTATTGGCGAGCGCATCTATAACGTGCGCAAGCAGGAGCTGCGCGGCTTCGACAGCATCTTCCAGAGTTCGCGGGTGATGGCTGCCGTGGTGCGCGAAGCGCGGCGCATGGCGCCGCTGGATGCGCCATTGCTGATCGAGGGCGAGACCGGCACTGGCAAGGAGTTGCTGGCGCGCGCCTGTCACCTGGCCAGCCCCCGCGGGCAGTCGCCGCTGATGGCGCTGAACTGCGCCGGCTTGCCCGAGTCGATGGCCGAGACCGAATTGTTCGGTTACGGCCCCGGGGCATTCGAAGGGGCGCGGGCCGAGGGCAAGCTCGGGCTGCTGGAGCTGACCGCCGGTGGCACGCTGTTCCTCGACGGGGTAGGGGAAATGAGCCCGCGCCTGCAGGTGAAATTGTTGCGTTTCCTGCAGGACGGCTGCTTCCGCCGGGTTGGCAGCGATGAAGAGGTCTACCTGGACGTGCGGGTGATCTGTGCGACCCAGGTGGATTTGTCCGAGTTGTGTGCCCGGGGTGAGTTCCGCCAGGACCTGTACCACCGCCTCAACGTATTGTCGTTGCACATTCCGCCTTTGCGCGAATGCATGGATGGCCTGGAAGGGCTGGTGCAGCACTTTCTTGACCAGGCCAGCCGGCAGATCGGCTGTGCCCTGCCACGGCTGGCGCCGGCGGCAATGGACAAACTTGGGCAATACCATTGGCCGGGCAATGTAAGGCAGTTGGAAAACGTATTGTTCCAGGCAGTTTCGTTATGCGAGGGCGGCGTGGTCAAGAGCGAGCATATACGGTTGCCGCATTATGGCGTGCGCCAACCGCTGGGTGAGTTTTCGCTGGAAGGGGATCTTTCGCAGATTGTAGGGCGCTTTGAAAAAGCGGTGCTGGAAAGTTTGATGGGCGAGTTTTCCAGTAGCCGGGCGCTGGGGAAAAGATTGGGGGTTTCGCATACCACTATTGCCAACAAGTTAAGGGATTATTCGCTTAACAAGTCTGGAGATTAGTTGTCGGGCCGCAAGCTTGGGACTGCTTCGCAGTCCTATCGCGACACAAGGCCGCTCCTACAGGTATTGCACCTGGTTTGAAACCTGCGCAATACCTGTAGGAGCGGCCTTGTGTCGCGAATGGGGCCCGCAGGGCCCCCAATTCACAAGGTATCAGCCGTTAGAGCAGCCGTTCCCCATCACGCGGTATTCGAGAATGTGCTTCTGGCCCTGGGAGTCCTCGTAGGTCATGCGGGCTGGCACGACTTCGCACACATTGGGCACTTCGCTCATCGAGATGACGCGGGCAATGTCCAGGTGCTGCGAGTAACTGTATTGTTCAACCGGAATCTGCTCGGCATCTTTGGCTTCGCCGGCCATCGCCGCGCCGCAAAGACTGCCAAGTACCAATACCAGTAAAGCTTTCATTTTCTATTTACCTGTCTAAGGTCGTGAGGGGGCACGCGGCGCTTATGGCGCCGCGAGTACAGCAAGTTTTAACTAGCGTGTTTAGAGGGGGGATTAACGCTTGCCTTCGTGGGGGCTGTTACCAGTTGTTAATCGCCTTGCCGTTGCTGGCGAGGTGAATTTTAGGGCGGTGAACAAGGCTGAAACAGTGGGTCTTTTGATAAAGTGTTTTGACAGAATCTGTAACAATCCCCCATCAAGCCCTTTCTTTCCTCGCTGTTCGGGCTGTAATGCGCATGCCAGAGCGCTCTGCCGGAACGGGCGTACCAAATTACTACCAACGTCGAATGGCTTTTGGCGCTCTGGTACAGTTACAAACGGTTCCATACAAAAACAACTATTACACCGAGGTAACACAGATGAGTGCGGCTCCACTGTATCCCGTTCGTCCCGAGGTTGCGGCCACTACCCTGACCGACGAGGCCACCTACAAGGCCATGTACCAGCAATCGGTGATCAACCCGGACGGCTTCTGGCGCGAGCAGGCCCAGCGTATCGACTGGATCAAGCCGTTTACCAAGGTCAAGCAGACCTCCTTCGACGACCACCACGTCGATATCAAATGGTTCGCCGACGGCACTCTGAACGTTTCCTCCAACTGCCTGGACCGCCACCTCGAAGAGCGCGGTGACCAGTTGGCCATCATCTGGGAGGGCGACGACCCTTCCGAGCACCGCAACATCACCTACCGCGAACTGCACGAGCAAGTCTGCAAGTTTGCCAACGCCCTGCGTGGCCAGGACGTGCACCGCGGTGACGTGGTCACCATCTACATGCCGATGATTCCCGAAGCCGTGGTCGCCATGCTGGCCTGCGCCCGTATCGGCGCAATCCATTCGGTGGTGTTCGGCGGTTTCTCGCCCGAGGCGCTGGCCGGCCGTATCATCGACTGCAAGTCCAAGGTGGTGATCACGGCCGACGAAGGCTTGCGTGGTGGGCGTCGTACCCCGCTCAAGGCCAACGTCGACCTGGCGCTGACCAACCCGGAAACCAACAGCGTGCAGAAGATCATCGTGTGCAAGCGCACCGGCGGCGACATTGCCTGGCACCAGCACCGCGACATCTGGTACGAAGACCTGATGAAAGTGGCCTCCAGCCACTGCGCACCGAAGGAAATGGGTGCCGAGGAAGCGCTGTTCATCCTTTACACCTCTGGCTCCACCGGCAAGCCGAAGGGTGTGCTGCACACCACCGGCGGTTACCTGGTGTATGCCGCGCTGACCCATGAGCGCGTGTTCGACTACCGCCCGGGCGAGGTCTACTGGTGCACCGCCGACGTGGGCTGGGTCACCGGTCACAGTTATATCGTCTACGGCCCGCTGGCCAACGGTGCCACCACCCTGCTGTTCGAGGGTGTGCCCAACTACCCGGACATCACCCGTGTGTCGAAGATCGTCGACAAGCACAAGGTCAACATCCTCTATACCGCGCCAACCGCCATCCGCGCCATGATGGCCGAGGGGCAGGCCGCCGTTGAGGGGGCCGATGGCTCCAGCCTGCGCCTGCTGGGCTCGGTGGGTGAGCCGATCAACCCCGAAGCCTGGAACTGGTATTACAAGACGGTAGGCAAGGAGCGTTGCCCGATCGTCGATACCTGGTGGCAGACCGAGACTGGCGGCATCCTGATCAGCCCGCTGCCGGGCGCTACCGGCCTCAAGCCGGGTTCGGCGACCCGCCCGTTCTTCGGCGTGGTGCCGGCGCTGGTCGACAACCTGGGCAACCTGATCGACGGTGCTGCCGAAGGCAACCTGGTGATCCTCGACTCCTGGCCGGGCCAGTCGCGTTCGCTGTACGGCGACCACGACCGCTTCGTCGATACCTACTTCAAGACCTTCCGTGGCATGTACTTCACCGGTGACGGTGCGCGTCGCGACGAGGACGGCTACTACTGGATCACTGGCCGTGTGGACGACGTGCTCAACGTATCCGGGCACCGCATGGGCACTGCCGAGATCGAAAGCGCAATGGTTGCGCATTCGAAGGTGGCCGAGGCTGCGGTGGTCGGTGTGCCGCACGACATCAAGGGGCAGGGCATCTATGTGTATGTCACCCTCAATGCCGGTGTCGAGGCCAACGAACAGCTGCGCCTGGAACTGAAAAACTGGGTGCGCAAGGAAATCGGCCCGATCGCCTCGCCGGATGTGATCCAGTGGGCGCCGGGGCTGCCAAAAACCCGTTCGGGCAAGATCATGCGCCGCATCCTGCGCAAGATTGCCACCGGTGAGTACGACGCGCTGGGCGACATCTCGACCCTGGCCGACCCGGGCGTAGTGCAGCACCTGATCGATACCCACAAGGCGATGAACCTGGCTTCGGCCTGATAGCAGGGCCGCGCCCGCTCCCACAGGTTGGTGCAGCCACCCATAACCCCGCCCGGGCAACCGGCGGGGTTTTTGCTTTACTGTTACCCGACAACCATCGGTAACCGTTCTGTCACCGCTCCCGCACACTATCGGGGCGCCAGGAAACAAAACGGGCTCGTTTCGGTGCATTTGTGCCGTCATTTTGTGCAACACAGCACGCTACACTTGCCGTCGTACAAGGCTTTGCCAATAATAGGCCCAGGAATTGCTAGGTCTATAGGTTCTATTTCTTGCGCTCTTGCATGTTTTGCAATAGCTGTCAACATCGCCCGCGGCGGTTTCAAGCGCTTCTGTAAGTAGTTGTCGCTTTGAAGAAATATCGACTACCGGGCTGTCGTTAAAATGCCACTCACTCGCTCGTGGTATGCGGCCTTGGTCGAACCCTGCGCGGCTCGCGTTGTACCCATTCGCATATCGGGCAGCCGTTACCTGCCTTGTATTGCCCCGTACCGATGGAGTTACCTGATGAAGAAGCTCGCACTGCTTGGCGCCCTGGCGCTGTCCGTGTTTTCCCTGGTATCGCAGGCCGATGAAAAACCGTTGAAAATCGGCATCGAGGCCGCTTACCCACCCTTCGCCTTCAAGCAACCCGACGGCAGCATCGCCGGCTTCGACTACGACATCGGCAACGCCCTGTGCGAAGAGATGAAAGCCAAGTGCACCTGGGTTGAGCAAGAATTCGACGGCCTGATCCCGGCGCTGAAAGTGCGCAAGATCGACGCCATCCTGTCGTCCATGTCGATCACCGACGACCGCAAGAAGTCGGTCGACTTCACCAAGCGCTACTACCTGACCCCGGCGCGCCTGGTCATGAAAGACGGCACCACCGTCAGCGACAGCCTGGATGAACTCAAGGGCAAGAAGATCGGCGTGCAGCGTGGCTCGATCCACGACCGCTTCGCCAAGGAAGTGCTTGGCGCCAAGGGTGCCACCGTCGTGCCTTACGGCACCCAGAACGAAATCTACCTGGACGTGGCAGCCGGTCGCCTCGATGGCACCGTGGCGGACGCCACCCTGCTGGAAGACGGCTTCCTGAAAACCGACGCCGGCAAGGGCTTTGCTTTCGTAGGCCCGGCCTTCACCGACGCCAAGTACTTCGGTGATGGCATCGGCATTGCCGTGCGCAAGGGTGACAAGGCCAACGTCGACCGCATCAACGCGGCCATCGACGCCATCCGTGCCAACGGCAAGTACAAAGAAATCGAGAAGAAGTACTTCAACTTCGACATCTACGGTCCAGACTCGAACTAAGACGTCGGGTTTCACCTGTGCAATGGTGCAAACAGCAGAGGCTCTGAGGTTTGCACCATTTTTCATTCTTTAGGTCGAGGACCTCATCATGTTGAAAGGCTACGGGGCAGTCATCCTCGACGGGGCGTGGCTGACGCTACAGCTCGCCCTGTCGTCGATGGCCCTGGCCATCGTACTCGGCCTGATCGGTGTGGCGCTGCGCTTGTCGCCGGTGCGCTGGCTGGCCTGGCTGGGTGACCTGTATTCCACGGTGATCCGTGGCATTCCGGACCTGGTCCTGATCCTGCTGATTTTCTACGGCGGGCAAGACATCATCAACCGGGTGGCGCCGCTGCTCGGCTACGAAGACTACATCGACCTGAACCCGCTGATCGCCGGTATCGGCACGCTGGGCTTCATCTTTGGCGCCTACCTGTCGGAAACGTTCCGCGGTGCCTTCCTGGGCATTCCCAAGGGCCAGGCCGAGGCCGGCATGGCCTATGGCATGAGCCCGCGCCAGGTGTTCTTCCGCATTCAGGTGCCGCAAATGATTCGCCTGGCAATCCCGGGCTTCACCAACAACTGGCTGGTACTGACCAAGGCCACTGCGCTGATCTCGGTCGTCGGCCTGCAGGACATGATGTTCAAGGCCAAACAGGCGGCCGACGCCACCCGCGAGCCTTTCACCTTCTTCCTGGCGGTGGCGGCGTTGTACCTGGTGCTGACCAGTGTCTCGCTGCTGGCCCTGAAGTATCTGGAACGCCGCTACTCGGTAGGCGTCAAGGTGGCTGAACTATGATCTTCGATTACAACGTCATCTGGGAGGCGCTGCCGATGTACTTCGGCGGCCTGCTGACCACCCTCAAACTGCTGGCGATTTCCCTGTTCTTCGGTCTGCTCGGGGCCGTTCCCCTGGGGCTGATGCGGGTCTCCAAGCAGCCTGTGGTCAACCTTGTTGCGTGGCTTTACACCTACGTGATCCGCGGCACGCCGATGCTGGTGCAGCTGTTCCTGATCTACTACGGCCTGGCCCAGTTCGAGGCGGTGCGCGAGAGTATCTTCTGGCCGCTGCTGTCCAGCGCCACCTTCTGCGCGTGCCTGGCGTTCGGTATCAACACCAGTGCCTACACCGCCGAGATCATCGCCGGCAGCCTCAAGGCTACGCCGCATGGCGAGATCGAAGCGGCCAAGGCGATGGGCATGTCGCGCATGAAAATGTACCGCCGCATCCTGCTGCCATCGGCCCTGCGCCGGGCACTGCCGCAGTACAGCAACGAAGTGATCATGATGCTGCAGACCACCAGCCTGGCGTCGATCGTCACCCTGATCGACATCACCGGTGCGGCACGCACGGTCAATGCCCAGTACTACCTGCCTTTCGAGGCCTATATCACGGCGGGCGTGTTCTACCTGTGCCTGACCTTCATCCTGGTGCGCCTGTTCAAGATGGCCGAACGCCGCTGGCTCGGCTACCTGGCGCCGCGCAAGCACTGACCGCTTTGTGAGAATCGACAGCATGTACAAACTCGAAGTCCAAGACCTGCACAAGCGCTACGGCAGCCATGAAGTGCTCAAGGGTGTGTCGCTGGCGGCCAAGGCCGGCGACGTCATCAGCATCATCGGCTCCAGCGGTTCGGGCAAGTCGACCTTCCTGCGCTGCATCAACCTGCTGGAGCAGCCGCACGCCGGCAAGATCCTGCTCAACAACGAGGAGCTGAAGCTGGTCGCCGGCAAGGACGGCGCGCTGAAGGCTGCCGACCCGCGCCAACTGCAGCGCATGCGCTCGCGCCTGTCGATGGTGTTCCAGCACTTCAATTTGTGGTCACACATGACCGCGCTGGAAAACATCATCGAAGCGCCGGTGCACGTGCTGGGCGTAAACAAGAAGGAAGCCCTGGAAAAGGCCGAGCATTACCTGGCCAAGGTCGGTGTCGCCCACCGCAAGGACGCCTTCCCGGGGCACATGTCCGGTGGTGAGCAACAACGTGTGGCAATTGCCCGTGCGCTGGCCATGGAGCCAGAGGTTATGCTGTTCGACGAGCCGACCTCGGCGCTCGACCCGGAGCTGGTCGGCGACGTGCTGAAGGTGATGCAGGCGCTGGCCCAGGAAGGCCGGACCATGGTGGTGGTCACCCACGAAATGGGTTTTGCCCGTGAGGTGTCCAACCAACTGGTGTTCCTGCACAAAGGCCTGGTGGAAGAAACCGGCTGCCCCCGTGAAGTGCTGGCCAACCCGCAGTCGGAGCGCCTGAAGCAGTTCCTCTCCGGCAGCCTGAAGTAAAAGCTGCATTTTTGCACCAGAATAGGGCATGCTGCGCGGCGAGCGCAGCCTGACCCGGCGCACAGACTCGAACGACATCAGGTTTCGGACCCGTACCCTATGACCACCCAGCGAATCGGTTTTCTCATTTGGCCCAGCACCAGGGCTTTGACCCTGGCGCTGGCCGAGGAAGTGTTGCAGGTGGCGCAGCGGGTGCACCCGGATGTGGTCTATGAACTGGCTTTCCTGCAGGCCGAGCCAGCGCCGGAAGGTGCCTGGCGCTTGCCGGGCGAGCCGTGGAACGGCCGGCTGGAAGGTTGCCACAAGCTGTTCCTGCTGGCTGACGAGCCGCCTGCGGCGTTGGGTGCTGCCTTGTCAACGGCACTCAAGCAACTGGCCCGCAGTGGCTGCATGATCGGTGGCCTGTCTGCCGGGGTGTATCCGTTGGCCATGCTGGGCCTGCTCGAGGGTTACCGGGCGGCGGTGCACTGGCGCTGGCAGGATGATTTTGCCGAACGCTTCCCCAAGGTCATCGCTACCAGTCACCTGTTCGACTGGGACCGCGACCGCCTGACCGCCTGCGGCGGCATGGCTGTGACCGACCTGCTGCTGGCAGTGCTGGCCCGTGACCATGGCGCGGAGCTGGCAGGGGCGGTGTCGGAAGAGCTGGTGGTCGAGCGCATCCGTGAGGGTGGCGAGCGCCAGCGCATTCCGCTGCAGAATCGCCTGGGCTCCAGCCATCCCAAGCTGACCCAGGCGGTGTTGTTGATGGAAGCCAACATCGAAGAGCCGCTGACCACCGACGAAATCGCCCAGCATGTGTGCGTGTCGCGCCGGCAGCTGGAGCGCATCTTCAAGCAGTACCTGAACCGCGTACCGAGCCAGTATTACCTCGAGCTGCGGCTGAACAAGGCGCGGCAGATGCTGATGCAGACCAGCAAATCGATCATCCAGATCGGGCTGTCCTGTGGTTTTTCCTCGGGGCCGCATTTTTCCAGTGCGTACCGCAACTTCTTTGGGGCTACGCCGCGGGAAGACCGCAACCAGCGGCGTAGTAGCAGCCCGTTCGAGCTGAGTTCGGCGCCTGCTGAAAAGGGCTGAGATTTTGATTGGGCCTGGGGTGCATGCCTTGGGTTTGATGGTGGGGCCGAAATCGAGCGCCGCCCGCGCGGCGCTTCGCGGGGCAAGCCCGCTCCCACATTTGTTTCGGGCCAGTCCATCCTGCTAAGTCACCTCTGTCCGCCTTGTTTGTTCCCTTCGATATCGAAGGGGGTGCTGCTGCTCTTCATCAATCTCCAGGCATGCGCCAAGGGGGGGGCGCGCGCCGGTGGGTGCAGGAGGGACTGGCCCGAAACAAATGTGGGAGCGGCCTTGTGCCGCGAAGCGCCGCGCGGGCGGCGCTCGATCTGTCAGGCACCACAAGAATACCGGCGAACATTCCCGTACACTGCGCGATTGCGACAGTGTTTGTCGCATTGCCGAAAGCCTTGTCAAAACTGGGTTTTGCGCTGTAACAAGTTGTCGCTTGGCCGCAAGGACAGGCGCGGATCAGTCCTTACAATCCCCCCATCGCTCGCCACTTCCAGGCCAGCGTTCCTCTTCAGGAGACTCAGATGTCCGTTGAGCAAGCCCCGGTGCAACGTGCCGATTTCGACCAGGTCATGGTCCCCAACTATTCTCCGGCGGCCTTCATTCCTGTGCGAGGCGAGGGTTCCCGTGTCTGGGACCAGTCCGGTCGCGAGCTGATCGACTTTGCCGGCGGTATCGCGGTCAACGCCTTGGGCCATTGCCACCCGGCGCTGGTCAAGGCCCTGACCGAGCAGGCCAACACCCTCTGGCACGTCTCCAACGTTTTCACCAACGAGCCGGCCCTGCGCCTGGCGCACAAGCTGGTGGACGCTACCTTTGCCGACCGTGCGTTCTTCTGCAACTCCGGGGCCGAGTCCAACGAGGCTGCCTTCAAGCTGGCCCGTCGGGTTGCCCATGACCGCTTCGGCCCGGAAAAGCACGAAATCATCGCCACCGTGAACAGCTTCCACGGCCGTACCCTGTTTACCGTCAGCGTCGGCGGCCAGCCGAAGTATTCCGACGGCTTCGGCCCGAAGATCACCGGTATCAGCCACGTGCCTTACAACGACCTGGAAGCGTTGAAGGCACAGATTTCCGACAAGACCTGCGCCGTGGTGATTGAGCCGATCCAGGGCGAGAGCGGCGTGGTACCGGCCGACAAGGCCTACCTGGAAGGCGCGCGCAAGCTGTGTGACGAGCACAACGCCCTGCTGATCTTCGACGAAGTGCAGACGGGCGTGGGCCGTACCGGTTCGCTGTACGCCTACCAGCACTATGGCGTGACCCCGGACATCCTGACCAGCGCCAAGAGCCTGGGCGGCGGTTTCCCGATTGGCGCCATGCTGACCACCACCGAGCTGGCCAAGCACCTGGCCGTTGGCACCCATGGCACCACCTACGGTGGCAACCCGCTGGGCTGCGCCGTTGCCTGCGCCGTGCTGGATGTGGTCAACACACCGGAAACCCTGGCTGGCATCAAGGCCAAGCATGCGCGTTTCAAAACCCGCCTGGAGCAGATCGGCCAGAAGTACAACCTGTTCAGTCAGGTACGTGGTGTTGGCCTGCTGCTGGGTTGCGTGCTGACCGAAGCCTGGCAGGGCAAGGCCAAGGACGTACTCAACGCCGCCGAGAAAGAAGGCGTGATGGTGCTGCAGGCCGGCCCGGATGTGGTTCGCTTTGCGCCAAGCCTGGTGGTTGAAGACGCCGATATCGATGCAGGCCTGGACCGCTTCGAGCGCGCCGTGGCCACCCTGACCCAAGGCTGATCCGCCTGCGGTCCCTTCGCCGGCCCCAGCCAAGGCTGTACCAGGCCGGCGATACCCGATTCCACAGCAGGTGCACATGCGCCTGCCGTTTTTCCGTGCCGCCATGAGCGGCCCGTATTCCAAAGGAGTGACACCATGCTGGTGATGCGCCCCGCGCAAATGGCTGATCTGAACGAAGTGCAGCGCATGGCTGCAGACAGCCCCATTGGTGTCACCTCGCTGCCGGACGACACGGCTCGCCTGGGCGACAAGATTGCCGCCTCCGAGACTTCCTTCGCCGCCGAGGTCAGCTTCAACGGTGAGGAAAGCTACTTCTTCGTGCTCGAAGACAGCGAAACCGGCAAGCTCGCCGGCTGCTCGGCCATCGTTGCTTCAGCGGGCTACTCCGAGCCGTTCTACAGCTTTCGTAACGAGACCTTTGTGCACGCCTCGCGCGAGCTGAAGATCCACAACAAGATTCACGTGCTGTCGCTGTGTCACGATCTGACCGGCAACAGCTTGCTGACCAGCTTCTATGTGTTGCCAGAGCTGGTGAACAGTGGTTGGGCCGAGCTCAATTCGCGCGGCCGCCTGCTGTTCATGGCTGCGCACCCGGAGCGCTTCGCCGACTCGGTGGTGACCGAGATCGTCGGTTACAGCGACGAGCAGGGCGAATCGCCGTTCTGGGATGCCATCGGCCGCAATTTCTTCGACCTCAACTATGCCCATGCCGAGCGCCTGTGCGGCCTGAAGAGCCGTACCTTCCTTGCCGAACTGATGCCGCACTACCCGATCTACGTGCCACTGCTGCCTGACCTGGCGCAGGAAGCCATGGGCCAGGTGCACCCGCGGGCGCAGATCACCTTCGACATCCTCATGCGCGAAGGCTTCGAGACCGAGCACTACATCGACATCTTCGACGGCGGCCCGACCCTGCATGCCCGCACCTCGGGCATCCGCTCGATCGCCCAGAGCCGGGTAGTGCCGGTAAAGATCGAAGAGGCGCCGGCCAAGGGCGGGCGCCCGTATCTGGTATGCAACGGCCAGCTGCAGGACTACCGCGCGGTGCTGCTGGACCTCGACTGGGTGCCTGGCAAGCCGGTCAGCCTGAGCGTGGCAGCAGCCGACGCGCTGGGCGTGGGCGAGGGTGCCAGCGTGCGCCTGGTGGCGGTCTGAGGTCTGGCAACAGACGTTTCGGGATTGATGCGTTAGCAGAGTTTCGCGCCGGCCGATGCCGCCGCACAAGGAGATAGCATGATCGTTCGTCCTGTACGCAGCAGCGATTTGCCTGCGTTGATCGAATTGGCACGCAGCACCGGCACCACCGGGCTGACCACGCTGCCGGCCAACGAAGAGCGCCTGGGGCATCGTGTTGGCTGGGCGGAAAAAAGCTTCCGTGGCGAAGCCGAGCGTGGCGACACCGACTACCTGTTCGTGCTCGAAAACGACGAGGGCATGGTGGTGGGCATCAGTGCCATTGCCGGTGCCGTCGGCCTGCGTGAGCCCTGGTACAACTACCGGGTCGGCCTGACGGTCAGTGCTTCGCAGGAGCTGAAGATCTACCGCGAAATCCCCACGCTGTTCCTGGCCAACGACCTGACGGGCAACTCCGAGCTGTGCTCGCTGTTCCTGCGCAGCGACTACCGCTCCGGCCTGAATGGCCGCCTGTTGTCGCGAGCGCGCATGCTGTTCATCGCCGAGTTCCCTGAGCTGTTCGGCAAGAAGATCATCGCCGAAATGCGTGGCATGTCTGACGAGCAGGGTCGCTCGCCGTTCTGGGAAAGCCTGGGCCGGCACTTCTTCAAGATGGAGTTCAGCCAGGCCGATTACCTGACCGGCGTAGGCAACAAGTCGTTCATTGCCGAACTGATGCCCAAGTTCCCGCTGTACACCTGCTTCCTGTCCGAGGCGGCGCGCAGCGTAATTGGCCGCGTGCACAAGGACACCGAGCCGGCGCTGGCCATGCTCAAGCAGGAAGGCTTCAACTACCAGGGCTACGTCGACATTTTCGACGCAGGCCCCGCCATCGAATGCGACACCGCCAAGATCCGTGCCGTGCGCGAAAGCCAGACCCTGGTGCTGGCAATCGGTACGCCGGGCGATGACGCCACCCCTTACATCATCCACAACCGCAAGCGCGACGACTGCCGCATCACAGCGGCACCTGCGCGGCTGGCCGCCGGCACCCTGGTGGTCGACCCGCTGACCGCCAAGCGCCTGCGCATGGGCGCTGGCGACAACGTGCGCGCCGTGCCGCTGTCGGCTAGCCGGGAGGCCCAGTAAATGACCACGCATTACATTGCGGGCAATTGGCAGGCTGGCCAGGGCGAAACCCTGCAGTCGCTGAACCCGGTGACCCAGGCCGTGATCTGGCAAGGGCAGGGTGCCGACGCCAGCCAGGTTGACGCTGCCGTAAAAGCAGCCCGCCAGGCATTCCCGGCCTGGGCGCAACTGAGCCTGGAGGCGCGTATCGATGTGCTGGAAAAATTTGCTGCGCAGTTGAAAGCGCATGCCGAAGCCATGGCCCAGTGCATTGGTGAGGAAACCGGCAAGCCGCTGTGGGAATCGGCGACCGAAGTCACCAGCATGATCAACAAGGTGGCGATCTCGGTGCAAAGCTACCGTGAGCGCACCGGTGAAAAGAGCGGCCCGCTGGCCGATGCCACGGCAGTGCTGCGGCACAAGCCGCATGGCGTGGTGGCGGTGTTCGGCCCCTATAACTTCCCCGGCCACTTGCCTAACGGCCATATTGTGCCGGCACTGCTGGCGGGCAACTGCGTGGTGTTCAAGCCCAGCGAGCTGACGCCCAAGGTCGCCGAACTGACCGTCAACTGCTGGAACGCCGCCGGCCTGCCTGCGGGGGTGCTGAACCTGGTGCAGGGCGCGCGCGAAACCGGCGTGGCGCTGGCTGCCAACCCGGGTATCGATGGGCTGTTCTTCACCGGCTCCAGCCGCACCGGCAACCTGTTGCACCAGCAGTTCGCCGGCCGCCCAGACAAGATCCTGGCCCTGGAAATGGGTGGCAACAACCCGCTGGTGGTGGACGAGGTCAAGGACATCGATGCAGCGGTGTACACCATTATCCAGTCGGCCTTCATTTCCGCTGGCCAGCGCTGCACCTGCGCACGGCGCCTGCTGGTACCGCAAGGTGCCTGGGGGGATGCGCTGATCGCGCGCCTGGTCGAGGTCTGTAAAACCATCACGGTGGGGGCGTTCGATGAACAGCCGGCGCCGTTCATGGGCTCGGTCATTTCGCTGCAGGCGGCGCGGGCGCTGATGGCGGCACAGGCCGAGCTGGCCGCCAACGGTGGCGTAAAGTTGCTGGAAATGACCCAGCCGCAGGCCGATGCCGCGCTGCTGACCCCGGGTATTGTTGATGTCACCGCGGTGGCTGGGCGCCCGGATGAGGAGTTCTTCGGCCCGCTGCTGCAGGTGATCCGCTACGCCGACTTCGATGCTGCCATCGATGAAGCCAACAACACCCAGTACGGCCTGGCTGCAGGCTTGTTGTCCGACTCGCGCGCCCGCTACCAGTACTTCTGGCTGCGCAGCCGCGCCGGCATCGTCAACTGGAACAAGCAGCTGACCGGTGCCGCCAGCAGTGCGCCGTTCGGCGGCGTGGGTGCCAGCGGCAACCACCGCGCCAGTGCCTATTATGCGGCCGACTACTGCGCTTACCCCGTGGCTTCGCTGGAGACCGCCAGCCTTGCCTTGCCGGCGACCCTGACGCCGGGCGTCACCCTATAACAACAGGTCACGGAGCCTAGCCGATGAAATCCTATGAAGTGAATTTTGATGGCCTGGTGGGGCCTACCCACAATTACGGCGGCCTGTCCTACGGCAACGTGGCTTCGCAAAGCAACAGCCAGCAGGGGTCCAACCCGCGCGAAGCCGCGCGCCAGGGCCTGGCGAAGATGAAGGCCCTGGCCGACATGGGCTTCAAGCAGGGCGTGCTGGCGCCGCAGGAGCGCCCGGATGTAGCCGCGCTGCGCCGCCTGGGCTTCAGCGGCAGCGATGCCGAAGTCATCCAGCGCGCCGCCAAGGAGGCCATGCCGCTGCTGGTAGCCAGCTGCTCGGCGTCTAGCATGTGGGTGGCCAACGCTGCCACGGTCAGCCCCAGCGCCGACACCGCCGATGGCCGCGTACATTTCACCGCCGCCAACCTCAACTGCAAATACCACCGCAGCATCGAACACCCGACCACCAGCCGCGTGCTGGGCGCCATGTTCAACAACGAGAAACACTTTGCCCACCACGCGGCGCTGCCGGCCGTGGCACAGTTCGGTGACGAGGGCGCGGCCAACCATACGCGCTTCTGCCGTGACTATGGCGAGGCAGGCGTGGAGTTCTTCGTCTATGGCCGCAGTGCGTTCGACAGCCGTTACCCGGCGCCACAGAAATACCCGGCCCGGCAAACCCTGGAGGCCTCGCAGGCGGTGGCCCGGCTGCACGGGCTGAGCGATGACGGTGTGGTCTACGCTCAACAGAACCCGGCAGTGATTGACCAAGGTGTGTTCCACAATGACGTGATTGCGGTGGGCAACGGCGAAGTGCTGTTCTACCACGAGGACGCGTTCCTCGACACCGACACAGTACTTGGCCAGCTGCGAGCTAAACTGGCCAGCAAGGGTGGCAACTTCCAGGCCATCTGCGTACCACGGGCAGCGGTGGCGGTGGAGGACGCAGTGCGTTCCTACCTGTTCAACAGCCAGCTGCTCAGCTGCGACGACGGTTCCATGCTGCTGGTGGTGCCGGAAGAATGCCGCAACAACGAGCGGGTCTGGGCGTACCTGGGCCAGCTGACCCGCCAGGGTGGCGCGGTGAAGGAGGTCAAGGTTTTCGACCTCAAGCAGAGCATGCAGAACGGCGGTGGCCCGGCTTGCCTGCGTTTGCGCGTGGCTTTGAAGGAAACGGAACTGGCGGCGGTCAACCAAGGCGTTATCATGACCGCCCCGCTGTACGACACCTTGCTGCAGTGGGTCGACAAGCACTACCGCGACCGCCTCGTCGAGGCGGACCTGGCCGACCCGCAGTTGCTGGTTGAGTGCCGTACGGCACTGGACGAATTGACCCAGATCCTGAAGTTGGGCTCGGTGTACCCGTTCCAACGCCAACCTTGAAGAGAGAATTGTAATGACCGACGCCCTGCGCCTGATCCTTGAAGATGAAGACGGCACCCAGCTGGAAACCTCCTGCACCCGTTTCGCCGTGGTGTGGCAAGGCAAGGAAGTGTGGATTCAGCAGGACGGCCGTGGCCAGCTGCTGATCGGTGTGGATGTTGACGAAAACGACACCGAGTACGCCAACCTGCTGCTGCGCCCGATGGCCACCAACCTGGTCAGCCTGCAGCTGGAAATGGAACCGGCTGAAGTTGGCGAAGACGACGATCACGTCCATGGCCCCGACTGCGGCCACACACACTAAGGAAGTTCCTATGCTTGCCCTTGGCAAATTGCTTGAGCTGACCCTCACCGATCACGAACCGGCCGAGAAGACCCAAGTGACACCCAAGGGCGCGCGTTTGCGCTGGCTGGGGGAGGGCGCGCTTGAGGTGCGCCCGGCCGAGAGCGAGGATTGCGGGCTGGACCTGCTGTTGTCCGCTGGCATCCACGGCAACGAAACGGCACCGATCGAATTGCTGGAACGGCTGCTGCACGGCGTGGCCAACGGCACGATCAAGCCGAAGGCGCGGCTGCTGTTCCTGTTCGGCAACCCGGCTGCTATCCGCAAGGGCGAGCGCTTTATCGAGCAGGACATCAACCGCCTGTTCAACGGCCGCCACGAGCTGTCCAGCGGCTTCGAGGCATTGCGTGCTGCCGAACTGGAACAGTTTGCCCGGGTGTTCTTCAGCAAGCCGGGGCGCAACCGCCTGCACTACGACCTGCATACGGCTATCCGTGGTTCCAAGATTGAGCAATTCGCGCTGTACCCTTATAAAGAAGGGCGCAAGCATTCCCGTCGCGAGCTGGCGCGGCTGGCGGCAGCGGGCATGGAGGCGGTGTTGCTGCAGAGCAAGTCGTCGATCACCTTCAGTGCCTTTACCTACGAAAAACTGGAAGCAGAAGCCTTCACCCTGGAACTGGGCAAGGCCCGCCCGTTCGGCCAGAACGAGCAGGTCAACCTGGACAAGCTTGAAGAACGGCTGATCCGCATCATCGAAGACACCGAGCCAGAAGACCAAGGCTCGCTGGACGGCCTGCAGCTGTTCAGTGTCTCCCGCGAGATCATCAAGCACAGCGACAGTTTCCACCTGCACTTGCCGGCGAACATCGAGAACTTCTCCGAGCTGAGCAAGGGCTACCTGCTGGCCGAAGACCTGGCCGAGATGCGTTGGGTGGTCGAGGAGGAGGGCGCGCGCATCATCTTCCCCAACCCCAAGGTCAAGAATGGCCTCAGGGCAGGGATTCTCATCGTACCCGACTCTGGTCAGCGACTAGGCTGAGCTGGCCGCAATGGATGGGGCTCAAGGCTGTGTGCGAAGCTCCAGCTGCAGCGCCTGACGTAGCCCGTTCTCGGTGAAGGCGGGTGGGTTGGTGTTCAGAGCGGTGCTGGTGTCAAACTTGAACGTGCGGTCGGTGGGCAAGCCGATGCTTTGTAGCTGCAGGTTGTCTACCGGGTAAGCGCCATTTTTGCCTTGAACCTCTGTCTGGCCCGGAAAGACGGTTCCCGTCATCGAGTTCCAGCCTTGGCACAGGCAGCGATACAGGTCGAGCAGTGGCAGTTGTGCAGTGGTCGACCAGTTGGGGTTGTATGTGAGGGTGCCGCCGCTGTAGCCCCAGCTGCTGCGGCTTTCGTCGATTATGAAGTGGTCTTCGTCTTCATCTTGTTCGTTGTCGCTGGGTGTATAAGTGGTGAGCTGGTGCCTGGACGCTTCGGTCACGTTGATCGGGTTTCCAGACTGCCCGGCTTTGTGATCCAGGCCTGCCAGTAGCGCCTGGCCACAGGGTAGTTTGCGCATCAACTCCAGCGCATCCTCGATTGACTGCCTGAATTCATCGCTACCGGTCACTTGCACGCCGATGCTGCCCAGCGCCTGATATTCGGCTGCTACAGGTTGGGCCAGCCGTGCGTCGTCTTCTGTATTGCGATAGAGCGCGCTCTTGGACGAGGCCTGGCCCAGCAGGCAATGACCGGTGACGTTGACAATCGCGTCACCCTTGTCGATGAACACCGGGCCGCTACCGACGACAATCTGGTGCATGCCTGTGTGCGCATCGATGTGGACGATGCCTGCGCCTGTCTCGATTCTGTTGTTGTTCCCAATCATGTCGATCAGTACCGGTTTTTTCACCTCTGGGGCGATGACCACGGAGTGCTGCCCGTCAGTGAGGCGAATGGCAATGGCTTCAGCCGTACGCGCGGCGACCATGAAGACTGCATCGTTGATGGTCACCTCCAGCAGGCATTCGCGTACGGCAATACGCACGCGCTTTTGCTGCTCACCCGAACGCAGGTCGCGTGGGGCTACGCCGAAAACCAGCAACTCGCTGCTTTGTGTGACTCGACGGTAGCGTCGACCCAGTGGATAAGTGCGCTCCAGAGTGATTCGGACATTTTCGTCACCCTGGAAGTACCTGACCTCGGTCTGCTGCTGTGGGTTGTCTGCATTGTCGAAGGCGGCCTGGCCATGACCAGGTTGGCGATCGTCGATGTAATAGATGGGGTTAGGGTTGGCCAGGGTAGTCCCGGGGGCTACCGGGTGTGGGTCCGAGTGGAGTTTGGACAGATTCAGCTCAGGCATTATGTGCTCCGGCATCAAGGATGGAGGGGCAGCATCTCGTTGGGCCGGGGGCTTCAGGTGTTGCTTATGTACAGCCAGCGGGGGCCTGGCAGGCCTGCAGAGCGGCTTTGGCGCTGTCCGTGAACGGCTTTTCACCCGCCGATTGCTGTTCTGGTGTACAAACACACTGTATCTCCCGTTCAGGCTGGATATAATGGCGCCCTTTGCCGTCGTTTCGTCGATTCGACGTATTAGCCCAAACGGCCGCCGTTTCCGTGGAAGAACCTATGAAAAGCGCAGAAATCCGTGAAGCCTTCCTTCGCTTCTTCGAAGAGCAGGGACATACCCGAGTCGCCTCCAGTTCGCTGATTCCGAACAACGACCCGACCCTGCTGTTCACCAACGCAGGCATGAACCAGTTCAAGGACTGCTTCCTCGGCGCGGAGAAGCGTGCCTACACCCGTGCGGTCAGCAGCCAGAAGTGCGTGCGCGCCGGTGGCAAGCACAACGACCTGGAAAACGTCGGCTACACCGCGCGGCACCATACCTTCTTCGAAATGCTGGGTAACTTCAGCTTCGGCGACTATTTCAAGCGCGACGCTATTACCTTCGCCTGGACCTTCCTGACGTCGGAAAAATGGCTGAACCTGCCCGAGGAAAAGCTCTGGGTCACCGTCTACGCCACTGACGACGAAGCCTACGACATCTGGACCAAGGAAGTCGGCGTGCCAGCCGAGCGCATGGTGCGCATCGGCGACAACAAGGGCGCCCCTTACGCCTCCGACAACTTCTGGACCATGGGCGATACCGGCCCGTGCGGCCCGTGCACCGAAATCTTCTACGACCACGGCGCGGACATCTGGGGCGGCCCACCCGGCTCGCCAGAAGAAGACGGCGACCGCTATATCGAGATCTGGAACAACGTCTTCATGCAGTTCAACCGCACCGCCGACGGCGTGCTGCACCCGCTGCCAGCGCCATCGGTAGACACCGGTATGGGCCTGGAGCGCGTCAGCGCTGTGCTGCAGCACGTGCACTCGAACTACGAGATCGACCTGTTCCAGAACCTGCTGGCCGCCGCAGCCAAGGCCATTGGCTGCAGCAATGACGGCCAGGCCTCGCTGAAAGTGGTCGCCGACCACATCCGTTCGTGCGGCTTCCTGATTGCCGACGGCGTGCTGCCGTCCAACGAAGGCCGTGGCTACGTGCTGCGCCGCATCATTCGCCGCGCTTGCCGCCACGGCAACAAGTTGGGTGCCAAGGGCAGCTTCTTCTACCAGATCGTGGCCGCCCTGGTCGCCGAGATGGGCGAAGCCTTCCCGGAGCTGAACAGCCAGCAAGCGCACATCGAGCGCGTGCTCAAGGCTGAAGAAGAGCAGTTCGCCAAGACCCTGGAGCAGGGCCTGCGCATCCTCGAGCAGGACCTGGCCCAGCTGCAAGGCAACGTGGTACCGGGCGACGTGGTGTTCAAACTGTATGACACCTACGGCTTCCCGATGGACCTGACTGCGGACATCGCCCGTGAGCGCGAGCTGACCATCGACGAAGCCGGCTTCGAACGTGAAATGGACGCCCAGCGCGAGCGTGCCCGTTCGGCCAGCGCCTTCGGCATGGACTACAACAGCCTGGTCAAGGTTGACAGTGCCACCGAGTTCCTCGGTTACGACACCACTGAAGGCCAAGGCAAGATCATCGCCCTGTACAAGGACGGCCAGGCCGTCGACCAGCTGGGTGAAGGCGAGCAGGGCGTGGTCGTGCTCGACCGCACGCCGTTCTACGCCGAATCCGGTGGCCAGGTGGGTGACAGCGGTTTCCTGCAGGCTGGCGCGGCACGCTTTGACGTGCGCGACACCACCAAGACCGGCGGCGCTTTCCTGCACCACGGTGTGGTTGCCAGCGGTGCGCTGCTGATCGGTTCGCCGGTCGAGGCCAAGGTCGATGCCGAGGTGCAGCACGCCACCTCGCTGAACCACTCGGCCACCCACCTCCTGCATGAAGCGCTGCGCCAGGTATTGGGCGAGCACGTACAGCAGAAAGGCTCGCTGGTCGACAGCCAGCGCCTGCGTTTCGACTTCAGCCACTTTGAAGCGGTGAAGCCGGAGCAGATCAAGCAGCTGGAAGACATCGTCAACCGCGAAGTACGCAAGAACTCCGCCGTTGAAACCGAGCTGACCGACATCGAAACTGCCAAGGCCAAAGGCGCCATGGCGCTGTTCGGTGAGAAGTACGGCGACACCGTGCGCGTGCTGAGCATGGGCGGCGATTTCTCGGTGGAGCTGTGCGGCGGTATCCACGCCAAGCGCACCGGTGATATCAGCCTGTTCAAGATCATCAGCGAAGGCGGCGTGGCCTCTGGCGTGCGCCGTATCGAAGCAGTCACCGGCGCCGCTGCGCTGGCCTACCTGAACGCTGCCGAAGAGCAGGTCAAGGAAGCCGCGCAACTGGTCAAGGGTAACCGTGACAACCTGATCGACAAGCTGTCGGCTGTGCTCGAGCGCAACCGCCAGCTGGAGAAGCAGCTGGAACAGCTGCAGGCCAAGGCTGCCAGCGCCGCCGGAGACGATCTCTCCAACGCGGCCGTTGAGGTCAAAGGTGCCAAGGTCCTCGCCGCCCGCCTGGATGGGCAGGATGGCAAGGCCCTGCTGGCCCTGGTCGATCAGCTGAAGAACAAGCTCGGCCACGCAGTGATCCTGCTGGGCAGCGAGCATGAGGGCAAGGTCGTGCTGGTGGCCGGCGTGACCAAGGACCTCTCCAGCCAACTCAAGGCTGGCGATCTGATGAAACAAGCCGCTGCGGCAGTGGGTGGCAAGGGCGGTGGCCGTCCGGACATGGCCCAGGGTGGTGGCGTCGATGTCGCTGCACTGGACCAGGCCCTGGCGCTGGCCGTGCCATTCGCAGAGCAGGGACTTTGAGATGAAGGGGCGGGCGGTCTAGTCGCTCGCCCCTCATGTTGGATTGTTTTTTGGGGCCCTGTATGGGCTGAGGCACCATTGAAATGGCGTTGATCGTACAGAAATTTGGCGGCACCTCTGTCGGTTCCATCGAGCGGATCGAGCAGGTTGCCGAAAAGGTCAAGAAACACCGTGAAGCGGGCGACGACCTGGTGGTTGTGCTGTCGGCCATGAGCGGTGAAACCAATCGCCTGATCGACCTGGCCAAGCAGATTACCGATCAGCCGGTTCCGCGTGAACTGGATGTGATCGTGTCGACCGGGGAGCAGGTCACCATTGCCCTGCTGACCATGGCCTTGATCAAGCGTGGTGTGCCAGCGGTGTCCTACACCGGCAACCAGGTGCGCATTCTCACCGACAGCTCGCACAACAAAGCGCGCATCCTGCAAATCGACGACCAGAAGATTCGTGCCGACCTGAAGGAAGGCCGTGTGGTGGTGGTTGCAGGTTTCCAGGGCGTCGACGAGCACGGCAGCATCACCACCCTGGGCCGCGGTGGCTCCGACACCACCGGCGTGGCCCTGGCGGCGGCGCTGAAGGCTGACGAGTGCCAGATCTACACCGATGTAGATGGCGTCTACACCACCGACCCGCGCGTCGTGCCACAGGCCCGTCGCCTGGAGAAGATCACCTTTGAAGAAATGCTGGAAATGGCCAGCCTCGGTTCCAAGGTGCTGCAGATCCGTTCGGTGGAGTTCGCCGGCAAGTACAACGTTCCGCTGCGCGTGCTGCACAGCTTCAAGGAGGGTCCGGGTACCCTCATTACCATTGATGAAGAGGAATCCATGGAACAGCCGATCATTTCCGGTATCGCCTTCAACCGTGATGAAGCCAAGCTGACCATTCGCGGCGTGCCGGACACCCCGGGCGTGGCCTTCAAGATCCTCGGCCCGATCAGCGCTTCGAACATCGAAGTGGACATGATCGTGCAGAACGTTGCCCACGATAACACCACCGACTTCACCTTCACCGTGCACCGCAACGAGTACGAGAAGGCGCAGAGCGTGCTGGAAAACACCGCCCGCGAAATCGGTGCCCGTGAAGTGATCGGCGACACCAAGATCGCCAAGGTCTCGATCGTTGGCGTCGGCATGCGCTCGCACGCCGGTGTGGCCAGCCGCATGTTCGAGGCCCTGGCCAAGGAGAGCATCAACATCCAGATGATCTCCACCTCCGAGATCAAGGTTTCGGTCGTGATCGAAGAGAAGTACCTGGAGCTGGCCGTGCGCGCGCTGCATACCGCGTTCGAGCTTGATGCTCCTGCCCGACAGGGCGAGTAAGGCGCTGCCTGGAAGGGCGCGGCTGATGCCGCGCCCTTCGCGTTTCTGCTCGCCACGCAGGCCCTGTCCTGCCCTGTGTGGCGCGTAACCAGGGCCAGGTCGTCGTCCGCGACCGGCCCTGACACCCAAGACTGTTACCCCTGAATGTTTGCGTAAGGAGAAAGCTATGTTGATTCTGACTCGTCGGTGCGCCGAGAGCCTGATCATTGGAGACGGCGAGATCACCGTGACGGTGCTCGGCGTCAAAGGCAACCAGGTGCGTATTGGTGTCAGCGCCCCGAAAGAAGTGGCTGTTCACCGCGAGGAAATCTACCTGCGGATCAAGAAGGAGAAGGATGAAGAGCCAAGCCTTTAATTTTTTTGAAGTTTTTTTCAAAAAAAGGGTTGCAAAGGTGAAAGAGGTTCTTTAATATTCGCCTCGTGTTGCGGTGAGGTGGCCGAGTGGCCGAAGGCGCTCCCCTGCTAAGGGAGTATACCTCATAAGGGTATCGGGGGTTCGAATCCCCCCTTCACCGCCATTATTTGCGTAGGGCGCTGTAAGCGGTAAGAACGCTAAGTAGTTGTTTTTAAACGAAAACGTTCTTGCAAAAATGTTTCAGCGACCTATAATGCGCGGCAAGACACGGACTCATAGCTCAGCTGGATAGAGTACTCGGCTACGAACCGAGCGGTCGCAGGTTCGAATCCTGCTGAGTCCGCCACTTTTGAAGTGGCTTTGTTTGCAAGGCTGCTTCAATCAACCAGCGGTATCTGGTCTAAAACTGCCAATCGCGGACTCATAGCTCAGCTGGATAGAGTACTCGGCTACGAACCGAGCGGTCGCAGGTTCGAATCCTGCTGAGTCCGCCACTTTCTTGAAGTGGCTCTGCTTGCAAAGCTACTTCAGTCAACCAGCGGTAACTGGTTTAAAACTGCCAATCGCGGACTCATAGCTCAGCTGGATAGAGTACTCGGCTACGAACCGAGCGGTCGCAGGTTCGAATCCTGCTGAGTCCGCCACTA